>DATFWA010000147.1:0-15543 GCA_035259825.1 Candidatus Methylomirabilota bacterium | reverse complement strand
GGCGCACCTTCCTCGCCACTCTGGCGGCAGTGGTTACACGCCCAGGCTTCTCCCGGGCCCAGTCGCGCCGCCCCTGGCGCATTGGCTGGCTTTCACCGGCATCGTCCTCGACCGACGGATACGAGCTGGAGGCGCTCCGGGCCGGCTTGAGCCAGTTGAACTACGTCGAAGGGCGGTCGATCGTCATCGAGACGCGCTGGGTGAAGGAAACGCGCAACGACTTCCCGAGCTGGCGCGTTCCCTCGTGAAAGCGGGCGTGGACGTCATCTGCACCTCAGGCACTCCTGCCACCCTCGCGGCGAAAAACGCCACGAAGACCATCCCGATCATCTTCGGGCGCGCCGCATTTCCCGAGCAGACCGGGCTGGTCTCGAACCTGACACGACCTGGTGGAAACCTGACCGGCGTGACGTTCATCGGCCCCGAGTACGGCAAGCGGCTCGAGCTGCTCCGCGAGGTCTCGCCCGGCATCTCCCGGGTCGCGCTGCTCTACAACGATCAGAACTCGGCGAGCGTGCGGGCGATGCAGGAGACGCAGCAATGGGCGAAGACCCTGCAGGCGACTATCGAGCCGCTGGGCGTTCACGATCGCCCGAGCCTGGAGGCCGCCTTCGGCGCCGTCCGCGCCGGCAAGCCCGATGCGCTCATGACCACCGCGGATCCGCTGCTGGCCTCGTACCGCATCGAGGTGGTCGCGCTGGCCAACGAACGCCATCTCATCGCGATGTTCGGCGACCGGGAGTACGTGCGAGCCGGCGGCCTGATGTTCTATGGGACCAGCACCATCGACATGTGGCGACACGCGGCCACCCACGTCGACCGCGTGTTGAAAGGGGCGAAGCCGGGTGACCTACCGGTAGAGCAGCCGACCCAGTTCGAGCTGATGATCAACCTGAAGGCCGCGCGAGCCCTAGGGCTGACGATTCCTGAGTCCATCCTGCTCCGGGCGGACAACGTGCTCGAGTGAGCCGCCCCGGTCCGGCCCCCTAGGAGCGCGCCTCCCAGGGCGACTGCCAGTACCGCACGCCCTTGCCGAGGTCCTGCCACTCGCTCTTGGACCGCTCGCCGAGGCTCTTGCCGAAATTGGTGCCGGGCGGCTCGTGCAGGTTTTTGCCGAGCGTGTCGGGGAAGAGCTTGGCCAGCTCCTCGGGCTCGAGCTTGCGGTCGGCCTCGATCCGGCGGATCGGCTCGGGCAGGGCCATCAGGGTGTAGCCGTAGCCGAAGGAGTGGAAGACCTGGCCGTTGATGTGCCCGGCCTGCTCGCTGGCCAGGAACGTCACCAGCGGAGCCACGTTGTCGGGATCGCGGTCGGTGCCGACGGCCTGCTCGCTCGGCCACTTGCCGGTCTGCTCGAAGACCTGACGTCCCCGCGGGGTGGAGTCGATCATGCGGGTCGCCCCGCTCGGCATGATGGAGTTGGCGGTGACGTTGTACTTGGCCATGCCGTTGGCGGTGGACCACATGAGCCCGATGATACCGGCCTTGGCCGCCCCGTAGTTGGGCTGGCCGGGCGAGCCCAGCGCCGACACCGACGACATGGAGATGATGCGCCCGTACTTCTGCTCGCGCATGTGCACCGAGGCCGCGCGGGTGCAGAAGTAGGTGCCATCCAGATGCACGGCCAGCACCGCGTCCCACTCCTCCTTGGTCATGTTGAAGATCATGCGGTCGCGCAGGATGCCCGCGACGTTGACCAGGATGTCGATGCGGCCGTAGGTCTTCACCAACTGCTCGACCATCTCGGCGGCTGCCTTGTCGTCGGCCACCGAGCCGTAGTTGGCGGAGGCGATACCGCCGGCTTTGACGATCTCGTCGACGACCTTGGCCGCGGGTCCCTTCTCGACTCCTTCGCCGTCGAGCCCGGCGCCCAGGTCGTTGACCACCACCTTCGCTCCCGCCGCGGCCAGCGAGATCGCGATACCGCGGCCGATGCCACGCCCGGCGCCGGTGACCAGCGCGGTCCTACCCTCGAGTAGCTTGGCCATGTGAGTCCTCCTACGCGGTTGCCCGCGCCAGCGGGCCACGCAGGAGCCGTCCGGGATGCGCGCCGGTGTGCTTGCCGTCGCGCAGCAGGGTCTCACCGTTGACCACCGTCGCCGCGATGCCGCGGGTGCGCTGGATCAGCCGCTTGGCCCCCGCGGGCAGGTCGCGCACCACCTCGGGCAGCTCGGCCGCGATGGTGTCGGGATCGAAGACCACGAAGTCGGCGGCCATGCCCTCACGGATCAAGCCGCGATCGGTGAAGCCCCAGTACGACGCGGGCACGAAGGACAGCATGCGCACCGCTTGCTCCAGGGTGAGCGCCTGCTTGGCGCGAACCCAGTGGCTCAGCAGATAGGTCTGCAGCGATGAATCCATCAGCTGCGAGACGTGCGCGCCCGAGTCGGAGAAGGTCACCACCGCCTGCGGATGCTTGATCAGCTCGAGCGCCAGCTCCTGGTTCTCGTTGGCGATCGGGTGGAAGAAGAAGCGGTCCATGTCCTTCTCGAGCGCGAGATCGATCATCGCCTCGACCGGGTCCACGCCGCGCTCCCGCGCGATCTCGGCCACCGACCGGTGCGGCGGATCCACCGAGTCCAGCACGTAGATCCAGTCGTAGGCGGCCTGCCGGGCCTCGGTGCCGAGGGCCTTGCGGGTGTCGCGCTCGTGGGAGGTCTCGACCAGCTTGCGGCGCAGCTCGGGATCCCGCAGGCGCGCCTGCTGCTCGCCGAGCGGCAGCGCGCGCAGCTCCTTCCACACCGGCAGACGGTCGAACGGCATCTGGGTCTTGAACGAGAGCACCAGCGAAAGCGCGCGGCTGTGCACCTGGGCGAACATGCGGCCGCCCGCGTCGCGCGTCTCCTCGATCAGCCTCACGTAGTGGCGCCACATCTCGGGCGCATCCTTGCGGGTGAAGAGGCCGAAGGTGACCGGCCGGCCCGTCTCGACGGCCAGGGCCTTCAGGCGACGGTGGTAGTCGGGCAGATCGGGATGGTCTGCCCGGCGGTCCACGCCCTCGCCCGCCAGCTCGAAGATGCCCGCGTTCATCTCGCCCATCACCCCGACCAGGCGGCGCACCTCGCTCCAGTCCGCCATGCGGCTGGCCACCGGCTTGGAGTCGGGCGTCTCGTGACTGGGAGAGCGGGAAGTCGTGAATCCGATGGCGCCGGCCATCAGCGCCGCACGGAGCTCGCGCTCCATCGCGGCCAGGTCGTCCTCGGTGGCAGCCCCGTCGAAGGCGCGCTCGCCCATTACGTAGGTGCGGAGCGCAGAGTGGCCGATATAGCCCGAGTAGTTGATGCCCTTCGGCAGCGAGTCCAGCACGTTGAGGAATTCGGGGAACGTGGTCCAGCGCCACTCGATCCCGGCCTCCATCGCCTCGGCCGCGATGTCCTCGGCGCGCTGGAGATTGCGGATGACCAGGTGGCGATCCTTCTTCGCGCAGGGCGCGAGGGTGAAGCCGCAGTTGCCCATGACCACGCTCGTGATGCCGTGCCAGCACGAGGATGTCCCGAGTGGATCCCAGAAGATCTGGGCGTCCATGTGAGTGTGGCCGTCCACGAAGCCCGGCGCGACGACCCGTCCATCCGCGTCGATGACCTCCCGAGCGCCCTCCCGAAGTCGACCGATGGCAGCGACCCGGCCGTTGTTCACTCCCACGTCCGCGCGAAACCGCGGCAGCCCGGATCCGTCCACCACCCATCCGTTCTTGATCAGAAGGTCATAGGACATCGCGCTGGCTCCTCTCCGCCCCGCCGGGGGGTCTCTCTGGAAAGCGGTCCCCATGGTACCCCAGCGGCGGGCCTTGCGGCGCGGGTTCTGGCCTGCGTCGCACCCGCCGTGAAGAACTCGTTCAGGAGACGTGGCGCTAGTGTAAGGTCTTTGGGGCTGGCCGCTTGCTCCGGTCGCTTCCACCTCTCTTCCGGCGGCCGGACGGAGGGTTTCGGGTTGGACCGGCGCGCTTTCCTCGCGACCGTGGTGGGCGGCCTCCTCGGGGAACCGCGCTTCGCTGATGCGCAGCCGAGGTCCGAGGTTCGAGCTGGTGATCAACCTCAATACCGCGAAGCTCATCGGGCTCACGATGCCGCCGTTCCTGGTCGAGCGCGCGGATCAGTTGATCCGTTGACCATCTAGAGAGGGCACATGGACCTGGGCATCTTCGATCACCTCGACCGGCGCGACGTGCCGGCGGCCGACTTCTACGAGCACCGGCTGCGGCTGCTCGAGAAGTACGACGCAGCGGGCTTCTACTCGTACCACCTGGCCGAGCACCACGCCACGCCGCTCGGCCTCGCCCCGGTGCCCGGCATCTTCCTGGCTGCGGCCACTCAGCGCACGCGGCGGATTCGCCTGGGGCCGTGCGTGTACTGTCTGCCCCTCTACGACCCGCTGCGGCTCATCGAGGAAGTGTGCATGCTCGACCAGCTCTCGCGCGGGCGCTTCGACTTCGGGGTGGGGCGCGGCATCGTGCCGTACGAGATGGCGTACTTCAACCTCCACCATCTCGAGACCGAGGAGATCTATCGCGAGGGGCTCGAGGTGATCCTGCAGGGGCTGACCAGCGACGTGCTCGAGCATCGCGGGCCGAAATACGTCTACCGGAAAGTCCCGATGATCCTCAAGCCGCTGCAGAAGCCGCACCCGCCGCTCTGGTACGGCCTGGGCCACATGGCCGGGGCGGAGTGGGCGGCCACGAATCGCGTCAACGTCATCACCAACCTGCCCGCCGAGGGCTCGGCGCCGCTGTTCGAGCGCTACCGCGAGGTCTGGCAGCGCAAGCACGGCGATGCCGCCCTGCCGCGCCTCGGCATGGGCCGCCACGTGGTGGTGGCGCCCACCGAGGCCGAGGCGATGGCCCTTGGCCGGTCGAACTACGCAGTGTGGTACGGCAACCTCACCAAGCTCTGGCGCGACTTCGGCTCGATCCCGATCCGCTTCGCGCGAGACTTCGACGAGGCCAGGAGCCGCGGGGTCGCCATCGCGGGCACGCCCGCGCAGGTGCGCGAGGAGTTCGAGCGGCAGATGGCCGCGAGCCGCTGCACCTATATGACCTGCAGGCTGATGTTCGGCGAGATGAGCGAGGCGGAGGCCGCGGCCAACATCGATCTCTTCACCGCCGAGGTGATGCCGCACGTCACCGGCCTGAAGCCGTCGGCATGAAGCTCGCGGGCCGCACCGCCTTCGTCACCGGGGCCAGCCGCAACATCGGCCGCGCCATCGCGCTGGCCTTCGCGGCCGAGGGCGCGGACCTCGTCCTCAACACGCGCGCCAACCGCGAGGAGCTGGAGGCGGTGGCCGATGAGTGCCGCAAGCACGGCGTTCGCGTGGTGTCGGTGCTGGGCGACATCGGCGACCCCGAGGCGGTAGAGAACATGGTCAAGGGCGGGCTCGAGGTGCTGGGGGCCATCGACGTGCTGGTGTGCAACGCGGCCATCCGGCCGCACAAGCCGGTGACCGAGACCTCGCTGGAGGAATGGCACCGCGTGTTCGCGGTGAACCTGCACTCGGCCTTCTACTTGATCCGCGGGGTCGTGCCGGGTATGAAGGCGCGCGGGCGCGGCAGCATCGTCGCCCTCGGCGGGCAGTCGAGCATCACCGGGCGCTCCGGCACCGCCGCGGTCACCGCGGCCAAGACGGGCCTGCTCGGCCTGGTGCGCGCGCTGGCCGCGGAGCTGGGTCCGTCGGGCATCCGGGTCAACATGGTGGTGCCGGGCACCATCGACACCGAGCGTCGCTACGCCGAGTGGTACCCTGAGCACCGCCAGGCGCCGCCGGGGGCGCCGGAGCAGCTGAAACGCATCCCGCTCGGCCGTCTCGGTCGCCCGGAGGAGATCGCGGAGGCGTGCCTGTTCCTCGCCTCCGACGCGTCGGCCTACATCACGGGGGACACGATCCGGGTCATGGGCGGCAGCGTGATCGGATAACCGAGAGGAGAACAACGTGGCCGCACAGCCGATGGTGCTCGAGTTCGGAATGGGAGTGGACGTGCACGGCAACGAGGGCACGAAGGCCGCGTGCCGCGCGGTCTCGGACGCGATCCGGCACTCGAGCCTGCCGCTCTTCACCGAGGTGCGCGCGAAGGGCGGGCGCATGCTGGTCGACGTCACGGTGGGCGTGCCCGATCCCGGCACGGTCGACGTGGAGCGGGTGAAGAAGGAGCTGCCCCACGGCGAGGTGACCGTGCGGCCGGTGGCGGGCGGCCTGCGCGTGCCCAACGCCGACACCATCATCGCGTGCGCGGCCATCACCGTGAGTGTGGAGTACGCATGAGCGGCATCGGGCTCAGGCGGCTGCAGCACATCGTGCTCTGGGTGTCCGACGTCGACCGCAGCGTGCGCTTCTACTGCGACGTCCTCGGCTTCGAGGTGAAGACGCTGTATCCGAACGCGGCGTTCCTCCGCATCGCGGGCAGCAACGAGGATCACCACCTGGGCCTTTTCGAGCAGCCCGGCGTGGGCGCGGTCGATGAGGGCGCGGTGCGTATGTATCACTCGGCCTGGGAGGTGGGGGAGCTGACTGACCTGGTGCGCGCGCGCCGCCGGCTCATCGACGCGGGCTCGCTGGTCGGCTCCTCGGATCATGGGGTGAGCCTCTCGCTCTACGCCAACGATCCGGACGGTCTCGAGTTCGAGGTGTTCTGGACGGTGCCGGACGGTCGGCCGGTGCGCACGCGGGCGCTGGACCTGGAAGGCGAGCTGGCCCGGCGAGGGATCCCGATGCCGAAGGAAGAGGACGCGCGGTCGGTTTGAGACGAGCCGGGAGGTGAGCGCGCCGCTGTCATTCTCCGCCGCGGAGGTCGAGGGATCACTGCCGGCGCGCTTCGCCCGGGCGTCACCCGCCACGTGGCGACGTTCGCCTCGCGGCTGGAGGCTCGCCTGCAGCGGGGGCCGCAGGTGGCGACGTCATGACCTGTAGCGGCTGCGCCTTCGAGGCCCCCGCCGACTTCGCGTTCTGCCCGAAGTGCGGAGCGCGCCTTGCGGCCGCCCCGACCCCGCCGCCCGCGCCTGCGGCTCCCGAGGGCGACCGCCGCCCGGTGACCGTGCTCTTCGCGGACCTGGCCGGCTTCACCGCGCTGAGCGAGGGCCTGGACGCCGAAGACGTGCGCGCGATCCAGAGCGATCTCTTCCGCGAGATGTCCGGCTCGATCGAGCGCTTCGAGGGTTTCGTCGAGAAGTTCGTGGGCGACGCGGTGATGGCAGTGTTCGGCGCGCCGCGCGCGCACGAGGACGACCCGGAGCGCGGACTGCGCGCCGCGCTGCTCATGCGGGAGCGGATGGGCGTGCTCAACCGGCGCTGGGAGCGGCGGGTAGGACGGCCGCTCGCGCTGCACATTGGCGTCAACACCGGCCCGGTGGTGGCCGGGCGCATCGGCGCGGCCGCCGACGCAGCGTACGCGGTGACTGGCGACACCGTCAACACCGCCTCCCGCCTGCAGAGCGCAGCCCCGGCGGGCGACATCCTGGTCAGCGACGCCACGTATCAGCTCACGCACCACGCTTTCGCGTTCGCGCCGGGCGAGGCGCTGCGGCTCAAGGGCAAGAGCGAGCCGGTGACGGTGCACCGTCTGCTCGACGCGCTCGCCGCGCCGCGCTCGGCCCGCGGCCTCGAGGGGCTCGGGCTGGCCGCGCCGGTCGTGGGCCGCGAGCGCGAGCTACGCCTGATGGAGGCGGCCTTCGACGACATGCGCGCTGGCCGCGCCCAGGTGCTGAGCCTGATCGGCGAGCCGGGCGCCGGGAAGTCACGCTTGCAGCGCGAGTTCTTCGCCCGGCTCGAGGCGACCGGCCGCCTCGCCGACACCACGATCCGGCGCGCCGCGTGCTCGTCGCTGGGTGAGCAGACCTACGGCGCGGTGGCCGCGCTCCTGCGCGACGCCTATGGGGTCGATCTCGGCGACTCCGTCGACGTCGCCCGCTCCAAGGTCGCGGCGGGCCTGGACGGACTCGGCATCGCCGCGGAAGATCGCGCGGCCATGCTGGCCGCGATCGCCCAGGTACTCGGTCTCGAGCGCGATGATGCGCGCACCCGTCACCTGCCGCCCGAGCAGCTCAAGCGCCAGATCTTCATGGCCGCCGGCATCCTGACCGAGCGTCGACTCGCAACCGGCCCGCTGGTGCTGGTGGTGGAGGACCTGCACTGGGCCGACGCCGCGTCCATCGAATTGCTCGGCGCGCTCGCCGACCGACTGGCGGATCGGCCGCTCCTGATCCTCCTGATGTACCGGCCCACGCTCGACCGGGACGCGCTCGGCACGAGCCGCGCGCCGCACACCGCTATCGAGGTGACCGGGCTGTCGCCTTCGGACAGCTTCGCTCTGCTGACCGCGTGGTTCGGGGACTCCACGGAGCGATTTCCGGAGCCGCTGCGGGCGACGATCCTCGGGCAGGCCGGCGGCAACCCCTTCTATCTCGAGGAGGTCGTGCGCGCCCTGGTGGCCGCCGGCGTGCTGGTCCGCGACGGCGAGGGCTGGCGCTGCGCGGCGGACGCGGCGACGCGGCCGGTGCCCTCCACGCTGCACGGACTGCTGCTCGCTCGTCTCGACCGGCTCGGCGCGGCCGAGCGCCGGGTCATCCAGGAAGCCGCGGTGATCGGTCCGCGGTTCGCGGTGCCGCTGCTCCGGACGATCTCGACCGAGCCGGCGCAGATGGACGCGGCGCTCGCCGCACTCGTGCAGGCCGACCTGATCACCCAGGGACCCGATCACCGCTTCCGTCACGGGCTCCTGCAGGAGATCGTGTACCAGAACATACTCGTGGCGCGGCGGACCGAGCTGCACACCCGCGTGGCCGCCGCGCTCGAGGCCGAGGGCGCGCCCGAGAGCCTCGAGCGGCTGGAGGCCCTCGGGCATCACTGCGCCCTCGGCGCCGAGAAGCGACGCGGGGCCCGCTACCTGATGGCGGCCGGCGACTGGGCGCGCGGCATGTACGCCAACGCGGACGCCATCGGGCACTACCGGCGCTCGCTCGACGCGCTCGAGCACTGCGAGGACGTCGACGCGGACCGTCTGGTGGCCCGGGAGCGGATGGCCGATCTGCTCGGGCCGATCGGCCGGCGTGCCGCCGCGCTCGACGAGTACGAGATCCTGGAGGCCGGGTACCGCGCGGCCGGGGACGCGCCCGCGCAAGCCCGGGTCCTCCGCAAGACCGGCGGGCTCCACTGGGACGCCGGCGCGCGGCCGCGAGCTCTGCGCTGCTTCGAGGCCGGGCTCGCCCTGCTGGGCGCCGATCGCGAGCACATCGAGCGCGCGCATCTCTACCAGGAGATGGGGCGTCTGGCGTTCCGCAGCGGCGACAGCGGGCGGGCGCTGGAGTGGGCGGAGCAGGCGCGCCAGCACGTCGAGCGCCTCGTGGCCGATCCCACGCTCGACGGCGAACGGCGCGCGGAAGCGGTGACCGCCGCGGCCCAGAGCCACAATACGCTCGGGGTCGCGCTGGCCCGCCTGGGCCGGCTGACCGAGGCGGTGGAGCACATCGAGCGGAGCGTGACGCTCGCCCGCGACAATGGGCTGCTGCAGGCGGCCTGCCGCGGACTCGCCAACCTGAGCGTGCTCTACAGCACGCTCGATCCGGCGCGAGCCATCGAGACCGCCGCCGCCGGCCTCGAGACCGCGAAGAAGATCGGCGATCTCGGGTTCCAGTCGCGCTTGTACGCCAACCTCGCGGTGGCCTACTGCGCGCTCACCAACCGCTGCGACGAGCAGGGCATTGGCGCGGCCAATACCGCGATCGATCTCGATCGCCGTCTCGGCCAGCTCGACCATCTCGCGGTGCCGCTCATCGTCCTCGGCCAGATCTACCAGTGCCACGGCGATCCGACCCGCGCCATCGCGCACTATCGTGAGGCCCTCGCGCTGGCCGAGGAGGCCGACGAGCCCCAGCTGCTGTTCCCCTGCTACGACGGTCTCGCTACCGTGCACCTGGATCTGGGCGACGAGAGCCGCGCCGAAGCCTTCATGCAGAAGGCCCAGGCGGTCTGCGAGCGGGCCGGTCTCGAGCCCGACGCCCTCGTGGTCCTGCCATTCCTCGACTGACGACAGGAGAGATCACCCAGACCCGAGGAGGATCACCCATGGACATCGCGATCCCGCTGTTCCCGTCGATCACCGCCCTGGACGCCATCGGCCCCTACGAGGTGCTCTCGCGCCTGCCCGGCGCCCGTGTCCGCTTCATCGCAGTCACGCCGGGGCCCTACCAGACCGACAACCGCCAGCTCACCCTCATCGCGGACGAGCCGCTCGACGCGGTGCCGCACCCGGAGGTGCTGGTGGTGCCGGGCGGCTTCGGCACCCGCGCGCTGATGACACCGAACCCGCTGCTGGACTGGATTCGCGCCGCGCACGAGACGAGCCGGTGGACCACCTCGGTGTGCACCGGATCCATGCTGCTGGCCGCCGCCGGCATCCTGAAGGGCCTCGAGGCCACCACGCACTGGATGTCGCTGGACCGCCTCGCCGACTACGGGGCGCGGCCCACGCTGAAGCGGGTGGTGGAGCAGGGGAGGGTGATCACCGCGGCTGGCGTGTCGTCCGGCATCGACATGGCGCTGACGCTGGCTGCGCGCATCGCGGGCGACGACGTGGCGCAGTCCATCCAGCTCGGCATCGAGTACGACCCGCAGCCGCCCTTCCGGGCGGGCTCGCCGCAGACCGCCCCCGCGCACATCGTGGAGAGCCTGCGCGCGAGGCTGCAGGCGCGTATGGAGCGGGACGAAGCCGCCCTGCCGCGCAGAGCGTAGCGGGCGTCGAGCGCCGTCGCCACGCGGGCCAGATGGGACCCGCGTGACGGCGGGGCCGGCTGCTCGGCTCGGACGTCGTCGCCCGAGACCTCGGGCTGAGGCTACGCCTGATCGAAGAGCTTGAGCGCGAGGGCCCCGTGGGTGGTGGCGGCGCCCGCGCGGAGGGCCGCGGACAGCAGCGCGGCCTCGGTGACCTCCTCGCGGGTGGCCCCCGCCTTCTTCGCATTGCGAGTGTGCACGTCGAGACAGTACGGGCACTGGGTCGTGCACGCCACCGCCAGCGCGATCAGCTCCCGATACTTCCGCGGAATCTTGCCGTCGTCGCGTCCAACGATCGAGTCCAGCTCGACGAAGCCCTTGAACTCCGCGGGCGCGAGCTTCTTGAACTCTCCGATCACCTTCAGATCATCCGAGTCGTGGTAGTGGCTCATGGCGCTCTCCTTGGTGCTCTACGCGAGCTAGCCGACCTGGTACCGCTTGATCGCGGCCTGATCGAAGGCGAGCCCCAGCCCGGGCCGGTCGGGGACCACGAGCTTGCCGTCCTCGATTTTCGGAGTGTCCTCGTAGAGGCGCAGTGTCCACGGCATGTACTCGACGGTGAGCCCGTTGGGGATCGCCGCGATCAGGTGCACGTGGATCTCCGGGATTAGATGACTGACGACGGGCAGGTTGAAGGCCTCGGCCATGCCGGCCACCTTCATCCACTGGGTGATACCGCCCACCCGCAGGAGGTCGATCATCACGATGTCGATCGAGCGCGCCTCGAGCAGGTGACGGAACGGCACGATCCCGTAGTGGTACTCGCCCGCGGCGATCGGCGTGTCGAGCGCGTCGGCGATGCGCGCCAGGCCCGCGTAGTCGTCGTGGGTCGTGGGGTCTTCCAGCCAGTAGAGGTGGTAGTCGCGAATGCGCTGGCCCACGTCGATCGCGTGGTGGACGCTCCAGAGCTGGTTGATGTCGCACATCAGGTCCACGTCGGGCCCGATGGACTCGCGCATGACCCGCACGCGCTCCACCGACGCCGCGATGGTGGGCTCGCTCCCGCACTGCATCTTCATCTGGCGGAAGCCCATGTCGCGGAGCCGGGGCCCGGCCTTGGCAAGATAGTCCACAGGGTGCTGTCGCATCAGCGCGCCACTGGCGTACGTGGGCGCGCGGTCGCGTAGGCCGCCGAGCAGCGCGCACACCGAGCGGCCAGCCGCCTTGCCCATGAGGTCCCAGCACGCCATGTCCACCGCGGAGAGCGCGAGCGAGAAGATGCCGCCCGGCCCCGAGCTGCCCGCCAAGCGCCGGCACTTGCCCGCGATCGCCTCCACCTGGCTCGGGTCCATGCCGATCGTGATGCGCGCGAGTCCCTCCACCGCCGCGCGCAGGGCGGGGGTGAGCGCGCCGCCGAAGAACGTGAGGCCGATGCCCACCAGACCCTGGTCGGTCCCCAGCTCGAGCAGCACGAACTCGCGCGTGTCGGCCGGCGCGGGCAGACCAACCACCAATGGATTGTCCGCCGGCGTGGAGAGCACGCGGGTGGTGACGTGGCTGATCTTCATTTCTTGTGCTTGCCGGTCAGCTGGGGCGTCGTGCCCTCCTGCCGCTTCTCCTGACGATCCAGGCGCGTCTCACGTGACCAGGTGCGCTTGAGGTCGTCCTTGATGTTGAAGTGCAGCGCGCCGAGCCCCTCCGTCTCAAGCTCGATCCGGTCGCCGTCAATGAACGCGGAGAGCCCCCGGTGGTTGGTGCCGGTGGCGAGGATGTCCCCGGGCTCGAGGGTGTGGATGCTGGTCACCCACTCGATGCAGCGCGGGATCTTGTGGGCCATGTCGCTGGTGTTGAACGACTGCTTCACGGTTCCGTTGACCGAGAGGCGGATCGCCAGCTTGTGAGGGTCGGTGATCTCGTCGGCGGTCACCAGGTAGGGCCCGATCGGCGCGAAGGTGTCGCGCGACTTCATCTGGTAGAAGGTGTTGCCGGGCGGAAGCAGGCCGCGCGCGGAGCCGTCGATGAAGTTGCAGTAGCCGAAGACGTAGTCCATCGCGCGCGCGGCGGGGACGGCAGCGGCGCGCTTGCCGATGATCACCGCCATCTCGGCCTCGCCCTCGAAGATGGTGGCGGGCACGTCGGGCAGCACCATCGTCTCGTTGGGGCCGATGATCGCGCCGGGCGACTTCATGAAGGCGTTGATGGGCGCGGGCTCGGTGCGGGTGCCGTCCTCCATGTAGTTCACCGCCATGCACACGATGTTGGTCGGCTTCGGCAAGGGCGGGCGGACGCGCACGCCGGCGAGCGGGTGGGGCTTGCCGCGCGCGGCCGCGTCCTCGAGCTTCTTGCGGTAGTCGGCGAAGCGGGCGATGAGGCCGCTCATCAGGTCGCCGGGGCCGGTGTGGGGAATGTCCTTCACGGTGTCGGAGACGTCCACGACCGCGTCGCCGCGGAGCACCCCCAGGCGGTAGTCGTCGAAGAGCAGTAGTTTCACGGTGACCTCCTTGTCGTTCGGCAGCGGCCTCGCAAGCCGCCTCATCCTACTCGCGGCTCCCGAGGTTGACAACGGGCGGGTGAGCGGCGACCCTTCGCGTGAATCCATTCTAGGGAGGCGCTCCAATGAAGGGACGGGTGGCGGTGCTGAAGGCCTATGGTGGCGAATTCGAGCTGCGCGAGTACCCGGTGCCCGATCCGGAGCCCGGCGCGATCCTGATCAAGCTGACGCGGGCGGGGGTGTGCGGCTCCGATCTGCACATCTGGCGCGGCGAGATGAAGGAGACGTACGGCGCGCTGCCCAAGGATCTCACGTTCGGCCACGAGATGTGCGGCGAGGTCGAGCGGCTCGGCGCCGGCATCGCCACCGACTCGATGGGCCGGCCGCTGCGCGAGGGCGACCGCGTGGTCTTCTGCTACTTCTTCCCGTGCGGCCGCTGCCCGGTGTGCCTGCACGACGAGATGGGCAGCTGTCCGCAGAAGGGCCGGCCGAACCGCGTCGCGGGCACCGCGCCCTACTTCAACAACGCGTACGGCGACTACTACTACCTGCGGCCGAACCACTTCATCTTCAAGCTGCCCGACGAGATTGCCGACGACGTCGCGACGCCGATCAACTGCGCGCTCTCCCAGGTGCTCTACGGGCTGCGCCAGGCGGCCTTCCGCGCCGGCCAGTCGCTGGTGGTGCAGGGGGCGGGCGGCCTGGGCATCAACGCGGTGGCGGTGGCCCGCGACATGGGCGCGGACACCGTGATCGTGGTGGACCGCCTGCCGGAGCGCCTCGCGCTCGCGAAGGCGTTCGGGGCCGACCACACCGTGAACGCGAGCGAGCTGAGCACCGCCGAGAAGCGGATCGACGCGGTGAAGGCGCTGACCGGTGGCTTCGGGGCCGACGTGGTCGCCGACTTCGTGGGCTACGCCGACGTGATCCCCGAGGGACTACGCATGCTGCGGGGCGGCGGCTGTTATCTGGAGGTCGGCTCGATCTCGCCGGGCAACGTGTTCTCGTACGACGCCACCGCGCTGGTGCGCGGCAACGCGCGGCTGGTGGCCACCTCGAACTACTCGCCGTGGGCGCTCGAGCAGTCGCTGTCGTTCATGCGGCGCAACCTCACGCGCTTCCCGTTCGAGAAGGTGATCTCACACGTGTTCCCGCTCGAGCGGATCTCCGAGGCATTCGTGCAGGCCGACTGGGCCCGGCGCGCCGGCGTCTCCCGCGCCGCCATCTCGATGTAGCGGGTCAGGCGACGCGGTAGCGCCGGATCAGGGCGTCGTCGAGGACGAGGCCGAAGCCCGGCTCGTCGGGGATCGGGAACCGCCCGTCCTTGACCGCGGGACGGTTGGCCCACAGCGCCTGCCAGGCCGGGTCGCGCTCCGGATCGGCGAAGCACTCGACGTAGGTGCCGTGCGTCACGGCCGCCAGCAAGTGGCCGGCGATCTGCGGCTCCTCGTGGTGGGCCATCTTCACCCCCGCGGCCTCGCAGAGAGCGGCGGCCCGGCGCCACTCGGTCACGCCGCCGCCCTCGGAGGCGTCGAAGTTGACCAGATCTACCGCGCCCGCGTCGAGCAGGCGCCGGATGGCGTGGCTGGTGATCTCGGACTGGCCCGCGGTGATCGGGATGCGCGTCTCGCGCCGCACCTCCGACATCATTCGCGCGTCGTCGTGCCAGTGGCACGGCTCTTCGAACCAGGCGATACCGAGCGGCTCGACCAGGTGGGCGAACCGCACCGCCTCCTCCACCGACCATCCGCGGTTGGCGTCCACCGCCAGCATGAAGTCGGGGCCGACCGCGGCTCGTGCCGCGTGGACGCGCTCGGCGTCGGCCTCGGGCGCGAGGCCGCCCACCTTGAACTTGCAGCCAGCCATGCCGGCGGCCCGGTAGCTCTCCATCTCGGTGCCGACATCGACCAGCGTCTTGCCTTCGCGGTAGTAGCCGCCAATCGAGATGATGGGCAGCCGGCGGCCCGGTTGGCCGCCGAGCAGCGCGCAGACGCTCTGGCCGCGCGCCTTGCCGAGCAAGTCCCAGATCGCGCAGTCCACGCAGGCGATGGCCTCCATCAGGAGCTTGCGGTCACGGCTCGCGTGGGACAGCGTGAAGAGCCGGCTCCAGATGCGCTCGACATCGGCTAGGTCCTGACCGTGGAGGAGCGGGGCCAGGTCCTGGCGGATCAGCCGGACGATCTCGGGGCCGTGCTCGCGGTTGTCGCCGTTGTAGACCTCGCTGACCAGGCCCTCGTCGGTGCGCAGGCGGGTGACCACGGTGGAGCGCTTGAGGACGGCGTAGGTGCTGCCGCCGAAGTTCCGGCTCAGCGGGATGTCGATCGCGATGGCGTCGATGCCCTGGAGACGCATCGCCGGGGTCG
>DATFWA010000146.1:0-6886 GCA_035259825.1 Candidatus Methylomirabilota bacterium | reverse complement strand
GGCCGGGGCCATGATGGCGCTCTTGCCGCCGGTGGCCATCATCATCTTCATGCAGCGGTGGTTCGTGAAGGGCCTGGTCGAGGCCGAGAAATGAGGACGCTCCTGCTGCTGACCCTGGCCCTCGGCGGGGTGACCGCAGTGCTGGGCGCGGTGGGGGCGGTCGCCGAGCCGATGGTCGCGCCGCTGTACGCGGCCCACCGGGGCGGGGCGCTCCTCTGGCCCGAGAACAGCATGCTCGCGTTCCGCAACGCGCTCGCAATGGGCGCGGACTTCCTGGAGCTGGACGTCCATCTGAGCCGGGACGGCGAGGTCGTGGTGATCCACGATCCGACCCTCGACCGCACCACCACCGGCACCGGACCGGTTCGCGAGCGCACGCTGGCCGAGCTACAGGCCGTGCAGCTCAAGGACCGCCACGGGGCCGCGATTCCCGAGCCGGTGCCCACGCTGGACCAGGTGGTGGCCCTTGCCGCGGCGGGCAAGCGGCAGATGCTCCTCGAGATCAAAGTGGACGAGCACCGGCGCCGGTATCCCGGGATCGAGGAGAAGGTGTTCGCGGTCCTCGAGCGCCACCAGTTCACGCGGTTCGCGATCGTGATGGCCTTCGAGGCCGATACCTGGCGCCGGCTCCGTCAGCTGCGGCCCGACACGCGCACCGGCGCGCTCTACTCGGCCCGCATGCTCCCGGCCGCCCGGGTGGAATCGGAGCTGCAGGCGCTGCATCAAGCCGGCGTGTCCTTCGTCGGGCTCCACCAGGCGATCGTCGGCCCGGATGTACCGAAGCAGGCGCGGCTGGCCGGTCTCACGCTCGGGGTGTGGACGGTGAACGAGCGCGACGCCATCGAGCGATTCCTCACGCTCGGGGCGGGCGTCGTCATCACCGATCGGCCGGACCTGGCGAAGGAGCTGCTCGGCCGGTGACCGCGCGTCGCTTCGTGCTGGCGCTGGACCAGGGCACCACCGGATCCACCGCGCTGGTGGTGGACGCCGACGGCGCGGTGCGCGCCAAGGGCTACGCAGAGCTGCCGCAGCACTACCCGCAGCCGGGATGGGTGGAGCACGATCCCGCCCAGATTTGGACCACCACCGTGCAGGCGGCGTCCGAGGCGGTCACCGCGGCCGGCATCACTCCCGCCGAGATCGCGGCGGTGGGCATCACCAACCAGCGCGAGACCGCCATACTGTGGGAGCGCGCCTCCGGCCGACCCGTCCACAACGCCATCGTGTGGCAGTGCCGGCGGACCGCGGCGCTCTGCGACCGGCTCAAGGCGAACGGCGTCGAGCCGGAGCTTCGCCGCAAGACCGGGCTCGTCGTCGACCCCTACTTCTCGGGGACGAAGATCCGCTGGATGCTCGATCACGATCCTGCGCTGCGGCTGCGGGCCGAGCGCGGAGATCTGTGCTTCGGCACGGTCGATGCGTGGCTGCTCTGGCAACTGACCGGCGGGGCGGTGCACGCCACCGACCCGTCGAACGCCTCGCGCACCCTCTGCTACGACATCCATCGCGGGCGGTGGGACGAGGGACTCTGCCGCATGCTCGGGGTGCCGATGGCTCTGCTCCCCGAGGTGAAGCCGTCGGCCGGCGTGTTCGGGGAAACGGCCGCTCAACGAGGTGTCACCGTAGGCGGGCCGAGCGGGTCCGGGAAGGCGGCCTGGCTGCCCGGGGGCATCCCGGTGACGGGGATCGCGGGGGATCAGCAGGCTGCGCTCTTCGGCCAGGCCTGCGTCGAGCCTGGCATGGCCAAGAACACCTACGGCACCGGCTGCTTCGCGCTGCTGAACACGGGCGGCCGCGCAGTGGCGTCCACCGAGGGACTCCTCACGACGGTGGCCTGGGCGGTCGAGGGCAGCACCATCTACGCGCTCGAGGGTGCGGTGTTCATCGCGGGGGCGGCGGTGCAGTGGCTGCGCGACGGCCTCGGCGTCATCCAGGACGCGGCCGAGACGCAGGCCCTGTCGCAGTCGGTGCCGGACGCCGGCGGAGTCTACCTCGTGCCGGCCTTCGTGGGGCTGGGCGCGCCCTACTGGGACCCGTACGCGCGCGGCACGCTCGTGGGCATCACCCGCGGCACCAGCCGCGCGCACGTGGCGCGCGCCGCGCTCGAGGCCATCGCCTACCAGAGCCGCGACGTGCTCGACACGATGGAGCGTGAGTCCGGCGTCCGGCTCAGCACCCTGCGCGTCGACGGCGGGGCCGCGGCCAACGATTTCCTCTGCCAGTTCCAGGCCGACATGCTCGGCGTCGAGGTGCTGCGGCCGTCGGTGACCGAGACCACCGGCCTCGGCGCGGCCTACCTGGCCGGGGTGGGGGCGGGGCTCTGGAAGAGCGCGGACCTCGGCCGACGCTGGCGGCTCGAGCGGCGCTTCACGCCCGCGATGAGCGAGTCCATGCGCGAGGCGGCCTACACGGGCTGGCGCCGCGCGGTGGAGCGCGCGCGCGGATGGATCGAACCCGACAGGAGGGGGTCATGATGCTGCGATCGATCGTCACGGTGGCTCTGGGAGTGCTCGGTGCGCTGGGGCTCCTGGGCGGGCCCGCGTGGGCGCAGGCGCCCATCGAGAGCGAGCTGAACCTGATCACGCCGGTGTCCAAGTTCATCCACGACGCGGCGCTGAAGGCCTTCGCCGACTATGCCAAGGAGAAGTGGAGCGTCACCGTGAAGGTCAACGCGATCCCGGCCGGCACGCCGGTCGCCTACGGCCGCATCACCGAGTGGAAGGGCAAGCCCGAGGTCGACATCTTCTGGGGCGGCGAGTCGGCCCTGTTCGAGAAGCTGGCCGAGCAGAAGCTGCTGCAGAAGGTCGAGATCTCGAAGGAAGCGTGGGAGAGCATTCCCGCGTCCATCGGCAAGCCGAAGCCGATCCCGCTGAAGGACAAGGACGGCTACTGGGTCGGCACCGCGCTCGAGCCCTACGGTCTCGTCTACAACCCCAAGCGCCTGCAGCGTCTCGGTGTCGGCGCGCTCAAGGACTGGGACGATCTGCTGAACCCGAAGCTGAAGGGCGAGGTCGCCCAGTGCGCGCCGACCCGGTCGTCGTCGTCGAACGCGACTTACGAGGTGATCCTGTCGCTCCACGGCGAGGACAAGGGCTGGGAGTGGCTGCGCAAGCTCGCGGCCAACACCGGCCACTTCACGGCGCGCAGCCGCGACGTGCCCACCGTGGTGGCCAAGGGGGAGTTCGCGGCCGGCTTCGCGGTGCCCTCCTACATGGCCTTCGAGGAGAAGCTGGCCGGCTTCGACATCAAGTACGTCGCGCCGAAGAATGCCTTCGTGACCCCCGAGCCGATGGCCATCCTGGCCGGCGCGCGCAATCCGAAGGCGGCACGGGCGTTCATCGAGTTCCTGCTCGCCGAGCGCGGACAGCGGGTGTTCATGGAGCGCGGTCTCTTCCCGGTCACCCCGAAGTACAAGGTGCAGGGCGCCCCCGGGTCGACCGCGGAGATGGCGGTGGAATTCACCGGCGGCGTGCGCTCGTACTTCGACGGCGAGGTGGCCAACGTCTACGACGAGACGGTGGCGGCCAAGCGCTCGGAGGCGCTCAAGACGCGCTTCCGCTCCGACATCGAGGCCAAGTGGGACGATCTGAAGAAGTAGGGGCCGCCGGGCCGGGCACCCCGGCGGGCGGCGCGGCGCCGGACGCGCGATGATCGTCGACATCCGGGGCGTGGTGAAGCGGTTCGGCACCGTGACCGCGGTGAGCGCGGTCGACCTGACGGTGGCCGACGGCGAGCTGTTCACGCTGCTGGGCCCGTCGGGCTGCGGCAAGACCACGCTGCTGCGCCTGCTCGCAGGCTTCTACCAGCCGGACGAGGGCACCATCCGGTTCGGCGACCGCGTGGTGAACGGCCTGCCCCCGTACGAGCGGCGCATCGGCATGGTGTTCCAGAACTACGCGCTCTGGCCGCACATGACGGTGGCCGACAACGTCTGCTACGGGCTCCGGCTGCGCCGGCTGCCGAGCGAGGAGGTCGCGCGGCGGCTGCACGAGGGACTGCGCAAGGTCAATCTCGTTGGCTTCGAGTCCCGCTACCCCGGCCAGCTGTCCGGCGGCCAGCAGCAGCGGGTGGCCCTCGCGCGCGCCCTCGTGCTGAATCCCGACATCCTGCTGCTCGACGAGCCGCTGTCGAACCTGGACGCCAAGATCCGCATCCAGGTGCGGGCGGAGATCCGCCGGCTCCAGCAGGATCTTCGAATCACCACGATCTACGTGACCCATGATCAGGAGGAGGCGCTCTCGCTCTCCGACCGGGTGGCGGTGATGCGCGACGGCCGCGTCCTGCAGGTGGGGCCACCCCGGGAGCTCTACGAGCGGCCGCGTACCCGCTTCGTGGCCGACTTCGTCGGCACCAACAACCTGGTGCCCGGCGAGGTGCAGGGGACCGACGCGAACCGGCGGGGTGATCTGCTGGTCCGCACCGCCCTGGGCCCGCTGCGCGCGATCGCCGGAGCGGCCGTTTCCCGGCGCTGCGTCCTGGCGGTGCGCCCGGAGAACGTGGCGGTGGGCGCGGTCGGATCGGGCGACGGCAACCGGGTGGTCGGCAAGGTCAGCCTGGTCTCCTACCTCGGCAACACGCTCCGCTACGACGTCGAGACGGAGTCCGGGCTCGTGCTCAAGGCCGACATCCGCGATCCGTGGCACCACGAGCCGCTCCCAGTGGGGCGGCCGGTCACGCTCAGCTTTCCCGCCTCGGTGACCCTGGCCCTCTCCGACGATGCGTAGTCTCCGCCCGGGCCCGGCCCTGGGGGTCGGACTGATCTGGGCGTTCCTGGTCCTGTTCCTGATCTATCCCCTGGGCCGCATCTTCTACGACGCGGTCACCGACGAGGCGGGGCGCTGGACGCTCGCCAACTTCCACGCCTTCTTCACCGACCGCTTCTACCTGCGCTCCCTCTGGCACTCGCTGATCCTGGGCGTGGCCACCGTGATCACCTCCTCGGTGCTGGGCATCGCGGTGGCGTTCCTGTTGGTGCGCTACGATTTCGCGGGGCGAAGCCTCTTCGGCTTCCTCACCATGATCCCGATCATCTCGCCGCCGCTGGTCGGTGTCCTCGGCTTCACCTTCATCCTGGGGCGCGCCGGCACCGTGAACGTGCTGCTGATGGACGCGTTCGACCTGCTCCGGCCCGTGAACTTCCTCTACGGCATCCACGGGGTAGTCCTCGTCGAGACGCTGCACCTGTTCCCGATGATCACGCTCAACGTGGTGGACGCTCTCGGCAAGGTCGACCCCTCGCTGGAGGAGGCGGCCGAGAGCGTGGGCGCGCGCGGCTGGAGCAAGCTCTGGCGGGTGACCCTGCCGCTCACCACGCCGGGCTACGTGGCGGGAGCGCTGCTCGTGTTCATCTGGACCTTCTCCGATTTCGCGACCCCGCTGGTGCTGGGCGTGCAGGACCTGCTCGCCGCGCAGGCCTATCTCAACATCGTGCAGTTCGTGGACCGCCGCATCTTCCGCATGGGGATCGTGATCTCCGCACTCATGGTGTTGCTCGCGATCCTCTTCCTGCTCGCGGCGCGGCACTACGTGGCGATCAAGGACTATTCGTCGCTGTCCTACTCGCGCATCGCCCGGCGGCGGCTGTCGCCCGCCCGGCAGGCCCTGGCGGTCGCGTTCCTGAGCACGCTCCTGCTCCTGTCGTTCATCCCCTACATCGGGGTCACGCTGGCGTCGGTGGGCCGCGGCTGGGCGCTCACCCCGCTGCCGGTGACCTACACGCTGCAGTACTACGAGCGGGTGATCGTGGAGACGCCCAAGTACATCCTCAACAGCTTTCTCTATTCCGGGCTCGCGGTGGTGATCTGCATCCTGGTCGGCGTGCCGATCGCGTGGCTGCTCGGGCGCTCGACCGTGCCCGGCCGCGGCGCGCTCGACGCGGTGAACACCCTCATCCTGGCGGTGCCGGGCACCGCGATCGGCATCGCGTACATCCGCGCCTTCCACTTCGATCTGCCCGGCTTCGACCGTGGGCTTACCTCGTTCTGGATCGTCATGCCTCTGGTGCTGGCGGTGCGCCGCCTGCCCTACACGGTGCGCGGATCGTTCGCCTCGCTGCTGCTCGTGCACCGCTCGCTGGAGGAGGCCGCGTCCAGCGTCGGCGCGTCGGGCGCGCGCACGTTCCGGGACGTCACGCTGCCGCTGATCTGGAAGGGGATCCTCGTGGGCAGCCTGTTCTCGTTCATGACTTCGCTGCAGGAGGCCTCGGCGGTCCTCTTCCTGGCCCTCGGCGGCTGGGAGTCGATCACCAACGGCATCTTCGCCTTCTACATCGCGGGCAGCGCGAACGAGGCCGCCGCGCTCGGCGTGATCCTGATCGCCGTCGCCGCGATCAGCGTGGCCATCATCAATTGGATGGCGGGCACGCGGATGGGCGGCGTCTTCGGCTGATCACTCATCGCTTGTGCGTGACCGACATGCGTCAATAGGCATAAATACGAGTGTTATCAGTAACTTGAGGCGGCTTGTCAGTACCGGATGCCTGTGATAGTGTTCCTGTTCACATGGCTCCGGCCGAGGAGAGGCCGCCGCGGAGTCAGACCGCACAGCTCGTCAACCTCGGGACGCTGCTGTTCGCTTGCGTGGCGGTCGGCCTCGCGGCCGGGTACTTCGCGGATTGGTTGCTGGGCACACGGCCGTGGCTGACGCTGGTCGGCCTCGGCTTCGGCATCGCGGCGGCGGCGGTGAACTTCTACCGGACCCTCAAGACACTGAACAGGCAGGATGACGATCGCTGATCTCGCGGCGCGGGTGACCTGGAGCGGAGCCGCCAGCGTGGCCGCGATGACCGCGGGCGCCTGGGGTCTCGCGGGTGCGGACGCCGCGGCCGGAGTGGCCGGGGGCGGCGGCATCGCCCTGCTGAACTTCCGCTGGCTCGCCCACGACGTGG
>DATFWA010000145.1:0-2165 GCA_035259825.1 Candidatus Methylomirabilota bacterium | reverse complement strand
TCGATGGAGTAGCCGATCAGGTACATGAACGCGAAGGTCCCGATCAGCGACACCGGCACCACCACGCCCGGGATCGCGGTGGCCCTCCAGTCGCGCAGGAACAGGAACACCACCAGCACCACCAGGCCGACCGAGATCATCAGGGCGTGCTCGACGTCGGCCACCGAGGCCCGGATGGTGACGGTCTGGTCGAGCACCGGGGTCATCTTCACGTCGGCGGGCAGCAGCGCGTGCAGCTCGGCGTCGGCCTGCCGGATCCGGTCCACCGTCTCGATGATGTTGGCGCCCGGCTGGCGGAAGATGATGATCAGCGCGGCGGGCTTGCCGTTGGCGATGCCGACGGCGCGCAGGTCTTCGACCGAGTCCACGACCTCGGCCACGTCGGACAGCCGCACCGCGGCCCCGTTGCGCCAGGTCACCAGCAGCGGCCGGTACTCCTCGGCGTAGCGGAGCTGATCGCTGGTGCGCAGCTCCCACGCCCGCTCCGGCCCGTGAATCTGGCCCTTCGGGCGGTTGACGTTGGCGCTGGCCAGCACCGCGCGCACGTCCTCGAGGCCGATGTTGTAGCGGGCGAGCGCGTGCGGGTTGAGCTCGACCCGCACCGCGGGCAGCGAGCTGCCGCCCACGAAGACCTGGCCGACCCCTTCGATCTGGGCCAGCTTCTGCTGGAGGATCGTGGATGCCATGTCGTAGAGCTGGCCGGTGCTGGCGGTGGCCGAGGTCAGCGCCAGGATCATGATCGGCGCGTCGGCCGGGTTGACCTTCCGGTAGGTCGGGTTGCTCGGCAGGTTCGACGGCAGCTGGCCGGCCGCCGCGTTGATGGCCGACTGCACGTCGCGGGCCGCGCCGTTGATGTCGCGCGAGAGATCGAACTGCAGGGCCACGCTCGTCGAGCCGAGGAAGCTCGTCGAGGTCATCTCGTTCACCGCCGCGATGCGCGACAACTGACGCTCCAGCGGGGTGGCCACCGCGGAGGCCATGGTCTCCGGGCTCCCCCCGGGAAGACCGGCCGACACGCTGATGGTGGGAAAGTCGACCTGAGGCAGCGGGGCCACCGGCAAGAGGCGGAAGCCGATGATGCCGGCCATGACCAGCGCGAGCGTGAGCAGCGTGGTGCCGACGGGGCGCCGGATGAACGGGCCGGAGAGGTTCACGGCCGGGAGGGCTCGACCGGCGCGCCCGCGGGGACCGCGCGCGGGCGGACCGCGGGCGAGGCGAGACGGTCGAAGGCCAGGTAGATGACCGGCGTGGTGTAGAGCGTGAGCAGCTGGCTCATGATGAGCCCGCCCACGATCGCCACGCCGAGCGGCTGGCGCAGCTCGGAGCCCACGCCCTGACCCAATGCCAACGGCACGCCGCCCAGCAGAGCGGCCATGGTGGTCATCACGATGGGCCGGAAGCGGAGCAGGCACGCCTGGTAGATCGCCTCGGGGGCCGGCTTGCCCTCGGTGCGCTGGGCGTCCAGCGCGAAGTCGATCATCATGATCGCGTTCTTCATCACGATGCCGATCAACAAAATGATGCCGATGAGGGCGATGACGCTGAGGTCGAGGCGGGCCGCGAGCAGCGCGAGCAGCGCTCCCACGCCCGCCGAGGGCAGCGTCGACAGGATCGTGACTGGGTGGATCCAGCTCTCGTAGAGCACGCCGAGCACGATGTAGACGCACACCACCGCGGCCAGGATCAGGAGTGGCTCGTTGGCGAGCGAGGCCTGGAAGGCGCGGGCCGCGCCCTGGAAGCCGGTCTCGATGGCGGCGGGCATCCGGATCTCGCGCCGGGTCCGCTCGATGGCGTCCACCGCCTCGCCCAGGGAGGTGCCGGGCGCGAGGTTGAACGAGACGGTCACCGCCGGGAACTGGCCCTGGTGGCTCACCACTAGCGGGCTGGCCCGCTCCTCGAAGGTCGTGAAGGTGGACAGTGGCACCTGTCCGCCGGTGCTGGAGCGCAGGTAGATCTGGTTGAGCGCAGCGGGATCCTGCCGGAACTCGGGCTTGACCTCGAGGACCACCCGGTACTGATTGAGCTGGGTGAAGATCGTCGAGATCTGCCGCTGGCCGAAGGCGTTGTAGAGCGCGTCGTCGATCATCTGCGGGGTGATGCCGAGCCGCGAGGCGGTGTTGCGGTCGATGCGCACCGAGGTCTCGAGCCCCTGGTCCTGCTGATCG
>DATFWA010000144.1:0-10012 GCA_035259825.1 Candidatus Methylomirabilota bacterium | reverse complement strand
CTCGGAACGGGCGTGACCGCGCGGCTCCCAGAGGATCAGCCGGTTCCGCGCCGAGAGCGCATGGATGTTCGGCCGCCACATGGTCGCGTTGCCGCCGATGCCGTAGGCCAGGAGGACCGGATCGCCGTCGCCGTGGGATTCGTAGTAGATGCGGACGCCGTCGGAAGTGGTGAAGTGCGCCACGGGTCCCTCCCCCGGGGGTTGTGGTACAAGAGGATCCTATGGAACGGTCCTTCGCCGCGGAAGTCAAGCAGCTGACGCTCGGAGAGGGCCAGGTCCTCCGGGGGGAGGGCATCCTGGCCATCACCAAGGCCCTGCTCCAGTCCGGCGTGTCCTACGTCGGAGGCTATCCGGGCGCGCCGGTGTCGCACCTCCTCGACGTGCTGGCCGACGCCAACGAGTCGCTGCTGAAGCCGATGGGAGTCTACCTCGACGCCTCGGCCAACGAGGCGGCGGCCGCGGCCCTCCTGGGCGCCTCCATCAACTACCCGATGCGCGGCGCGGTGACCTGGAAGTCCATCGTAGGCACCAATGTCGCCGCGGACGCGCTGTCGAACCTGTCCTCCGCCGGCGTCATCGGCGGCGCCCTCATCGTGGTGGGCGAGGACTACGGCGCGGGGGCCAGCGTCATCCAGGAGCGCACGCATGCGTTCGCACTGAAGTCGTCGCTGCTCCTCATCGATCCCCGCCCGACGCTGCCCACGCTGGCCCGCATGGTCGAGGAAGCCTTCGGGATGTCGGAGGCCTCCAATCTGCCCGCGGTTATCAGTCTGCGGATACGTGCCGCGCACATGCGGGGGAGCATGGTGTGCCGCGACAACGTCCGGCCGGCGGTCGGGATGAACTCCCGCCTGGAGCGCCACTCCTTCGACTACGGTCGGCTGAGCCATCCGCCGTCCACCTACGTGCAGGAGGCGCAGAAGTTCGAGCGGCGGCTGCCCGCGGCCCGGCGCTACATCGTGGAGCGCGGCCTGAACGAGACGATTCCCGGCGAGGACAAATCCATCGGCATCATCCTCCAGGGCGGGCTCACCCCCACCGCGCTGCGCGCGCTCGAATTGCTGGGCATGGCCGACCCGTTCGGCCAGAGCCGCGTGCCGATGCTGGTGCTCAACGTGATCCACCCGCTGGTGCCCGACCAGCTCCTGGGCTTCCTCGAGGGCAAGGCGCGCGTGCTCGTGCTCGAGGAAGGCATGCCGAGCTTCATCGAGCAGGAGCTGAAGGCGCTGGCTCACGATCACGGGCTCACCACGCGCATCCACGGCAAGGACGTGGTGGCCGCGCAGGGCGAGTACGTGCCGGAGGTCGTGCTGGCGGCGCTGGCCCGCTTCCTCGGCGAGGACGCGGAGCGGCGGCGTCGGGTCCTCACCGAGCACGTGGGCCGGGGGCGCGCCGCCCTGCGGACGCCGCTGCCCAAGCGCCCGCCCGCCTTCTGCACCGGCTGCCCGGAGCGGCCGGTGTTCAGCGCGCTCAAGATCGCCCAGCGCGAGCTGGGCGAGACCCACGTGGCCGCCGACATCGGCTGCCACGCGTTCGCCACGCTGCCCCCGTTCAACCAGGGCAATACCATCCTCGGCTACGGCATGAGCGTGGCCTCGGCGAGCGCGGTGGCCCCGAATTTCGACCGACGGGTGATCTCGATCCTGGGCGACGGCGGCTTCTGGCACTCCGGGCTCACCGCCGGCGTGGCCAACGCGGTCTACAACAAGCAGGACTCCATCGTGGTGGTGCTCGAGAACTTCTACACCTCCGCGACCGGCCAGCAGGCCAATCCCTCATCGGGGAAGAATCCGCGCGGGGATCGGGTGACGATGTCGATCGCCGACACCATCAAGAGCCTGGGCGTCTCCTGGATCAAGACCGTGAACCCCTACCGGGTCGCCGACACCTTGAAGGTGATCCGCGAGGCGATGACCACCGCCGCCGGCGGGCTGAAGGTCATCATCGCGCGCGCGGAGTGCCAGCTCGAGCGGCAGCGTCGCGTGAAGCCGGAGACTGCGAAGCGGCTCCGAGCGGGCGAGCGGGTGGAGACGCCGCGCTTCGGGGTGGATCCCGACGTGTGCACCGGCGACAAGTCGTGCATGCGATTCAACGGCTGCCCTTCGCTCACCTTGAAGGAGAATCCGGATCCGCTGCGCGACGATCCGGTCGCCCACGTCGATCAGAGCTGCGTGGGCTGCGGACTCTGCGGAGAGGTCGCGCACGCCGCGGTGCTGTGCCCGTCCTTCTACGAGGCGCGGGTCGTGCACAACCCGGGCGCGCTGGCCCGCGGGCTCGCGGGCGCCCGGCGGCACGTCATCGGCTGGCTCCAGCCCGCGTGATGGCAGCGCGCCGGCCCGTCTCCATCCTGATCGGCGCGCTGGGCGGGCATGGCGGGGGCGTCCTCACCGAGTGGATCGTGGGCGCGGCCGCCCACGCCGGCTACCCCGCGCAGTCCACCTCGATCCCCGGCGTGGCCCAGCGCACCGGCGCCACCACGTACTACGTCGAGATCTTCCCGGAGCGCACCGAAGTGGGAGCCGAGCCGGTCTTCTCGCTCTACCCGACGCCCGGCGACGTCGACGTGATCGTGGCCTCCGAGCTGCTGGAGGCGGCGCGGGCGGTCGAGACGGACTACGCCTCGCCGGCGCGCACGACGGTGATCGCGAGCACGCACCGGCTCTTCTCGATCGCCGAGAAGTCGGTGCCCGGAGACGGGACCGTTCCGCGCGAAGTGCTGGAGGCCGGGATCCGCGCCCTCGGGCGCCGGTTCATCGGATTCGACGCGCTCGCGCTCGCCCGGCAGCACCAGACCGAGGTCAACGCCCTGCTGCTGGGCGCCCTCGCGGCCAGCGAGGTGGTGCCGATGACCGCGGCCGACTTCGAGGCCGCCATTCGCGAGGGCGGCGTCGCGGTGGACCGCAACGTGCGCGGGCTCAAGGCCGGCATCGAGCTGGTGGCCGCCGGCGAGGCCGGCGCCCCGGCGCCGCGTCGCGATCGGCCGTGGCCCGAGGTGCGGGCCGAGCGGGCCGCCGCGCTCGGCACGCGGGGCGCTGAATTCCTGTCCCTCGCGGCCCGGGCCGAGTCCGAGTTCCCCGAGGCGCTGCTCGCCGTGCTCGGCGAAGCGCTCGCGCGGCTGATCGACTACCAGGACGCGCGCCATGCCGAGTCGTTCCTGGAGAGCGTACGGCGGGTGCACGCGCTCGACTCGGGCACGCGGCTCACGCAGATTTTCGCGAAACGGCTCGCGGTGTGGATGACCTACGAGGACGCCATCCGCGTCGCGGACCTGAAGACGCGCCGCGGCCGCTTCGAGCGCATCCGACGCGAACAGGGCGCTCCCGAGGACGCGGTGCTCGTGGTGACCGACTACCTGAAGCCGGACCTCGACGAGCTCTACGGGCTGCTACCGGCGTCGATCGGAGGGCCGATCGCTCGGTGGGCGGAGCAGCGGTGGCCCGAGGGCCGGCCGACCATCGGCCAGCACGTGAAGACCACCTCGGTGCTCGGGTTCCTTCGCGTGTGGCTGATGGCCCGGCTGCGCTGGCTGCGCCCGTCGTCGCTGCGCCGCCAGCGCGAGTTCGCGCTGATGAGCCGGTGGGAGGAGGCGGTGCTGACCGCGGCCCGGCTCGACGAGTCGCTGGCCTGCGAGGTGGCCGAGCTGGCCACGGTGGTGCGCGGCTACGGCGAAGTCCGCCGTCGCCTCTCGCTCGCGACGCGCCGCTTCCTCGACGAGACCGTGCTCCCCGCGATCGAGAGCGATCGTCAAGCTGCCCGGGGCTACGACCGCTCGACCGCGAGCATCCGCGAGGGCCGCCGCCATCTCCTCGCCGACGAGAACGCCACGCGGCTCCCTCTCCCCTCGGGGGAGAGGACGAGCGTGAGGCCAGCAGCTTCCCCCTCCCTTCGGGGGAGAGGGCAAGGGTGAGGGTGGTGTGGACAACGCCATGACCACGACCGCGAATCTCACCCTGACCCGCGACGGCGTCGTCGCCACCGTCACTCTCAATCGCCCCGATCGCCGCAACTCCCTGAGCGACGAGATGCTGACCGACCTGGGCGCGGCCTTCGCCGAATTGCGCGACGATCGATCGATCCGCGTGGTGATCGTGACCGGGGCGCCGCCCGTGTTCTCCGCCGGGGCCGACGCCGGGCACGCCAAGGCCGCCACCGCCGAGGAGCGCCGGCGCCTGTTCCTGTCGCGCAAGAGCCAGTTCCGCCGGCTCTTCGAGCGGGCCAACACCACCCTCGAGAACCTCGAGCAGGCCACCATCGCGGCGGTGAATGGCCACGCGGTCGGAGGCGGCTGGGGCCTTGCGCTGGCCTGCGACTTCCGGCTCGCCGCCGCCGAGGCGCAGTTCTGGATCCCCGAGGTGGACTTGGGCGTGCCGCTCGGCATCGGCACCACGACCCGCTTCGTGCGGCTGGTAGGCCCGGCGCGTGCCAAGGAGATCATCATGGGCTGCGCGCGCTACTCCGCGGCCGAAGCGCAGGCGTGGGGCCTCGTGAACCGGGTGGTGCCCGGCGTCGAGCTGGTCAAGGCGACGCGCGAGTACGCGGAGCGGCTCGCGGGCAAGCCGTCCCGGCCGCTGGCCGAAGTGAAGGCGCGCATCAACGCGATCGCCCGTACCGGCATCCCCGAGGTCAACGCGATGACCGAGGGCTTCCTCGACCGCGAGTGACCGCGGCGGCCCACCGCGTCGACCACGCGACCAGCGGCAGGATCTGATCGATCAGCTCGCGCCCGAGCGGCGTGAGCCCGTAGCGCTCGGTTCCCGTCGCGTCGAGCAGTCCGCTCTCCCGCAGCCTCGATCGCCGAGGCGGCACGAAGGAGGACGTCATGACCCAAGCCCGCGTCGCACCCCTCGCGCCCCCGTACTCGGAGCCGGTGGCGTCGACCCTCGAGCGCATCATGCCCGCGGGGGTGGCCCCGCTCGTGCTCTTCCGCACTCTTGCGGTGAACGAGCGGGTGTTCCTGCGCCTGATGGCGGGCGGGCTGCTCGACCGCGGCTCGATCACCCTGCGCGAGCGCGAGCTGATGATCGACCGCACTTGCGCCCGCTGCGGCTCGGAGTACGAGTGGGGCGTGCACGTGACCTTCTTCGCCGAGAAGGTCGGCTTCACGCCCGCCCAGGTGGCGGCCACCGCCGGGACCGACCACGCGGCGCTGCCCGAGCGCGAGCGGCTGCTCCTCCGGCTGGCCGACGAGCTGCACGACCGCGCCCAGGTGAGCGACACGCTGTGGGCGGCCCTGTGTGCGCACTGGAGCGAGGCGCAGCTCATCGAGCTGATCGCGCTCGCCGGCTTCTATCACCTGATCTCGTTTCTCACCAACGCGCTCAGGATCCCCCCGGAGACATACGGGGCGCGGTTTCCGGACGCGGGCGCGTCGACCGAAGCCGCTGGTACACGTTCTGGCCCCGGGTCTCCTCGAGCAGGAAGCTGATCCCCGCGCCCAGCAGCACCAGCAGCGCGCAGACCGCGAAGGCGCCGCGGTAGGACGCGACCGGATACACGCGCGCGCCGTCGAGCATCGCCCCCGTCCAGCGCGCGTCGAGGACCGCGCCGACCGGGCCCTGGGTCACCGCGGCGCCGAGGAAGCCGCCCAGATTGGTCACCGCCACCGCGATGCCGGCGAGCCGCGGCGGGTTCAGCTCGGCGCCGAGCGGCCAGGTGAGCACGAAGGCGCCGCCGCCCACGCCCAGGAGCAGGAACAGCAGGCAGACCCCGGAGAGCGGCAGGGTGCCCAGCGTCAGCACGAACACGAGCCAGACCAGGAACTGCCCGGTGGCGAGGACCGTGTAGGGCAGCTTGCGACGGTGGAGGACCCGGTCCGACAGATATCCGGTGAGCGGGGCGGAGGCGAGCAGCGCCATCGACGGCAGCGACGCGTACAGCGCGGCCCGAGTGGGGCCGAGGCCGTAGACGTCGCGGAGGAAGGGCACGCTCCAAAGGAAGAGGTTCCCCATCGCGGCGTAGAGGAAGAAGAAGCAGAGGAACGGCGGCCACGTGTACCGGTTGCGGAGCACCGCGAGCGTACCCTTCATGACGTCACGGAACGAGCCTCCGTGACTCCCGGCGTCGAGCGTGTGGGCGGGCTGATCACGAACCAGGGCGAGACAGAGCAGCGCGCCGGCCAGCGTGACTGCGCCGATGATGATCAGCGCCCCTCGCCAGGAAAGCCCCGTGGCGAGGGCGGCCAGGGGAGCGTTGCCGATGAGCGCGCCGAGGACGCCCACGGTGGCGGTTAGCGCCGACATCATGCCGAACTGCGAGGGCGGGAACCAGCTGGCCGCGATCTTCAGCGCGCCGGTGAAGGTCACCGCGGCGCCCAAGCCTACCAGCAGCCGACCGGTGAAGAGGACCGTCGGGCCTACCGCGAGCCCCATCGCGAGGGAGCCCAGTCCCATCACCACTCCGCCGCTCGTGATGATCCGGCGTGGCCCGAAGCTGTCGATGAGAACTCCACCCGGGACCATGAAGCCGGCGTACGAATAGAAGTACATCGCCGAGAGCAGGCCCAGCTCGCTCCCGGTCATGCCAAAGGCCTGCATCAGGTCCTTGGCGATGACGCCGGGCGCCGCGCGGTGCAGGAACGCGATCAGGAAGACAAGGGCCGGGATGCCCCACATGAGCCACCGGCGTCCCACGGCGGAGACGCGGTCCTCAGTCATGGGCTCAGCGTGTCCAGAATCCGGCCGGATCGCATTCGCGCACGATGGCCAGCTCGGCCGCGGTCGGAGTCGGGGTGGGGCCCACGTCGGCGGCCACCGCGAGATCGAAGCCGGTGGCGGCGCGCACGCTCTCCACGCTCTGCCGCGGGTGGTACGAGGCCAAGTACATCGCGCAGGTGACGGGATCGAAGCGGAAGACGCCGAGGGTGGTGATGACGGCCGCCGGTCCGCCGCCCGCGAGGCCGACGCGCTGCCGCCAGCCCGGGCCGTCCCCGAAGCCGGGCGAGGTGATGAAGTCGACGCGTGCCCGGAAGCGGTGCTTCTCCTGCGGGATGATGACGACGAAGCGGCGGGCCAGGCTCGCGATGTCGCCGCCGCCGCCGCTGCCGGGCAGCCGGACCTTGGGACGCCGCCAGTCGCCGATGTACGAGGTGTTCAAGTTGCCGAACCGGTCGATCTCGGCGCCGCCGATGAAGCCCAGGTCTACCAGCCCCTGCTGGAGCAGCGCCATGATCTCGAGCGTGCCCGTGCACCAGAGCGCACCCGGGATGTTGGGCGTGTCGCTCATGGTCAGGAGCGTCTCGGGCGAGGGCTGATCGCGCACGATGCCATTCTCGAAGAGACCGGTCGCCCCGGGCGCATGCGTCCGCTTCGCGTACGCGAAGGCGATGAGGGGCAGGCGCATCCCGACGAAGACCACGTCGTCGTCACGGATCTCGCGCGCGGCGGCGATGACCATGAGCTCGCGGTCGGTGAAATCTGGCCCGGGCTTCTCTTTCATAGCGCGTGGTGACGACCTCTTCGCCCTCCGGGCTCATCGGGCGCCCCGGCAAGCGTGCGGTTGAAGTCGTGCGTCCTCAAACAGGGGTTCGAATCCCGTTGGGCCACCAAATGTTCTTGTTGACCTAATTCGCTCCGGGTTCTAGGAACATGCCAGGGGATACGACCGCATGGCCTCAAAACAGTGGTGGTTTCGGTAGATGCATGAGAGAGGCGCGGGCCTTGGTCGACCCCACTGAGCACCGCCAAACGGTCGGAATCACTAAGTCGATTGTTATAACTTGAACGTCCGTTCATTCTCAATACCAGCCGAGGGCCAAGATGGATACTCTAAATCGTGGTCGAGACGAGATGGCCTTATGAGGCATCACGCGGGAGGATGAAGAAATGGAATGACAGGCACATTTACAACGTGGCGATCCAATTCTGCCTAGCGATCTGAAGCACGTTGTCCTTCGTCCATACCTTTGTTCGACCCGCGAGCGACGACGGCATCGCCTGTCGATTGGCTGAGCGCGAGGAGGCGCTGTGGATCCACAGAAACTCCTGAAGAGCCTGGAGGGCGCTGTCTTCGAGCTGGCGCTTTGGGTGCTCCTGCTCCCGAAGACGCTCTGGCAGGTCCTTCGCCACCCGGTCTGGGTCCTCGACTACACGACAGCGGAATTCGCCAAGCCGGAGCCAGAGCGGTTCGACGACTATGTGTCGCCGGTGTCCTTCTGGCTGCTCATCGCCGTCGGCCCCTATTTGTGGGCAACGTCAGTAGTCAGGCATCGGCACAGCCCTACCGGCGCCGCCTCAGGCGATGCACTCAGCCACCTGCCGATCAGCAGCCGCTATCTGATCACCGCGCTCCTACTGGTGGCAGCGCCACTGACCGTGGCGGTCATCTTTTCCCGCATCCGGGGGCACGGCTTGGCGCGACGGGTGCTCCAGCCGCACTTCGCCGTCCAGTGCTACCTCCAAGCTCCGGCGCTCCTCGGCCTGATGCCGATCGTGGTCGCACTCCTGTTCGCTCCGCATGCCGAGGCACTCGATCACTTCCGGCGCTCCCTGTTCGTCTCCGGGCTCGGTGGCCTCGCGGTGCTTTGGCTGCTGGCCGCCGAAACGCGATACCTGATGCGGGACCTCAAGACGAGCGCGCCGAGCGCCGTCTCAATCGCCTCATTGGGCTTAGCTCTTGGGGCGCTGATCGTGGGCGGCCTCACGGTGGGCGCCGCGCACGTCCTGCACAAAGCCCACCTTCTTCTGCCGCGCTCGTGACGTGGGTGCTCGAGGGGCCGACGGCACACGGGCAACCTTCTAGATCATTCGGTGAGGACTTCCGCCACCGGTTCGTCGACAATCAGGCTCTCCCCTCCGGGGAGCGGGCAAAGGGAGGGGCCTGCAGGCGCACCTCGAGGCAGCTTGTGCGTGCGTCTACCTCACCATCCCGTGGTTTCGACTCTAGCCAGGCGTTGGTAGACCCTGCCACGGTTAGCACGAGCAGAGATGATCCGGGCGATGCTGATCCGGCAAACGGCGTCCGCGTGATCGAGGACCCGGCTAGGCACAGCTCGAGTGGACGCGTTCGGCGTCACGGTCGGCATCGGCAGCGAGCGTCAGTACGACCAAGGTCCCATAGAACGGGAGACGAGCAGCGATAGAATCGGTCTGCCGCCGACCAAGCAGACGGACGGTGAGCCAGCCCAAGAATTCGCAAAGCCCGGTTGCAGCGCATGGAGACCGACGGGCCCGCGTTCGCATGGCTTCTGGGTCTCGCTGGCCGTTTAGGATCACAACACTGGTTGTCGGCCAAATGGTGCCCAGCATTGCGCTCCGATACGCAAGCACCGCGCAGGTTCAACAACGACGCAAGCCCAAACATCCTGGTCATCTGGGTGACGACGTCGACTGAGTGCCCAGAATATTTTTACCCGATCACGCGGAACCCAACCCGATAGGGAGGACAATCATGAATCAACCATCAGACCGTGCAAATATAGCTCCGGCTGGCGACCCGATGCCCTCATGGAACGACGGCCTGGCCAGGCGGGCGATCGTCGAATTCGTGGCGAGGGTCACGACACCTGGCTCGCCCGAGTTCGTCCCGATCGCAGAACGCATCGCCCTGTTCGACAACGACGGCACGCTTTGGGCGGAGCAACCGATATTTTCCCAGGCATTGTTCGCCTTCGACCGCATCAGGCAACTGGCGACGCAACATCCGGAATGGAAAACCAAGGAGCCGTTCGCGTCGGTCCTAAGAGGTGATGAGAAATCTGCGCTGGCCGGCGGCGAGCATGCGCTCGTCGAGGTGGCCATGGCCTCGCACGCGGGCACGACAACGGAGGAGTTTGAGACGATTGTGCGGGACTGGATCACGACCGCGCGCCATCCGAAGAGCGGGAAACTCTACACCGAGATGGTGTACCAACCCATGCTCGAGCTGCTCGCCTACGTGCGCGCGAACGGGTTTAAGACATTCATCGTTTCCGCCGGCGGGATCGAGTTCATGCGTGTCTTCAGCGAACGGGTTTATGGCATCCCACCCGAGCAGGTGATTGGCACCAGCATCAGGACGAAGTTCGAGCTACGAGACG
>DATFWA010000143.1:0-15542 GCA_035259825.1 Candidatus Methylomirabilota bacterium | reverse complement strand
AGGTAGGGCAGCTCGACGGCGTCCTTGATGGTCTCGATCTGGGTGCCGAGGCCGCCGATGTCGTCGTAGGAGATGTCGGGGACTTCCTCGAGCGAGAGGTCCTCGACCTCGCTCTTGGGCAGCTTCTCGAGGAGGTAGCCGGACTTCGCGTCCATCAGGAGATGGTCTCCGGCCCGTAGCCGCGTTGAGCGGAGGGGGTCGGCGATGATCCTGACTCCGCGCTGGTCTGATCCGAAGGCGACGACCGCCCGACCCGAGTCGAGCTGCTCGGTGAGCACCACCACCTCGCCCTGGATCTCGTACCCGGCGGTCTCGACGACGTTGAGGCCTTCGTTGAGCACCAGCTCCTGCCCGGGCCTGATGTCCTCGGCCCTGAGCGATGGCCGCAGGCTCACCTTCACCTTCCGGCCCTGCTACAGGACGTTGACGGTGCCATCGCAGTTGTCGGACAGATACACGCCGTAGCTTGCCGGAGGCGCGCAGAGCCGATCCACCTCGTGCTTGAGTGAGGCGATCTGCTCTCGAGCCTCGCCGAGGCTGTTGACCAGCCGCTGGTTCTTGTGGCGAGCCTCCGCGAGCTGATCGTCCGTCTCGCGCAGCCGGCTCTCCAGGAACACGGTTCCGAGGTCCCCGACCTGGAAATCCACGGATCGGTTGTCGTGATTCATGGCGTCCTCCGGTTCGGATGCGGCGGTGACCATCGCGGTTCCGCCCGATCAGCGCGAGGAGGTCGTGACTCGGCGCGCGGCGAGAGCTATCGCGTCGTCTCTTCCCGGATGGGCCAGATCGTGAGCGTATCCTCGAGGTCCTTCGTCTGGGTCCGGACCAGCCGGACCAGCAGCGACATCAGGGCCCCGACCGCGAGCGATCCCATCAGCGCACGTCGCATGGCAATTCCCCTCCGCTTGGAATTGGCTTCACTCGTTGGGACGCCGCCATCGTATCGGTCGACCGAAGTGGCCGGAGATATTCACCGAAACGCGATAGCACCCGGGTGTCCTGTTCTTGCCCAAACCGCGTGAGGCACGGGGCGACGCGGCCGGTGAGGTCGTCTGAAGAGAAAACGCCGCACGGGGGAGATCACGCGCATGAGTCGCGTCTAGGAGGGAACACCATGGCATCGAATCGTGGAACCGTCGCCACCTAGTGGCTGGCGGCTACGCTGCTGACCGCCCTGATCGGGATCGACCCGGAAGCCGCCTGGGCGACTGCGCCGGACGGCTTCTTCCGCGTGGAGTGGAGCGCCAGTGCCGCCGGCCCGGGTCAGTCCCGGCTCGTGGGCTACGTCTACAACGACTATCGGGAAGACGCGGTGAACGTCCGCCTACGGATCAGGCCGCTCGACGAGCTCGGACGGCTCGGCGCCGGGACGATCGAACGGGTCGGCGACGTCATTCGCGCCGGCGGGCGCGCGTTCTTCGACGTGCGGGTTCCGGGCCGCGCGTCATCCTATCGGGTCGCGATGGCCTCGTTCGACTTCAGCGCGGACGGCGAGTGGAAGACCCTGACGACCCAGCAGCTCCTGGCCGCGGCGGGGTTCCAGAAGAAAGTCGCCGACACTCCCGAGAAGCTCGCCCATCTCGAGACCATCACCCCGGCGCGACGCCTGATCGCCCACCGGCGGGACGGACGGCTCTACTACGTGTACGCGGATCCCGACCCGTGCAAATGCCTCTACGTCGGGAACCCGGCCCAATACCAGGCGGCACTCGAGAAGCACACGGCGAACCAGCAGCTGGTGGCGATGCAACAGCACGTCGAAGACAACGAGTCGGTCGTCTGGAGCATCTGGGCGCCGTGGCCCTGGTTCTGAGCGCAGGACGGGCCGCGGTCGTGCCCGCTTGGGGCGGCACCTACTCGCGAGGCACGTGCATTTCGATTGGGAGCCGGCCAGCAGGAGGCGGAGCACTTCTGCAAGTCGCACGGTGGCGTGTATCTGGGGGCGACGACCGCTGCGAGTTCGGCTTCGGCGGGCCGTGACCGCCGCCGGCACCGCGCCGTGTTGTCGGTTCCTTGCGGAAAGGCCGGGCGAGCGCGAACGGCCGTGAGCCGAGCCGGATCGTAATCGCAGGGCGATCAAACCACCGCGTTGAAGGGGGCAGACACATGAACGCATCAAACGTACTTCGGATGGCGACGCTGGCCGGGCTCTTGGTGCTTTCGACGGCCGCCTGTTCCAGCACCTCCACGCGGCTCAGCAGCGCCAGCATGTGCGCGGCCGCGGGCGGCACCTACTCCAACGGCTCGTGCCAGCCCGGCGGCGACATTCGCACCGCCCAGCAGATGTGCGCCGCTCACGGCGGAACGTACTTTGAGGGCGGGGACTACTGCGAGGTGGGAGCAACGGGCTGGAAGTTCTGAGGCGCGCGACGCCGGGGCGCCCGGCCCCGGCATTCCCGCAGCCGCGTATCACGAGCACGAGCACGAGAGGAGCGACATCTCGATGATTCCGGATCACGCCGAGTGGGTGCTGTTCGGCTGGGTGCTGGCCAACCAGGGCGGCGTGCCGCTGCCCGCCGTTCCGGTGCTCCTGGCGGCCGGCGCGCTGGGAGCGCGCGGCCGCATGAGCGTCGTCGAGGTCGTCGCGCTAACCGTGGTGGCCAGCCTGTGCGCCGATGTCGGCTGGTACGGTCTGGGACGCTGGCGCGGCGCGGGCGTGCTCACGCTGCTCGGACGGCTCGCCCCGCGGGCCGGAGCCTTCGTCCGACGCGCCCAGGATGGATTCCTGGCTCACGGCGCTCTGTTCCACACCAGCGCCCGCTTCCTGCCCGAGATGAACCCGATCGCCGCCGGCCTGGCCGGCGCGAGCCGTATGAGGTTCGGCCGCTTCGTGGCCTACGGCGCAGGCAGCGCACTGGTCTGGTCGGTGGCCTGGATCGGTATCGGCTACATCGCGGGCGACACGGTCGTGGACTTCGCGGTGCGCTTCGGCATCCAGCTGGCGGGGTTTCTCATGGCCGCGGCGCTGCTCTGCCTGATCCTCCGGCGGGCGCGACGCCATCGGATGTTCCTCACGCTGGGGAAGGCTCGGATCACCGCGGACGAGCTCAAGAGCAAGATCGACCGAGGCGAGCGCCTCGCCGTCCTCGACGTGCGAGACGCCGACGAGGTGGCGAGCGATCCCTACCTGATCCCCGGCGCGTGCTGGATCGGCCTGGACCACCTGACCGAGCGATTGCGCGAGCTGCCGCGCGACGTGACGGTGGTGCTCTGTGGGCGCCGCCGCAAGCCGATCGGCAGCGACTGGTCGATCCTTCGGTCGAACGTGGGTCTCCGTCTCCGCCGCGCTGGGTTCGGCGAGGTGCGGGCTCTGGCCGGGGACCTGCGCGCCTGGCGCCGGCGCGGCTATCCGATCCACCTGGTGCCGACATACCCGGATGGCTACCGGCCCGTCGCGGCCCGCTGCCTCAACGGCCGCATGCACGCCGGACCCGTGGAGGCGGTGTCCGCCTAGGACGCATCGGGGCCTGTACAATGGCGGGGCATGCCCGGGCCCGCCGTCGAGCTGCTCCACGTCCGCAAGACCTACCGCGAAGGTGACTCCGAGCGCGTCGTCCTCGACGACGTCTCGCTGGCGATCGAGCCCGGCGAGATCGTGGTGCTCGTCGGGCGGAGCGGGTCGGGGAAGTCGACGCTGCTCAATCTGATCGCCGGCATCGACCGCCCGACCGCGGGCCGGGTCGTGGTGACCGGCACCGATCTCACCGCGCTCGACGAGGACGCGCGCACGCGGTTTCGGCGGCGCCACATCGGCTTCGTCTTCCAGTTCTTCAATCTCATCCCGGTCCTCACGATCGAGGAGAACCTGCTGCTTCCCCTCGAGCTGAACGGAGTGGCCGCCGCGGCCGGCGCGGCGCGAGCGCGTGACCTGCTTGAGCGTGTGGGCCTGGGCGGGCGCGGCGGCAGCCTGCCGGACCGGCTGTCCGGCGGCGAGCAACAGCGGGTGGCCATCGCGCGGGCGCTGGTTCACGACCCCGCGCTGATCCTGGCCGACGAGCCGACCGGCACACTCGACGCGGAGACCGCGGCGACGGTGCTGGCGCTGCTCGACGGCCTCGCGCGCGAGGGCGGCAAGACGGTCGTCATGGTAACGCACAGCCGCGAGGTCGTCGGGGTCGCCGACCGGATCTTCGCCGTCCAGCGCGGCGGGCTGCTCGAGCAGCCGGCTCCGCCCGGCGCTCCGCTCCGGAGCGGCGGGTGAGACGACAGCTCACCCGGCTCGCGCTCCGGCACCTCGGGCACCATCCGTGGCAACTCGGGCTGGCGGTGCTCGGCATCGCGCTCGGCGTCGCGGTCGCCGTCTCGATCGACCTCGCCAACGAGAGCGCGCGGCGGGCGTTTGCGCTCGCCACTCAGGCGGTCACCGGCCGCGCGACCCACCAGATCGTCGGCGGCCCGTCGGGCCTGCCGGACGACCTCTACCGGCTGCTGAAGGTCGATCTCGGAGCGCGCCTCGCCGCCCCGGTCCTGTCCGGTGACGTCGCCGCCGCCGACCGGCTTGGGCGCACCTTCACCGTGCTCGGAATCGATCCCTTCTCGGAGGCGCCGTTCCGGCCGTACCTGGACGAGGAGGGGAGCGCCGCCGCGACGAGCGCGCCCGGGGCGGCCGCCGGCGAGCGCCGCGAGCCGCCGCCACGCGATCGGCTCTCCACGGTGGCTGCGCTCGTCACGCGCCCGGGCGCGGTGCTGATGTCGCGGACCACCGCGCGCGACCTCGGCCTCACGGTGGGCGACCAGCTCCCGGTGCGCGCGGGGGGAGTCCGCCACGAGCTGCAGGTGGTGGGTTTGCTCGACCCGGGTGACCCGGCGAGCGCCCGCGCTCTCGATGGCCTGCTGGTCACCGACATCTCGAGCGCCCAGGAGATCTTCGGCGCCGCGGGGCGGCTTGGCCGCATCGACCTGATCGTGACCGACGACGAGCCGGGGCGCGCGTTGCTCGATCGCGTCGCGCGCGCGCTGCCCTCCGGCGCGGAGCTGGTCGCCGCGGGCGCGCGCGCCGGCACCACCGCGCAGATGATCCGCGCGTTCCAGTGGAATCTCACCGCGCTCTCGCTGCTGGCCCTCGTCGTCGGCATGTTCCTCATCTACCAGACGATGACCTTCTCGGTGGTACAGCGGCGGCCGCTCATCGGATCGCTTCGCGCGATCGGGGTGACCCGTGCCGAGATCTTCGCCCTGGTCATGAGCGAGGCCGCTCTGATCGGGGCGGTGGGCACGATCGCCGGGCTCGCGCTCGGGTGGGCGCTGGCCCGCGGCCTCCTCGGCCTGGTCACGCGCACCATCAACGATCTCTACTTCGTGCTCTCGGTGCGCGACGTCACGCTGGAGCCGCTGGCCCTCGCCAAGGGCGTGCTCCTCGGAGTTGGCGCCACGCTCGCCGCCGCGCTGGCCCCCGCGCTGGAGGCGACCGGCGCGCCGCCGCGGGTGGTGATGAGCCGCGGCGCGCTCGAGACGAGCGCCCGCCGCATAGTGCCCCGCGTGACCTGGTTTGGCGTCGGCCTGTTCGCCCTCGGCGGCGTGATCCTGGCCCTGCCCGGCGGCATTGTCGGGGGCTTCGCCGGCCTGTTCGTGCTGATGGTCGGCTGTGCCCTCGTCGCTCCGGCGGCGGCCTTGGTGCTGCTGCGGCTGCTGCATCCGGCCGCTGCCGCGTTCGGCACCCTCGGCCGGCTCGCCAGCCGCGGGATCGTGGCCGCGCTCTCCCGCACGTCGGTCGCGATCGCCGCGCTGATGATCGCGGTGTCGGCGGCCATCGGCGTCGGGATCATGATCGCGAGCTTCCGCGAGGCGGTGGTGAGCTGGCTCGAGGGCACGCTGCGCGCCGATATCTACGTCTCGGCGCCGAGCCTGGTGGGCAACCGTCCCGACGCGACGCTCGACCCGGCGCTGGCGGCGCGCCTCGCCGCCACGCCTGGCGTGGCCCGCGCGGGCACCTCGCGCGGCGTCCTCGTCTCCGGTCCCGGCGGCGCGGTGCAAGTGGTCGCGCTCGACGTCGACCCGGCGCGCCCTCCGCGCTGGCGCTTTCGCGAGGGCAGCGCGGACGCGGTCTGGGACGGGAGTGGCGAGACGGTGATCGTGTCCGAGCCGTACGCCAACCGCCGCGGCGCCCGGATGGGCGGGACGGTTCGCCTGCGCACCGACCGCGGAGAGCGCGACTTCCGGGTGGGCGGCGTGTTCTACGACTATGGCTCGAGCGCGGGCGTGGTGGTGATGAGCCGGCACACGTACGACCGCTTCTGGGACGATCGCCGGGTCTCGGGCGTCGTGATCGAGGCCGCGCCTGGTGTCGATCTCCCGGCCTTGATGGCCGCCCTCCGCGAGCGCGCCGGCGGCGAGCAGGAAGTCGTGATCCGCTCCAATCGGGCGCTGCGCGAGGCGTCGCTCGAGATCTTCGATCGCACCTTCGCCATCACCTCCGTGCTGCGCACGCTCACCGTGGCCGTCGCCTTCATCGGCATGCTGGCTGCGCTCATGGCCCTGCAGCTCGAGCGCGCGCGCGAGGTCGCGGTGCTCCGCACGCTCGGACTGACCCCGCGCCAGGTGTGGGGGCTGGTTACCGCGGAGACCGGGCTGATGGGTCTCCTGGCGGGCCTGCTCGCGGTTCCAGGCGGGCTGATGCTGGCCGGGATCCTGGTGTTCGTGGTCAACCGCCGCTCGTTCGGCTGGACGATGCCGATCGATCCGTCGCCCGCGATCCTCCTCCAGGGTGTGGCGCTCTCGGTACTCGCCGCGGTGCTGGCCGGCCTCTATCCCGCATGGCGGATGGCCCGCGCGCTCCCCGCCGACGCGCTTCGCGATGAGTAGGCGCACCCTCGGAGCCGTCTGCCTGCTGGCGCTGGCCCTCGCGACGGGCGCGACGGTCGTCCTCGCCCTCCGGTCGGACGGCGATCGGGCGGGGAGGCGCGATGGTGTCCAGGCCACGCTGGCGGTGAGCGCGGCGCTCGCGCCCGCTGATGCCGCCGGGTTCGCTCGCGCACTGGCGCCTCGGCCCTTCTCGTTCCCGGCCGACCACGGACCCCATCCCGGCTTCCGCACGGAATGGTGGTACTACACCGGAAACGTCGAGACCGCGACGAGACGCCATTTCGGGTTCCAGCTCACGTTCTTTCGCACCGCGCTGGCCCCGCCGGGGACGAGCGCCTCCGCATCGGCGTGGTCGACGCGGCAGCTCTACCTCGCGCACTTCGCGCTCACCGACACCGCGGGCCGCCGCTTTCGCGCGTGGAGCCGGCTCGACCGGGAGGCGCTGGACCTGGCCGGAGCGCGGGCGAAGCCGTTCCGGATCTGGCTCGGTGATTGGTCGGCGGAGAGCGAGACCGTCGGCGGCCTGCCGGTGCGCCTCCGCGCCGCCGAGGACGACGTCGCCATCGACCTGATCCTGGCCGCCGAGAAAGCCGTGGTTCTCCAGGGTGATCGTGGGCTGAGCCAGAAGGGTCCCGAGCCAGGCAACGCCTCCTATTACTATTCGCTCTCGCGGATGAGCGCTCAGGGCACCGTGCGGGTGGGCGGCGAGCCGCTCTCGGTGTCCGGGCTCGCGTGGATGGATCGCGAGTGGAGCACCAGCGCGCTCGGCCCCGAGCTGGTCGGCTGGGACTGGCTCGCGCTGCAGCTCGACGACGGCCGCGAGATCATGGTCTACCGTCTCCGCCGTCGCGACGGCTCGACCGACGCGCACAGCGCGGGCTCGCTGGTCTCAGCCGACGGCGCCGCGTGGTCGCTGCCCGCCGCCGACGTCACGCTGGATGCGCTCGATCACTGGACGAGCCCGAGGAGCCGCGTGCGGTACCCGAGCCGCTGGCGCCTCGCCGTGCCCCGGGCCGGGCTCGCGCTGGAGATCGTCCCGCAGCTGGCCGACCAGGAGCTGATCGTGGGCACTCGCTACTGGGAGGGCGCCGTCCGCGTCGAGGGCACCGCGGACGGCCGGCCGATCACCGGCCGGGGCTACGTCGAGCTGGTGGGCTACGGCGAGTAGGGGCGCCGCATCGGCCAGCGCGCGCGACCCGCGTCTGGACGCGACCTTCGTGTTCTTGCGTTTCCTCGCAGCCGCTGTCCGGTTTTTGCGGGAACCGGCCGCTCGCGCCGCGTCGGGTCCCCGCAGCGCATCTCTAGGACGAGGCGTGGTGAAAAAGCCATCCGCGCGAAGCGGGTCGCGGCCGGCGGCGTCGACCTCTACTACGAGGATCACGGAACCGGCCATCCCGTCGTGCTGATCCACGGCTGGCCGCAGAGCGGCCGCGCCTGGGAGAGGCAGGTCGCGGCCCTCCTGGGGGTGGGACATTGGGTCATCACCTACGATCGCCGCGGCTTCTGCGAGTCGTCCCGGCCGATGTTCGGCAACGAGTACCTCGGCTTCGTGGGGTGCGCCTCGCGATCGCCCGCGGCCGAAACGCCGATTTCCAACGTCGGCGCCATCGCCGGGAAGTGGTCGGGGACGATCACTCCCGGTTACGAGCCGTTCTATGTGACGATCTCCCCCAGTGGAGCGCTGACTGCCTGCTGGGGGGCGAACTGGGCGTGGGGGACGGTCACGGTCGGGAACGGGAGGGCGACGTTCGAAATGGAGCCCGGTCTTCGCGGGGGCCCGATCACGTTGTACGATTCGGGCGGCTCCCGCGGGCTGGTTCTGGACGACGCCTGGTCGACCTTCAACGCGCAGGTGGTGCCCCGATGAGGGCCGCGATCGTCGGCGTCGTCCTGCTCGCCGCCCTCCTGCTGGGCGGCTGCTCGCTGTCCCCAACGCCCTACAACGGACGCCAATCGTGTCAGGGGGTGGGGGGAACGTACACCTCCGACGGACGGTGCCTGGCCGGAAACGCGTAGCGCGGCAGAGCGCTCCGCCGCGACGGAACCGCGGCCGCTACTGGCCGCTGGTCGCCATCGGATCGGCTCCGATGACCTCGAGCCGATAGGTGTAGGTGCCCTCGCCGTGGGCTCGGGCACGCAGAAATGCGACCGGCCACCCGAGGGCACCTCCCCGAGCACTTCCAGATCGCGACGCCGGAGGCGGCTGGACGGTGGATCAGCTGCCGTCGGACGCGGACGTCACCCGAGGAGCCGCGGGCGGCTAGGTTCGGACGGGAACGCCGCTCGGTGGACGAGTCAGGCGGCGTCGCACCGTCTCCGCGAGGCTGCCGTAGATGCCGGCGGGCAGGAAGATGATGAAGATCATCAGCAGCAGCCCGTAGATGGTCTCCGCGATGCCGATGAGCTTGATGCCGAAGTAGATGCGCAGGTACTCGCTGAGCGCGATGGTCAGCGCGGTGCCCACGAAGGGACCGAGCAGCGAGTACATGCCGCCCAGCACTACCGCGAAGACGATGCGCAGCGACACCCCGATGCCGGAGAGGGTGTCGGGATTGGCGTAGGCGAGGTACAGGGCGAGCAGGACTCCGCCGAGCGCGGTCAGCGCCGCGGAGAGCGCGGTGATCGCCATCTTGAAGCGGGTGACCCGGATCCCGACCGAGGCCGCCGCGGTCTCGTCCTCGCCGATGGCCTCCATGGCCGAGCGGGCCATGCTGCGGTCCACGCGCCACCACACCCAGAGTCCGAAGAGCCAGGCCGCGAGCCCCACGTAGTAGAAGACGCGCTTGTCCGCGAACTGCAGCGTCCACCACCCGGAGGCGGTGCCGGCAGTCTTCAGGGTCACCCCGAGCGAGCCGCCGGTCCAGTCGCGCTCGGCCACGATGAGCAAGCGGATCACCTCGCCCACCGCGAGGGTGACGAGACCGAAGTAGTGGCCGACCACCTGGAAGCGCGAGCAGGGATACGCGACCACGAGGGCCAGCACCACCGTGATCGCGATGGCGAGCAGCCCGCCCAGCCAAGGCGTCATGCCGTAGAAGTTCCACAGGAGCACGGTGGCGTAGGCGCCCACCCCGAGGAAGGCGCCGTGACCCAGGGAGACCAGGCCGAACCGCCCCATGAGCGACCACGCGTTGCCCACGAACGACCACAGGAAGATCTGGATGATGACGTGCCAGATGTACTCCTGGGCCGCGCCCAGCGGCAGCACCGGCACGAGGGCCAGCGCTACCAGCGCGAGCAGCGCCACGAGGCGGAGCGGGCTCATGCGCGCTTGGCGAAGATGCCGCCCGGCCGGACGAACATCAGCACGATGAAGATCACGAAGGCGATGACGTAGCCCATCTCGGTCGAGACGATCACGCCGCCCACCGAGATCACCTGCGCCATGATGAAGGCGGCGAAGAACGCGCCCACCATGTTCCCGAGGCCCCCGAGCACGCAGATCATGAAGGTGAGGGGGCCGAAGGCCGCGCCGAAGTAGGGGTGGACCGCGTACTGGATGATGAGCAGCGCGCCCGCCACCCCGGCCATCGCCCCGCCCACCGCGGAGGTCACCAGGTAGAGCCGCTGCGGCCGCGCGCCCATCAGGGCGATGGCCTCGCGGTCCTGGCTCACCGCGCGGATCGCGGTGCCGGTATAGGTGCGGGTGAGGAAGAAGTAGAGAGCGATCATGGCCGCGATGGCGAGCCCGAAGGCGAGCAGGCGCGTGACCGAGATGAAGATGCCGCCCACCTCGAGGGTCGGCATGCTCACCCGGATCGACCGGTGGTCGGTGCTCCAGAAGAGCGTGGCCGCCGACTGGATGAAGAAAAGCAGCCCGCCGGTGGCGAGCAGCTGGTTGATCGGCGGGCTCGCCAGGATCGGCGTGATGATCAGCACGTGCACGAGCGCGCCGAGCAGCGCGCCGACCGCGATCGAGGCGAGGCCGGCCAGCCAGAGCGGCCAGCCGTAGACCGCGACCAGGAAGTAGACCGCGTACATGCAGAGCGCCACGATGTCCACGTAGGCGATCCACACGATGTCGATGACCCCGAAGATCAGGTTGAGGCCGAGGGCGAGCAGTGCCAGCACGCCGCCCAGCAGGATGCCGTTGACCACCGCTTCGAGGAGGAAGATCGGGTCGATCACGGCTCAGAGCCCTACGTAGGCCTGGCGCACGAAGTCCTGCTCGGCCAGATCGGCGGCGCGGCCCTCCACCTTGATGCGGCCGACCTCCAGGAGATAGGCGCGGTCCACGAGCTTGAGGACCTGCCGGACATTCTGCTCGACCACCAGGATTGTGTAGCCCTCCTCACGCACGCGACGAATCAGATCGAACAGGCGCAGCACCATGACCGGGGCGAGGCCCATCGACGGCTCGTCGAAGAGGATCAGCTTGGGGCGCGACATGAGGGCGCGCCCCACCGCCAGCATCTGCTGCTCGCCGCCCGAAAGGCTGCCCGCGCGCTGGGCCTGCCGCTCGGCCAGCACCGGGAAGAGCGTGTACACGCGCTCGAGGCTCTCGCGGAAGTGGGAGCGCGCCGACGGCAGGAACGCGCCCATCTTGAGGTTCTCGGCGACGGTGAGCTGCGGGAACAGCCGCCGGCCCTCGGGCACGTGCGCGATGCCGTGGGCCACGATGTCGTAGGCCGGGCGACCGGCCAGCTCGGTGCCCTCGAAGGCGATGCGACCGGCGCGCGGGGCGATGAGGCCGGAGATCGCGCGGAGCAGCGTGGTCTTGCCCGCCCCGTTGGGTCCCACCACCGCGACGGCCTCGCCGATGGCGACGCGCAGGCTCACGTCCCACAGCGCGGTGAAGGCGCCGTAGCCGGCGGTGACCTGGCTCAGCTCGAGCATCGCGGCCTCCGCATCATCCCAGCACGACCTTCTCGCCGAGATACGCTTCGATCACCTGCGGGTTCTCCGCGACTTCTCGTGGGTTGCCCTCGGCGATCTTCTCGCCGTGGTCGAGGACCACAAGACGGTCGACCACCCGCAGCAGGGTGGCCATGATGTGCTCGACCCACACGATGGTCACGCCCAGCTCGCCGCGGATGCGCTTGAGCATCTCGGCCGCGTCGTGCATCTCCGTGGGATCGAGCCCCCCGAGGCTCTCGTCGGCGAGCAGCAGGGTGGGGCCGGTGGCGAGCGCGCGGGCCAGCTCGAGCTTCTTGAGCCCGCCCGCCCCCAGGAGCGAAGTCGACGCGGCTGGATCGGACGGCAGGCCTACCAGCGCCAGCACCTCCTGGGCGCGCCGCCGCGCCTCTGCCTCGGTGTTGCGCCGGGCCGCTCCGAAGTGGGCGGCCACCGCGACGTTCTCGAGGATCGACAGCTTGCGGAACGGGCGGGGGATCTGGAAGGTGCGGGCCAGACCGCGATGGCAGATCGCGTCCGGCGTGGCGCCCGCGATCTCGTCGTTCTTGAAGCGGATGGAGCCGGCGGTCGGAGCCAGCGCCCCCGAGATGCAGTTGAAGCAGGTGGTCTTGCCCGAGCCGTTCGGCCCGATGAGCCCGAGGATCTCGCCCGGCTTCACCTCGAAGGAGACCGCGTTGAGCGCGGTGAAGCCGCCGAACTGCTTGGTGAGCCGGGTGACCGTGAGCACGGACGGGGCCGCGAGGTGAGGACCGTCAGCCGGCCCTCACCTCGCGATACGCGATCTGGATCAGCGGGCCGCCCAGGGCGACCCGGCGGGCAGGATGACCGGCGGATTCGGAGTCGCGATGATCTGCGGCCACACGTGGCGGAACTGGCCGTCCACCACCTGGTAGACCGCGGCGATGGCACGCTCGTTCTGGCCGCGCATGGGATTGCCCTCGCCCGCGAACTTGACGCCGTAGCCCTGCATGGTGCCGCCCTCGGGGATGTCGGTCTCGCGCGCCGCCGCGGCGAGCGCCTCCGCGGTCCACCCGCCGTGCTTCTGGATGGCGCGCGGCAGCACGTCGTTCAGCAGGATCCACATGTTGTTGAAGCCCATCGAGACGTGAGGCGCGATGTTGTTGACCGGGATGTCAGGCTCGAAGGCCTTGTAGCGCTTCACCATCTCCTGGGTCATCGCGGCCACGCCGGGCTTGAGCTTCGCCGCATCGATGAGCTGCGACGCGGGCGGATCGGCGGTGTGGAAGCCTTCCGCGTCCTTGCCGAAGGCCTCCTTCAGCTTGGCCAGCTGGCTGTGGCCGGCGCCGTGCCCGACGTAGACCTTCACCCGCAGGCCCTGCTCCTTGGCCTGGTTGAGGAACAGGTTGATGTCCGGGTTGTAGCCGGTGTGGAAGAGCACGTCGGGCCGGGCCGCCCGCAGCTTGGTCACGAGCGAGGAGAGATCGGCGGCCTGGATCGAGTAGCCTTCCTTCAACACGACCTGCATGCCGACCTTCTTGGCCTCGGACTCGTTGGCCGCGGCCACGCCCACGCCGTAGGGCCCGTCCTCGTGGATGATGGCGACGCGGATGTCCTTCACCGGCTTCTTCAGCTTGTCCTGCGCGTAGTGGGCGATGTAGTCGACGGTGCCGGTACCGAAGAGGCTCCCGTTCGGCTGGGCCCGGAAGGTGTACTGGAGGTTGCGGTCCTTCACCACCGCGTCCGCGATGGCGGTGGTGATCCAGAGGAACTTCTTCTGCTTGTCGACCCGCTCCGCGATGGGTACCGCGTGGGCGCTCGAGTAGACGCCGGCCAGGATGTCCACCTTCTCGACGTTGAGCAGCCGCTCGGCCTCGTTGATGGCCACGTCCGCCTTGGACTGGCTGTCGCCGTCCACCTGGACGATCTTGTACTTGCCGAGCACGCCGCCTTTCTCGTTGACGTAGTCGATGATCATCTTGGCCCCGCGCCAGCAGTTCAGCGAGCCGGCGGCCGAGAAGGGCCCGGAGTGATCGTAGAGGGTACCGATCTTGATGGTCTGGGCCTGAGCGCCGGCCGGCGCCGCCGAGGCGGCGAGCAGCACGAGCGCGCCGAGCACGGCCAGGACCGACAGCATGCGTGGAGACTTCATGGTCTGCCTCCTCGTGTGATTGCCCTGCCTGGGTTGCCCCGATGGCGTGGGGCGAGAAAAGTGGCCAACGGTATCATGCCGGCCCGCGGCCGGTCAACGTGGCGATGTCTCCGGGCGCGCCGATCCGTCGCGCCGGGCGAGGACCAGCCACTCGAGCCCGCGGCGGCGCTCGACCGACCGCGTCGGCGCGCCCTCGGTGAGCACGGTGAAGCGGCCCGCGAGGGCGCGCGCGATGTCGGCCCGCGAGACCGGGAACGGCGGCCCGTCCTGGCCCTCGCGCAGCGGATAAAAGCAGGCGAGGAGGAGGCCTCCCGGCTTCAAGATCGCGTGGAGCACGTCGGCGTACTCGGCGCGGCAGCCCGGGTCGATGGCGCAGAAGCACGTGTACTCCCAGACGCCGTCGAAGGTCTCGCGGTGATCGCGGCCGAGGGTGAAGACGTCGCGCTGCTCGACGGCCATGTCCACACCGTCCGCGGTGGCCAGGCGACGGGCCTCCGCGACCGCGGCTTCCGCGAAGTCGAAGGCGGTGACGCGGTAGCCGCGCCGGGCCAGCAGCCGCGCATCGTGTGCACGGCCGGCGCCGGGGACAGCGATCTTCATCTGCGGGGGCCCGGAAATGGCCCCCGCACTCCCCCGGTCAGCGGACAACCCGGATCTGCCCGCCACGCTCCCCCAGTCCGCGGACAACCGTGGAGGCTCGAACGTACCGCCCGAATCAAGCCAACTCTCCAGAGCCGGCGAGGGCGCGCCCAGCTCCCAGCCGTCCTGCCCCTCGGCGTAGAGGCGGTCCCAGAAGCCGGACGTGCTTACCGGGGTGCGATGCTGCTCCACTCGAGACCCTGGAAGTCGGGAATGGTACGGTCGGCGCCGGCCGCCAGCAGCTCGCCTTCCGTGTGCGCGGTGGTGACGCCGATGACGCGCATGCCTGCGGCGCGAGCGGCCTGCACGCCGACCAGCGCGTCCTCGAAGACCACGCAGTGGCCGGGCGTCACCCTGAGCCGCCGGGCCGCCTGCGTCCAGACCTCGGGGTCGGGCTTGCCCAGCATCACGTCGTCGGCGGTGACCACCACGTCGAAGAAGCGCAGGAGGCCGAGGTCGTCGAGCAGCCGCTCCGCGTCCCAGCGAGAGGCGGAGGTGCCGACCGCGCGCGGCACGTGGTGCCGCTCCAGCGAGTGGAGGAACTCGGGCACGCCGGGCACCGGCTCCAGCCCGTTCTGCGCGCGCTGCTGGTAGAGATCGCGCTTGCGGCGGGCGAGGCGCCGCGCCTCCGCTCCGCTCACGCGCCGGCCGAGCAGCAGGGGAATCGCCTCCTCGCTCGGGCGGCCGATGGTGAGGCGCCAGTGCTCGGGATGCGCGGGCTCGGTGCCCAGCTCGGCCAGCAGGGCGCGCCACGCGTGCCGATGATGGGCGCCGCTGTCGATCAGCACGCCATCCATGTCGAAGATCGCGGCCGCGGTCACCTGAGACGATACAGCGGGGCCAGCAGGTGGAACGTCTCGCGGGCGGCGCGGGCGTAGTCGCGGGGCTTCCACTTCGTGGCCTCCTCCGCGGAGACCGCGCGTCCGAGCACGAACTGGCCATCGCGCGTACGGAGGAGCTCGTCGCCGAGCCGCGCCACCGCGTCGGCGGGGAGATCGGTGAGGATGGCGGCCGGCGCCTCGTCGTGCTCGTCCTTGAACCAGCCGAGGCCCCGGGCTCGGCGCAGGACCGGCACGAGCTGGCGGGTGTGACGCTTCCATGCCCCGAGCCAGCGCTTCTTCTGCGCGTGCTCGGGACC
>DATFWA010000142.1:0-9437 GCA_035259825.1 Candidatus Methylomirabilota bacterium | reverse complement strand
GCGGCGAGGATGTTGGGAATGGCCATCGCGCGGGTGTCGTGGGTGTGGAGCGTCCACTCGATGCCCGGAAAGCGCGGCACCATGCGCTCGAGCACGCGGGCCACCTGCGCCGGGTTCGCCATGCCGGTGGTGTCGGCCAGGCCGATGCCGCGGGCGCCCATGTCCACGAGGCGCGCCACCACCGACTCGAGATGGTCGATCGGCACGGGGCCCTCGAACGGGCAGCCGAAGGAGCACGAGATGCCGGAGACCACCGGAACCTCGGCGCGACGGGCCACCTCGGCCACCGCGGCGAGCTTGGTAAGCGATTCGCCGATCGTCATGTTCACGTTGGCCAGGTTGTGACTCTCGCTGGCCGACACCACGGTGTGGATCTCGTCCACCCCGGCGTCCACCGCGCGCACCGCGCCCTTGTCGTTGGGCACCAGCGCCGAATAGATGGTGTTGGGCCGGCGCACGATCGCGGCCATGACCTCGGCAGCGTCCTTCAGCTGCGGCACCGCCTTGGGCGACACGAACGACGTCACCTCGATCCGCGGCATGCCCGCCGCGGCCAGCCGGTTCACCACGTCGATCTTGTCCGCGGTCGAGATGAACTCCGGCTCGATCTGGAACCCGTCTCGCGTCCCCACCTCGCAGATCGTCACCCGCTTCGGGAGCTTCATCGTGTCGTCTCCTGGGTCTCTTCCCACTCGTCCCGCAGCACCTCACCCATCCACACGTCGTGCCAGCGGCCGTCGATGAAATAGTAGTGTCGCCGCACCCCGCAGTGGCGATAGCCCGCGTGCTCCAGCCCGCGCCGGCTTCCCTCGTTGGCGATGACCACGTGGGTGGTGAGGCTCTCGAGGCCGAGCTCGCGGAAGCCGTAGCGCGTCCGGAGCCGCATCGCCTCGCCCGCGTAGCCCTTGCCCCACTCCTCCTTCTCGCCGATCACGATGCCGGTCTCGCCGCGGCGATTGCGCCAGTCGATCTTCTCGATCGTGGTGTTGCCGATCAGCTTGCCGTTGTGACGCAGCACGATGGCCCAGATCACCTGGTGCGGATCCTTGCCGACCTCTTCGAGCCATTCCGTTTCCGCTTTCTCGGTGAACGGAAACCGGAGAAGCAGATAGCGCGTGACCTCCATGTCGGCGAACCACCGCTGGTAGGCCGAAAGGAACTCCGGTCGCGGCGGCTCGAGCCGCACGCGCTCGCCCTCGAGGATCGGCCCCAGCATCGGCGACTCAGTAGGAGCGGGGCATGCCGAGGACGTGCTCCCCGACGTAGGCCAGCACCAGGTTGTTGTTGATGGGCGCGGCGCGATAGAGGCGCGACTCGCGGAACTTGCGCTCGACGTCGTACTCCTCCGCGAAGCCGTAGCCCCCGTGGGCGTCCATGCACGCGTTGCCCGCCTCGATGGCCGCCTCGGAGGCCAGATACTTGGCCATGTTGGCCTCGCCGCCGCAGGGGATGCCCGCGTCGAACATGCGGGCCGCCTTGGTGCGCATGAGATCGGCGGCCTCGATGTTGACGTGGGCCTTGGCGATCGGGAACTGCACGCCCTGGTTGGAGCCGATGGGCTTGCCGAAGATCACCCGCTGGCTCGCGTAGGCCACCGCTCTCTCGATGAACCAGCGCGCGTCGCCCAGCGAGTCGGAGGCGACCAGGATGCGCTCGGCGTTCATGCCGTCGAGGATGTAGGAGAAGCCTTTGCCCTCCTGACCGATGAGGCTCGCCTCGGGAATCTCCATGTTGTCGAAGAACAGCGCGTTGGTGGAGTGGTTCATCATCATCTTGAGCGGACGCACGTCGAGCCCCTTGCCCTTCAGCTCGCGGATGTCGATGAGGAACACGCTGAGCCCGTCCGTCTTCTTCTTCACCTGGTCCACCGGGGTGGTGCGCGCGAGCAGCAGCATCAGGTCGGACTGCAGAACGCGCGAGATGAACATCTTCTGGCCGTTGACCACGTAGCGGTCGCCTTTGCGAAGGGCGGTGGTCTGCAGCTTGGTGGTGTCCGAGCCCGCGTTGGGCTCGGTCACCCCGAAGGCCTGCAGGCGCAGCTCGCCGGTGGCGATTTTGGGCAGGTACTGCTTCTTCTGCTCGGCCGAGCCGTGCCGCAGCACCGTGCCCATGATGTACATCTGCGCGTGGCACGCCGCCGGGTTGCCGCCTGCGCGCGCGATCGTCTCCAGGATGAGCGCGGCCTCCATGATCCCGAGCCCACCGCCGCCGTACTCCTCGGGAATGAGCACGGCCAGGTAGCCGGCCTTGGTCAGCTCGTTGACGAAGGCCTCGGGATATTCGCGCCGCGCGTCGAGGTCGCGCCAGTACTCGGCGGGGTACTGCTTGCACAGATCGTAGACCGCCGCCTTCAGCGCTTTTTGCTCTTCCGACAAGACAAAGGTCATATCCGCTGACATCGGTAGCACCTCTTCAGCATCCTCAACATGGCTGAGCCATGTTTACCGTGGGCGAGATGGTCGCGGCGCCCCGCGGGGCCCCGTCGTGTCTCTCCCGCTCGTTTGTTCTCGCTCGTTGTTCTCGGCCGTTGCTCCCGCGGCTATTTCCCCTGAAATCTGGGTTTGCGCTTCTCGTTGAACGCGCGGACGCCCTCGAGGCGGTCCTCGGTGGTCACGGTGTTGTTGTAGGCCTCGATGGCCAGCGCCATCCCGGTCTCCAGGTCGGTCTCCCCGCCCCAGTTCACCGCCTTCTTGGCCTGTCGCACCGCGATGGGTCCATTGTCCGCGATGGTGGCGGCGATCTCGAGCGCTCGGGCCCGCGCCTGCCCAGCGGGCACCACGTGGTTGACGAGGCCGATCGCCCGGGCCTCGCGCGCGTCCACGCGCCGGCCGGTGAAGATCATCTCCTTGGCCATGGGCGCGCCCAGGATGCGCGGCAGCAGCTGGGTGCCGCCGACGCCCGGGAAGATGCCCCGGGTGACCTCGGGCACCGCGAACACCGCGGTCTCCCCGCATACCACGAAGTCGGAGAGCACCGCCAGCTCGCAGCCGCCGCCCATCGCGAAGCCCTCGACCGCCGCGATGACCGGCACCGGGCAGTGGAGCACCCCCGCGGCGGCGGCCTCGAAGATGACGTGCTGGGCGCGCCAGGCCTCGTCGGTCATGCCCTCGCGCTCCTTGAGGTCGCCCCCCACGCAGAACGCCTTCGTTCCGGCGCCGGTGAACACCACCGCGCGCACCGTGCGGTCCCAGCGCAGCCCGTCGAAGCAGCGCAGCAGGTCCTCGCCCATCGCGGTGTTCATCGCGTTGAGGGCCTCGGGGCGGTTCAGCTCCACCGTGACCACGTAGCCGTCCGGGGAGGCGGTGACGTTGAGCGTTCTATAGCTGGACGACATGGCGCTCCGCGAGGTCTCGAATGGTGGCCGCGTCGTAGCCCAGGTCGGCCAGCACCTCGGCCGAGTGCTCCCCGAGCAGCGGGGGCACGCGGGTGGGCGCGGGGCGCTCGCCGTCCCACTTGATCGGCAGGGCCGTCGGGCGGTAGTCGGGCAGCCGCGGGTGCTTGATCGCGGGCAGCATGCCGCTGGCCTCGGTCTGCGGCTCGCTCGCGACCTGATCCATGGTGGACACGCGCGCCGAGGGCACGCCGACCCGCTGTAGTCGCGCGAGCACGTCGTCGGTGCTGAGACCGCGCGTCACCGCGGCCAGCGCCTCCTGCAGCGCGGCGCGATGCTGCACCCGGCGCGGGTTGTCCACGAAGCGCGGATCGCGCGCGAGCCCGGGCACGTCGAGCGCGGTGGTGGTCTTGACGAACAGCGCGTCGGAGGCGGCCGCGACCATCACCCACCCGTCGCTCACCGGGAACGCCTCGTAGGGGACGATCATCGCGGTGCCGGAGCCCTGCGGCTGCGGGACGTCGCCGGTCGCGAGGTAGTGGCTCATCTGGAAGACCGACCAGGCCAGCGCGGTGTCGAAGAGCGCGGTGGTCACGTGAGCGCCGCGGCCGGTGCGGTCGCGCTCGCGCAGCGCGGCCATGATGCCCATGACCGCCCACATGCCGGTGCCCATGTCCACCACCGAGACCGGCACGCGCGCGGGCGGCTGGTTCGGGTGGCCGTTGATGGACATGATGCCGCCGTAGGCCTGCATCAGCGGATCGTAGCCCGGGCGGTCCTTGAGCGGCCCCTCGGTGCCGAAGGCGGTGACCGAGCAGTACACGAGCCGCGGATTCAGCGTGGCCACGCGCGCCCAGCCGAGGCCCAATTCCTCCACCGCGCCGGCCCGCAGCGACTGCACGAACACGTCGGCCCGCGCGAGGAGGCGCTCCACCACCGCGATGCCTTCGGCGGACTTGAGGTCCACCGCCAGGCTTCGCTTGTTGCGGTTGACGCTCAGGAAGGTCGCGCTCTCCTGGCCCCAGAAGGGCGGACCCCATGCCCGCGCGTCGTCGCCGCGGCCGACGCGTTCGACCTTGACGACCTCCGCGCCCAGGTCTCCGAGGATCTGGGTGCAGTAGGGCCCCGCGACGTTCTGGGTGAGGTCGGCGACCAGGGTTCCGGCCAGGGCGGGGTTCATGGGGAACCGATTATAGCCCGACGGCTTCCCTCTTCCCTCTGGGGAGAGGGCGGGGTGAGGGGCCGTCTACAGACTCGCGCGCCGGCCCTGGTGATACCCCTCCAGCTCGCGATTGGCATGCAGCACGCCCTCGAGCCGCTCGACCACGTCGCCCACCCGCGGGCCCGGGATCGTGAAGTACAGCTCGTCGTCCCCGAGACCGGTGTAGACGCGATTGCCGATGCAGCCGAGGCTGGTGACGCCGCCCGGTCCCCCGAGCACCGCGGGGATCATGGCGCACGCCGGCCGCCCCATCGCAGCGCCGTCGCCGGCGAGCCCGGCGGCCAGCGCGGCCTCCGCGACCAGCATGATCTGGCGCGCTCCGCCACGCACGAGGACCACGTCCGGCGGCACCGGGGCCTGGGTCAGTGGGGCGTAGACCGCGACGCGGAGCGGGTCCGTACGCCGCGGGAGCGCGGCGACCTCGTCTTCCCGGATGTAACGGAGGCTGATCATGGTACCCACCACGCCCTCCAGCTCCTTCGCGCGCTCCGGCGGCAGTGCGACACCGTGGGTGTACGAGCCGACCGGGCAATTGTAGTGATCGGCGGCCTCGGTGTAGAACACGGCACCCTCGGCGGCTTGCTTCCAGTACGCGCAGCCGGCGGGCCCGGCTTTCGACACGCGCGGGATACCGGGCGGCGCCGCCGCGGTGAAGGTCACCGCCACCGGCGGCGTCCGGAGGCCCAGCAGCTCGGTCATGCGCTGTCCGGCGGTCCGTGCTTCCATGTCCGCTCCTCAGGGCACCCGGGCGCGGAACGTGAACGCCACCCGCACCTCGTTGCCGATCGGGTTCAGGATCGAGTTGTAGTTCATCGCGTACTCGCCCCGGTTGACGATGAACTCCCCCGAGGCGACCAGCGCCGAGTTGCTGATCTGCACGTCGACCGGCACCGCGAGCTCGCGGGTCACCCCGCGCAGGGTGAGCCGGCCCACCACGGTCGCGCGGCGTCCTCCCGACTCGACTCGCACGCTCTGGAACGCGATGGTCGGATAGCGCTCCACGTCGAAGAAGTCGACGCTGCGCAGGTGGCGGTCGCGCATGTCGATGCCGGTATCGAGCGACGCGGCCTCGATCGTGAGCACGATCTTCGCGCTGGAGGGCACCTCGGGATCGACCACCACGTCGCCGCTGAAGCGCGAGAAGTGGCCCTCGGCGTTCATCAGCCGCGAGGTCGCGCGAAACATGATCTCGCTGGCCTCTGGTTGGATGCGGAATCGCAGCGGCTCGCCCGTCGCGGGGCCGGCCGCCGCGAGCGCGGCCAGCGCGAGCACGGCGAGCGCGAGCGAGCGGACGAGGACCCGGCGAAGCACGGGGCCTAGTATCGCTCATCCGTCGAGGAGCCGCGCGCTTTCCGCTCGCGCGCGCGGGACAAATCACGCCGGCGCCGCATCGTCGCTGGTGTAGGCTCGCCGCAGAGAGGCTCACCTCCGATGCTCGCGGCGGCATTCGTGCTCGGCCTCGCCCTGTCGATGGCGGCGCTGATCTTCTCGCTGATCGCGGTGCTGGCCGCGCGCGCCCGACGCTGGCCCGACGACGCTTCGGCCCGTCTCGCCGTGCTCGAGGAGCAGGTGCGCGAGCTGTCGAGACGCGCGGGCTCTCCGACGCCGACGGCCGCTCCTCCGCCCCCGGTCGACGTGACCTCCGCGCCGCCCGTCGCGCCCGTGATCATCGATCGAGCCCCGCCGCCCGCGCCGCCGTCCCGGCCCGCGCTCGATCTCGAGCAGCGCATCGGGGCGCGCTGGGCGACCTGGGTGGGCGTGGTGGTGATCCTGGTTGCGATGGCGCTCTTCCTCAAGTGGGCGATGGATCACGACTTCCTCGGCCCCGTCACGCGGGTGAGCGTCGGCATCTTCGGCGGTCTGCTGATGCTGCTGGGCGGTCTCGCTCTGCACGCGCGACGCGACCTGCCGTATCTCGGCGAAGGATTGGCGGGCGGCGGGCTCGGCGTCCTCTATCTCTCACTCTTCGCGGCCCACGTGCTCTATGGCCTCCTCGGCGCTCCCGCCGCGTTCGCGGCCATGTTCGCGGTGACCGTGCTGGGAACGCTGGTGGCGGTGCTGAGCAGCCGCCTGAGCACCGCGGTGCTCGCGGTCCTGGGCGGGCTCCTCACGCCCGTGCTTCTGCAGGTGGATCGGCCCGACGAGCGCAATCTGCTCGCGTATCTCCTGGTGCTCGACGTGCTCGCTCTCCTGGTCGCGCGGTTCCGCACGTGGCCGGCCCTCAACCGCCTGGCCTGGGGCGGCTCCGCACTGCTGATCCTGCCGACGCTCCTGCGCGACCCCGAGGCGCCCCGACCGCTGGCCCGGCTGGTCCTGCTCTCCGCGATCTTCCTGGTGTTCGTGGCCGTGCCGCTCTTCCGGGAGCGGGCCCAGGGCGAGCGCTTCGGCCGGATCGACCTCGTCCTGGTGGTCGCCAACGCTGCCGGCTACTTCTGGGCGGTCTACATCACGCTCGAGGCCTGGCGGCCGGCGCCGGAAGGACCCTACGCGCTCGTCCTCGCCGTGCTCTATCGCCTGGTCGCGGTCGACTACGCGGCGCGGGTCCCCGATGACTCGGCCACCGTGATGCTGCACGAAGGCGTGTCCTGGACGTTCCTCACCCTGGCCGTTCCGCTGGCCCTGGGCGGGCAATGGATCACGCTGGCATGGGCCGTCCAGGGCGTCGTGCTGCTGTGGCTGGCTGCCCAGACGCCGATGCCAGTCGCCGCGTGGGCCGGACTCCTGGCGCTGCTGCTGGCCGCCATCCGCGTCCTGGCCCTCGATCGGTATGGCTTCCCCGGCGTGCCGGTCATCTGGAACCTCACCTTCCTGATCCACGCTCTGGTGGTCGTGGCCCTGATCGTCGGTGGGACCCTGGCCGGACGGGTGCGTGAGGCCGGGACGGGTCAGCTCCGGACCGAGGCCGTTCGGTCTCTCCTCTGGGTCGCCGGAGCGCTGACCGCGGCGGCCCTCTTCTGGCGGGAGCCGAAAGGTCTCTGGCCCGCGACGCTGCTCACCTTCGAGGTCCTGGTCGTCGGACTCCTGGCCCGGATCATTCGGTCCCCGGCCTTCAGTCTGGCCATCCCGGCGCTGGTCGTCATCCTGACCGTCCGCGTCCTCGCGGCGGATGACGGTCTGGCGCGGAATGCGGCAGGCACGCTGCTGAGCTGGCCCCTCCTCTCCCGGATCGGCGCCTGCGCGGCCATCGGGGTGGCCGGAGGCGGGCTGGCTCGCTCGACAGATCCCGGCGTCCGCCACGTCGGCCGGGCCATCTCAGGCGCCGCCGGGTTGATCCTGCTCTACGCCCTGAGCGTGAGCTGGACGCGGTACCATGAGGCCCTCCGATCGGACGGCCGCGCAGGCGCCGACTTCAGGTGGCGAACCCAGGCGGGGCTGTCGGTGCTCTGGGCGATCTACGCGGGTGTCGCGCTTGCCTGGGGCTTCGTGCGCTCCAATCCGGCGGTGCGCTACGCCGCGCTCGCGCTGCTCGGGCTAACTGTCTTCAAGGTTTTTGCTGTAGACTTCGCCGAGGTCAAGACCGCGTACCGAATCCTGTCGTTCGTGGTCCTTGGCGTGGTGCTCCTTCTGGTCAGCCTCGCCTATCAGAAGCGCAGATCGGTGCCCCCGCCGGCCGAAAGTTAAGGGACTTTCTAAATCAACTTAGACAGTTATATAGTCTCTGATCATGGAAGACAGATCCGTGGGCCTGTTCGAATTCAACTCGGGGTACCTCTGCCTGGACTTCACCAACACGGTCCGGGCTCGGCCCCTCAGCGACCGTATCGAATACATCAATCAATACAGCGACCTGATTTCATGGGCCCGCCAGGCCACGATCATCACGCCAGGGGAGGCCGCGCTCCTCGACGAGGAAGGGGCGCGTCGACCGCGACCGGCTGGTGAGGCGCTCTCCCACGCATTGGCGGTTCGTGAATCGATCCACGGTCTGTTCTCGGCGCGCGCCGCCGGGCTGCCGGCCTCGGCGAGCGATCTTCGTACGCTCAACCGGGCGATCGGTCGGGGCATGTCACACGCGGGACTCGTGATCGCCGGCTCGGGCTTCGAGTGGGCGTGGCCCGAGGCCAGGCTCGATCTGGATCGGGTCACCTGGTGGGTGTCACGCTCGGCCGCCGAGCTGCTCACCTCGGCAGATCTGCCACTCGTCCGGGAGTGTGCCGGTTACGATTGCGGCTGGCTCTTCATGGATACGACCAAGAATCGCAGCCGACGCTGGTGCGACATGACCACGTGCGGAAACCGGGCGAAGGGCCGGCGCCACTACGAGCGAAAGCGTGCCGCCGGCGAGAGCTGGCAGCCCGCCGGGCAGGGCTAGCGGCTCAGCGCGGCTCCGACCTCGCGCAGCAGGTCGCTCGACGAGAACGGCTTGACAACCACGAAGCGGATGCCGTGCTGCTCGAGCTTGCCCGGATCGAGCTGGTCTCCGAAGCCGGTGATCAGGCCGACGGATGCGTGGGGCAGTCGGTCCCGGCACGCATTCGCGACCTCCCATCCGGAGACGCCCGGCATGGCCAGGTCGGTGAGTACCAGGTCTACCCGCTCGGCCTGGATCTGAGCGATGGCGGCCAGCCCGTCGCCGGCCTCGCTCACCCGGCACCCGCGCTCACGCAGCAGGTCGGCCAGCGAGCGGCGGATCTCGACCGTGATCTCGCCGCCGTGGCGGGCCACGATGCCCCACACCACCGCCAGGCCGAGCCCGTTCCCCGGGGCTCCCTTGGTCGTGAAGAAGGGCAGTCGGCGGCCGGCTTCCGGGCCAGCAGCAGCTCGGTTCTGAGCATGACCACGGCCAGGAGGTTGTTGAAGTCGTGAGCCACGCCGGCCGCCATCTCACCGAGAGCGCGCAGGCGCTCGACCTGGACGAGCTGAGCCTGCCCCTTCTGCACGTTG
>DATFWA010000141.1:0-9705 GCA_035259825.1 Candidatus Methylomirabilota bacterium | reverse complement strand
GATATGAAGACGGTGGCCGTGGTGCTGGCTCTGGTCCTGGCGTCGGTGACACCCGCCGTGGTTTCCGCGCAGGAAGTGCTGAAGCCGACCGTGCTGGCCCCGAATCCCTTCGCCATGACCCCGCCGCCGGCGCCCATCGGTCCCCAGCCAGATCGCGGGGTTCCGGTGCGGCCGCCACATCGTCCCCACCGCCCGGTTCCGGTCGTTACCAGCCCGTGCTGCGTCACCGGCTACTGGGCGTACCAGTGGGTGCCCACCACCTACACCACCTACGTGTGGGTCCCCGGCTACGTCACCGAGAGTGGTGTCCTCGTGGGCGGCGGCTATCAGCCCCAGGTCGTCACGGGAGGGTATTACCAGCAGGTCTGGGTCGGCTACTGATGGCCGAGGGGCTGTACCTGAAGCAGGTCGAGCTGGGCCCGATGCAGAACTTCGTCTATCTGATCGGGGATCAGGCGAGCCGGGAGTGCGTGGTGGTGGATCCGGCCTGGGAGATCGACGGCATCGCCGACCTCATCGCCGCCGACGACATGCGGCTGACCGGCGTGCTGGTCACGCACACGCACCAGGATCACGTGGGCGGCCACCTGTTTGGCCACGACATCCCGGGCGTCGCGGAGCTGCTGGCCCGCCACCCGGCCAAGGTCTACGTGCACCGGGCCGAGCGCGAGTTCCTCAAGGGCTTCGGCTCCGACCTCGTGAAGGTCGAGAGCGGTGACACCCTACAGGTGGGCGCGATTCCGCTCACCTTCGTGCACACCCCCGGGCACACGCCAGGCTCGCAGTGCTTCCTGGTCGACGGCTGCCTGATCTCGGGTGACACCCTGTTCATCCGCTCGTGCGGACGCACCGACCTGCCTGGCAGCGATCCGAAGGAGATGTACATCTCGCTGACCCAGCGCCTGGGCGCGCTGCCCGAGGAGACGGTGGTGCTGCCCGGCCACAACTACGGCGGCTCGCAGACCACCATCGGCGCCGAGAAACGTCAGAATCCGATGATGCGGTTTGCGTCCATGACCGAGTTCCTCCACGTCATGGGCGGCGGCCGCGTCGGCCGCACATAGCTCGCCCCGCCCTCCTGATCGTCAACCCGGCGGCCGGCGGCGGCCGCACCCAGCGAGTGTGGCCCCGGTTGAGCGACACCCTGGCTCGCAGTGCGCTCGCGTTCGAGGTGGCCGAGACGCGCGGGCCCGGTCACGCCACCGCCCTCGCCGAGGAGGCCGCGCGCGCCGGCGCGCCGCTGGTGGTAGCCGTCGGCGGCGACGGCACCCTCAACGAGGTGGTGAACGGAGTCGTGCCGCTTCGTGAGACCCACCCCGTGACGGTGGGCGCGGTGATGACCGGCCGCGGCCGTGATGCGTGCCGCAATCTCGGCCTGCTCCGTGATCCCGGCCACGCGGTCCGGCGGCTGGTGGACGGCCATGTCGTCTCGCGCGATCTCGGGCTCGCGACGTGGCCGGGGGGCCGGCGCCTCTTCATCGCCGCGGTCGGCGTCGGATTCGACGCGGTAGTGGTTCGCCGGGCCGGGACGCGAGGTGGCCGCCTGCGCTACCTGGCCGCGGTCGTCGCCAGCCTGCGCGAATACCGGCCCTCGCCGGTGGTCGTCGATGGGCCGGTCGGCGAGTCGTGGAGCGGCGCGGCCGCGAGCGTGATCGTGTGCAATGGAGCGCACCTGGGCGGCGGCATGCGCATCGCGCCCACCGCGCGCGTCGACGATGGACTGCTGGACGTGGTGGTGCTGGGCGGCCTCGGGCGCGCCGAGCTGGCCCTCTGGCTGCCGACCGTGTTCTGGGGCGGCCATCTCGCGAACCGGAAGGTCCGCTCGTGGCGAGCGCCCGCGTTCCGCGTGCACATGGCCGGCGCCTCGTCGCTGCAACTCGACGGCGAGCTCGGCGGCGGGCTGCCGCTCGAGATCAGCGCGCAGCCGGCCGCGCTTCGGCTGCTCGTCTAGACTGCCGACATCCCGCCATCCACGAACAGCACCTGCCCGGTGACGTACGGCGAGCACGTGGCGAAGAAGCGCACGGCCTCCGCCACGTCGGCCGGAGTGCCGTGGCGGCCCATCGGAATGCGCCGGGCCAGCCGCCGGCCCGATTCGCGCGGGAAGCCCTCGGGCAGCAGCACCACGCCGGGGGCCACCGCGTTGACCTGGATGCGGGGCGCGAGCGCGGCGGCCAACCCGTGGGTGAGCATGACCACGCCGGCCTTGGAGATGCCATAGGGCACGTAGCCCGGCCACGCGCGTACCGCGCCCACGTCGGCGATGTTGATGATGCGTCCGCCCCGGCGCCCCATCGCCCGCGCGGCGGCCTGGCTGCAGAAGAATGGCGCGCGCAGGTTGACCGCGATCAGCTGGTCGAACTGCGCAGGCGTGGTGGTCTCGACCGGGGTGCGGAAGAAGACCGCCGCGTTGTTGACCAGGATGTCGAGGCGGCCCAGCCGTCGCGCCGCCGCCGCCACGAGCGCACGCGCTTCCGCGGGCCGGGCCACGTCGGCGCGGAGCGCGACGGCCCGCACGCCGCGTGCCCGCAGCTCGCGCTCCGCCGCACGCGCGGCCGCGGCGGAGCGCCGGTAGCCGATCGCCACGTCGGCGCCCGCATCGGCGAGCGCGCGCGCAATCTCGAGCCCGACGCGCTGAGCGCCGCCGGTCACGAGGGCCACGCGGCCGGTCAGTTCCTTGACTTGCCCGGGGGCGTATGATTTCATCAAATAGATATGTCCGGCAGTTTTCGCAACTGGATCAAGGTCCGGTTCATCACCGGCCTCTTTTCCACCGTCCCCGCGATCGCCACCGCCTGGCTGCTCTGGGTGTTCTGGAACGCGATCGACGATTTCTTCTCCCCGGTGTACACGCAGATGATCGGCCGGCGCATTCCCGGCCTCGGCTTCCTGACCGCGCTGGTGATCATCTTCATCATGGGCCTCATCGCGCGCAACGTGTTCGGCCGCCGCGTGCTCGCCCGGATCGAGATGCTCTTCGATCACGTGCCGATCTTCCGCAGCATCTACCCTTCGGTGAAGCAGCTGCTCGAATCCTTCTCGCCCCAGAAGCGCAACTCGTTCAAGGCGGTGGTGCTCGCCGAGCACCCACGCAAGGGCGAGTACGTGTTCGGGTTCGTCACGTCCGAGCTGCTGATCGAGGGCGTCGAGGGGAAGCGGCAGATGGTCACGGTGTTCGTGCCCACCAACAACCTGTACCTGGGCGACGTCATCGTGGTGCCGAAGGAGGACACGCTCCCCACCGGGCTCACCGTCGAGGAGGGCATCCGCATCATCCTCTCCGCCGGGACCGCCACCCCCTCGCGACTGCCGCGCGAGCGGCTCTGATCACGCGGCCGGTCGAATCGACGCCAGCCAGGCCCCGATCGCCTCGCCCAGCGGATAGAGCTTCCCGAAGAAGAAATGGTCGGCGCCCTCGATGAGGCGCTCCTGCGCCCCGGTGGCCTCGGCGAGGCGATGCAGGGCCTCGGCCGGGCAGTAGCCGTCCCGCGTGCCGGCTGTCAGAAGCACCGAACCTCCGCCACGCCCGAGGAAGCCCCAGTCGTACATCCCGAGCGGGGGCGCGATCAGGCCGAGCGGGGTATCGCCGGGACGGGTGGCTCGGGCCGCCGCGTGAGCCCCGAACGAGTAGCCCATGACTCCGATCTGCCGGCCGGCAGGCAGCTGGGCGGCCAGCGTGGCCATCGCCGCCCGGACGTCGTCCTGCTCGCCCTGACCCTTGTCGTGGATGCCCTCGGAAGCCCCGACTCCTCGGAAGTTGAAGCACAGCGTCGCGTAGCCCCCCGCCCGGGCGACTTCGGCCGCCCGGATCACGACCGGATTGTCCATGTCTCCGCCGTAGAGCGGATGGGGATGGCAGAGGACGAACCCGCCGATGGGCGAATCGAGATGCTCCAGGCGGGCTTCCAGGGTCGGTCCGCCCGGGACGGGGATGACGATAGCTTCTTCCATACGAATCCCGACCTTAGGGACTCGGCGCGGAATATTCAAGGGCCGGCTCCCGTCACAGCCTACGAGGTATACTTTTCGTGATGCCGTCGCCCGGATGCCTCTGGAATCGTCCCCGGCTCGAGCGCCTCGTGGATGGGGCCCTCGGCCCGTGGACGGGCCGGGTGGCTGCGCAGCACGCCTCGCGATGCGAGGGCTGCGGGCGCGAAGTGGAGCGCCTCCGGCGGCTCCGGGTCCTCATCCAGAGCGCCCAAGCCGATGTCGCGGATCCGGATTGGTCGGGGTTCTGGTCGGCGGTCCGAATCCGGATCGCCCAGGAGACGCCCCAGCCAGTTCGTGACGCCTGGTGGCTGCCCTACTGGAAGCCGGTTTGGGGGCATCCGCGGGTGGTCGTGAGCGGGCTGGCGATCTCCACGCTCGCCGTCGCCCTGGTGTTCTGGCCGAGCGTCCACGCCCCGGTGTCCCGGGCTGTCGCGGCGCCGGTCGAGGTGCAGGACGTGTCGACCCCCGATCCGAACCGCAGCGTGATGGTGTTCTCGAACCCGGATGACGACGTGACCGTGATCTGGGTGTTCAACCCCACCGAGCAGGAAGAGCAGTCGTAGCCTCCGCGCCGGGCGGCGCGGAGCCCTCTACTCCTTCAGGCTGGCCAGCCGCTCCTTCGCCAGCGGTGCCTCTTCGGACTGCGGGAAGTGGTCGACGAGGTACTGCAGTCGCGACTGGGCCAGCGCGGTCTGCTTCAGCTCGACGAGGGCCAGCGCTTCTTTGTAGAGCGCGGTGGGGACCTTGCTCCCGCGCGGATAAGCGACCACCACCTTGCGGAACTCCTGCACCGCCTGCTCCATGTTCTCGCGAGCCTTCTCCGGCTGGTTCGCGGTGGCGCGGGCCATGCTGAAGTAGGCCTCGCCGATCCAGTACTGCGCGCTATCGGCGAGGGGCGAGTCCGGGAAGCGGCGGAGGAAATCGCGGAAGCCCGAGACGGCGAGCGGGTACAGTCCCTTGCTGAAGTCGAGATACGCGGCTTGGTAGCTTTCCTCCGCGGACGCGCCGGCCCGCGCGGGCGGGATGGCCGCCACCGACGGGGCGGGAGCGGGACCGGCTCCCGTGCGCGCGGGCGGGGGAATGGCGCCCGATCCGCCCGAGGGAGCGGCGCCGCCCGACGGCGCGGGCGCGCCGGATGGAGCCGACTGTCGCGCCAGGGTGTCGACCCGCTGCGAGAGATCGTCGATGCGCGCGGAGACGCGCGCGACGTCTTGGGAGAGCGCGTCGAGCCGGGAATTCAGGGCGGAGAGCTGCTTGTTGGTCTCGGCCGATTGCTCGCGGGTGCGCCGATCGAGTTGACCCACCACGGTCTCGGTGTCACCGCGGCTGCGATGGACGTTGAGAGTCAGCGAGTTCAAGTCCTGACGGAGCTGGGCGACGTCCTGCTGAAGGGCGTCCCCGGAGACGTCGGCGCAACCGCCCACGGCCAGCGCCCCGGCGGCGAGAAGCGTCGAAGCAACGAAGGGGAGCCGGTGGCTCCCCTTCGTCATCGTCCTGCGCACGGGATGGTCCCCGATCGGGTTCAGCGCGACTTGGTGAGGAAGTGCGCCCGGCGGTTCTTGGCCCAGCAATCCTCGGTGTGCTCGGTGCAGACGGGGCGCTCCTTGCCGTAGGAGATGATCGTGATGCGGCCGGCCTGCACGCCCTGGGAGACCAGATAGTTCATCGTGGATTTCGCCCGGCGCTCACCGAGGGCCAGATTGTACTCGTTGGTGCCGCGCTCGTCGCAATGGCCCTCGATCAGCACGAGGTTATCGTTCGTCTTCAGCCACGCCGCGTTGGTGTCGAGGATCTTCGCGTCGTTCTGCCGGATGTCGTACTTGTCGAAGTCGAAGTAGACGTCCTTGAGGTTCGCGTTCTCCGCGAACTCGCTCGGGCGTGGAGGAGTCGCTGGCGCTGCAGTCGAGGGCGCGGCCGGAGCCGGAGTCGGCGAAGGCGTGGACGGGCTCGACGGCGCCGGGGAGGATGGAGCCGGCGCGCCGGTCGGGGCCGGCGCCGAAGCCGCCGTCGTGGCGGGCCGCTTGGGGCACCCCACGAGGAAGAGAGAGAGGGCGAGGACTGGGATTGCGAGCAGCTGCGCGCTTCCCCATCGTTGCGCCATGAGTTACATCCTCCTTGTTTTCTTCGTCAGAATCCGCGCGCCTCGCGCCTATCGAGTCATCCTATCACGGAAGACGCGGCGACCAAGAAGCACTTGTTGATTCGCCGGCTCCTCGCGGTAGTGGCTGCTGCTCGCTGCCGTCGGCCAGCATCGTGTAGAGCTGGTAGTTGCCGGAGCGATTGGACTGGAACATGAGATGGCGCCCATTGGGAGCCCAGGAGGCGCCCTCGTTGTTGCCCGGGCCCGCGGTGAGACGACGCAGGTTCGATCCATCCGGGCTCACCGCCCACAGGTCGAAGTTTCCCTGCCGCGAGGTGAACGCGATGGCGTCGCCCTTCGGCGACCAGCGCGGCTGGGTGTTGAAGCCGGACTGGGTGACCCGCCGTACGTTGGCTCCCTCGGCGTCCATGACGAAGACATGCGCGCCGCCGGCCCGCTCGGAGACGAAGGCTATCTCGCGTCCGGTGGGCGACCAGCTGGGCTCGGTATCGATTCCCGCGTAGGTAGTGAGCCGACGGAAGGCCCCGGTGGCCAGGTTCAGCAGGTACACTTCCGGGTTCCCGTCGCGGGAGAGGGTCATGGCCACCGTGCGGCCGTCCGGGCTGAACGCGGGAGTGGTGTTGATGCCGAGGAAGCCGGCGAGCACCTGGACCGGCCGGTTCTCGAACGGGAACATCCGGTAGAGATACGGGTAGCCGCGCATGTACGAGGTGAACGCGAGCGAGCGGGTATCCGGGCTCCAAACCGGCGAGAGGTTGATCGAATTGTTCGACGTCACCCGCGTCGGATTCGCCCCGTCGTAGTCCATCGTGTGCAGCTCTTTGTTGCCGGACACGACGCCGACGTACGCGATCTTGGTGTCGGCGATGCCCAGCTCGCCGGTGAACTGCATCACCACCTCGTCGGCGATCTTGTGGGCGAGGCGCCGCGCTTGGTTCGCCGGCATCTCGATCTTCTTGCTGCCGATCAGCCGGAACTCGGGAGAGGTCAGATCGTGCAGGCGCATCTCGACCTCGGCGCGGTCGCCCCGCAGGGTCAGCAGGCCATGCAGGCCGGCGTGCGCGCCGGCCGCCGCGAAGTTGCCGAAGGCCGCGCGCAGGGCCGCGGGATCGCCGGCCGCGATGGGCGGCACCTCGGTGACCACGCTGAAGAGCGAGGAGAACGTCAGGTCCCGGGCCGTCACCTGCGGCAGGCTCTTGCCGAGACCGGCGGTGTCGGTGCCCGCGACCACCGTGAAGTTGGGGATCACGATGTTGAGCTTCTTGGCGCCGGTGGCGAGCACGTTGAGGAGCACGTCGGCGGCCTGCGATCGAGCCGCCGGCGGCGAGGAGAGAGCGCCGACGAGCGCGGCCAGCACCACGAGGGCCACCAGCGCGCCGAGCGGACGTCCGGGACGCATCAAGTTGTCCATGACTCACCCATGTCGCTGTCAGCCACGACGTAGATCGAAGGTGAACAGAATGCGGAGCGACGGCTTCGTCCAGTCGTCTGGCAGTTTCGGGAAAGGGCTGGCGCTCATGACCGCACGGAGTGCCGCGTTGTCGTAGAACGCGTTGCCCGAGCTCTTGTGGATGGAGGGCGGCCCGATGGAGCCGTCTCGCTGGATCTCGACGTAGATCTGCGGCTTCTGCGGTGGCTCGGCCGGCTGGTTCTGACGCTGCCACTCGTACTCGACCTTCTGCAGCACCTGACGCAGGTACCACGCGTACGGGAAATCGCCCACGTCCAGGGTGAGGGCGCCGGAGCCGGTCACGACGCCGGTCGGCGCGCCGAGCGACGCGGACTCCTGCGGCCGCGCGGACTCGGCCGTCTTCTCCCCGCGCTTCGCTCCCGATGGCGGTGTCGCGAGCGGCGGCAGCTCCTTCTCGCCGGGGCGAGGGAGCGTGGCGCTGCGGGGCGGTAGGGGACGGGCCGTCGGCAGCGACGGCGCGGGCAGGCTCGGCGTCTCCCGGGGTGGCGCCTCGCGCGGCGGAGTCGGCGCCTTCGGCTGAGGCTCGGGCTCGGGCGGCCGCGGGGCGACCGGCGCCTGCGGCCGTGGGGCCACCGGCGCGACGGGCGCGTTGGGAACCCCGACGGCGGCGACCATCGGCACCAGGTTGACGACCTGGACCTTCTCGGGCCGCCAGCCGCTCCACATCACGAAGGCCGTGATGCCGCCGAAGAACAGGACGTGGCCGAGGGCCGAGTAGAAGATCGCGGTCATCGGCAGGCGTCGCCCGCTCAGTGCCGGCCCCAGCCGCCGAAGGCCTGGGTCGGGACGGGGGCCCGGACGCGGTCCCATGGGATAGCGGCGGGCTGCCACCGTGGTGCTCATCGAGCGCGGGTCGGCTCCGTAACCATCCCGAGCTTTTCGATGCCGGATCGGCGGATCCGGTCCATGGTCTCGACGACGAATCCATACTGAAGGGCCTGATCGGCCCGGAGATAGAGGGTCTTGTCCTGCCGGTTCTTGAAGAGGTCGCGCAGCGACTGCTCGAGCGACGCGAGGGGAACCAGCTTGTCGTTGACGTAGATGGTCTGCTCCTTGGTGAGCGTGAGGACCATCCGCTCCTCGGTCGCGGTGGGCTTGCCGGCGGTCTTGGGCAGATTGACGTCGATGCCGCGGTACATCAGCGGGGCGGTCAGCATGAAGATCAGCAGCAGCACGAGGGTGACGTCGACGAGCGGGATGATGTTGATCTCGGCCAGCGTGCCGCCGATGCGGTAGCTGCCGCCGTTGTCGGTCTCGTCGACCTTAATGGCCATCTTTGGACACCCGCGCGACCTTCTGCACCGGACGGGCGAAGGCGTTCAGCAGGTCCAGCGTGAAGCCTTCCATCTCCATTGCCCAGTGCTTGGTGCGGTTCACGAAGAAGTTGTAGCCCATGACCGCCGGGATGGCCGCGCCGAGGCCGGCCGCGGTCGCGATCAGGGCCTCGGAGATGCCGGGGGCCACCACCGCAAGGTTAGCCGAGCCTTGCTGACCGATGCCCTGGAAGGCGGTCATGATGCCCCACACCGTGCCGAAGAGCCCGATGAACGGCGCCGAGCTGGCCACGGTGGCGAGGAAGGGCAAATAACGCTCCATGCGTCCGATCTCGGAGGAGCCGGCGCGGCGGAGCGCCCGGCTCGACGCGTCGAGCCGCTCGGAGGGCAGACCCTCCTCCGGATCGTCGAGCACGTGGTCTACCATCTCCGCGCTGCCGTATGCGGTGACCAGCTCCTGGCCCGCTGCGACGTAGAGCTGGGCCAGCGGGCTGTCGCGGTGCTTTTTGGCCGCGGCGTACACCACCGAGAAGCGGCGAGCCTCGCGGAAGATCTGCCGGAATCGGAGCGACTCGCGACGGATCTTGCGGAACTCCCACCACTTCTCGACGATGAGGGCCCAACAAACGACGGAGAAGATCGCGAGCAGCAAGAGGATGAACTTGGCGACGGGTCCGGCGCTGAGGACGAGCTCCGCAACGCCTCCGTTGACGCTTCCTGGCCCTGGCACTCGGGTCTCCTTCTCGGGTGGGTGAATGATGACGATGCAGAACTATTTTGATTTGATGATACCGGAGCGTTTTTTGGAGTGTCAACAAATTCGGCGGGAAAACGCCTGAAAAGTCGCTGAATTATTGACAGCCCCCACC
>DATFWA010000140.1:0-35898 GCA_035259825.1 Candidatus Methylomirabilota bacterium | reverse complement strand
GCGGTGAAGTCGCCCTCGCCGATGCGGCGCGCCACCGCGGCCAGGTCGTGGATCGGCCGCACCACCACGTAGCGCATGGCGACCGCGAGGACCGCGGCGGCGGCCACGATCGTGAGCAGCGCGACCATGATCTGGCGGTTGCGCTGCTTGCGCACCTCCACCATCACCGGCTCCATCGACGTAGCGGCTTGGATCACCGCCCGGACCTTGTGATCCGCCCCGTGGCAACCCTGGCAGCGCTCCTGGTTGACAATGGGCTGGTAGACCGTGAACACGGCGGCGCCGTCCTGCGTCTCGAGCGCTTCCTGGGTCTGCAGGGTCTCGAGCGCGCGAGTGAAGAGCGGCCCCGCCATGGTGCGGCCGGGCTCGCGCTTCATCTTCATGATCGAGGCCATCACACCCCGGGGCAGCTCGGCCTCCTTCGAGACCTCGCGGAGGGTGGCCAGATCGGTGAACGCCTCCACCCCATTCCGACGATAGACCACGAGCCCCTGCACCAGCTTCGAGCCCCGCAGGTCCTCGATGAGGCCGCGGGTGATGTCGGGGCGCTCCGAGAGCATCGCGGTCTCGATGCTCGACACCAGCGTGCCGATGAGCTGGCGCGCCGCCATCTTGTTCTGCTCCACCAGCAGCGCGCTCTCGCGCTGGATGGTGAGGATGGTGGAGACCCCGAACCCGATGACGAGCACCAGGATGATGAGGACGGTGATCCGCGCGGTGAGACGCACCCGCACCGCGCGGCCCGTCACACCCGTGAGGCGCGGCCCGCCCAGTAGGGCTCGCGCAGCTGCCGCTTCAGCAGCTTGCCCGCCGCGTCGCGCGGGAACACCTCGTGGAAGGACACCTCGCGTGGCACCTTGTAGCCGGCCATGTGCAGGCGGCAGAAGGCGGTGACCTCGTCGGCGGTCAGGGTCTCGCCGGGCCGCACGTGCAGGGCCGCGTGCACGCGCTCGCCCCACTCCCCGTCGGGCACGCCGAAGACCGCCGCGTCCAGCACCTTCGGATGACGGTGCAGGACGTCCTCGATCTCGGCCGGATAGATGTTGACCCCGGCCGAGATGATCATGTCGCGCTTGCGGTCGCAGATGTAGTAGAAGCCGTCGGCGTCCACGTAGGCCACGTCGCCGACGCTGTACCACTCCCCCCGGCGCATCCGCTCGGTCGCCTCCGGATCGCGGTAGTACTCGTCGAGGATACCCGGGCCGCGCCGCAGGAACAGCTCGCCAGGCTGGCCCACCGGCACCGGCCGACCGTCGTCGTCCAGCAGCGCGATCTCCTTGCCCGGGGCGGCCTGCCCGCACGAGCCCGGCTTGCGGAGCACGTCCTCCGGTCTCAGGATCGTGTTCACCCCGAGCTCGCTCGAGCCGTAGAACTCGTAGAGCGCCGGGCCGAAGAACGCCACCACCGCCTCCTTGACGCTCATCGGGCACGGGGCCGCGGCCATGATGATGGCGCGCATCGAGGAGACGTCGTATCGCGCCCGGACCTCGGCGGGCAGCTCGACGATGCGCTTGAGCAGCGTGGGGGCCATGAAGGTGCTGCTGCAGCGATGACGGGCGATCTGGGCCAGGGCCTGCTCGGGATCGAACTTCGGCATGATGACGACGGTGGCCCCGACCAGGTGCGCGTAGAGCGCGAGCCCGCCGGGCGCCGAGTGGTACATGGGCCCCGCGACCAAATGGACGTGCGCGGGATCCAGCAGGTCCAGCGCGCGCAGCGTGTCCATCAGGTCCTGGGGATTCATGCCGCGTCGGAGCGCGCCCTTCGGCTTGCCGGTGGTGCCGCCGGTGTAGATGATGGAGGCGCCGAAGCCGGGTCCGCCGGGCGGCTCCACGTGATCGGGCCGGCCCGCCGCGATCAGGTCGTCGATGTGGCCGGCCCACGGCCGCCGCTCCGCGCCGAGGAGGATCCACTGTCGCACCTTCTTCGCCTGGCTCCGCACCGCCTCGACCATCGGCACGAAGCGATCGCTCACCAGGACCGCGAGGGCGTCGGAGTGATCGAGGATGTAGAGGACCTCCTCGGCTACCAGCCGATGATTCATCGGCGCCGGGATCAGCCCGGCCGCGCGCGCGGCCGCGCCGGCCAGGTAGTGCTCGAGGGAATTCTCGGCGTAGACGATGACGTGGCCGCCGGTGGGCAGGCCGAGCCCGACGAGCCCGTGGCCGAGCCGGTTCCGGCGGGCGACGAACTCGGCCCAGCTCCAAACGCGCTCGCCTTCGATGAGGGCTGGCTTGTCGGGCTGCCGGGCGGCGTGCGAAGTCAGGACGTCCATCGCGATGCGTGTGTAACATGAATCGGGCGGGGGCGGCAACGGCCGCACGTTTCACGCCGCGCGCCGGCCGGGGTCATACGCGGGAAACCCGATCGACTCGAGGAGGGGAATCCATGACGGCGGACCGATCGTACGTGGCGGAGAACCAGGCACAGCTCGACCGGCTCCAGGCGGTGGTGGACCGGCTGAGCGATCGCGACCTGGCTCACCCGATGGACGCAGGGTGGACGGTGGCGGGCGTGCTGGCGCACCTCGCCTTCTGGGACTACCGCATCGTGACCCTGCTCGACGGCTGGGGCCCCGACGGACGCGGGACCCGTCCGCCGTCGATCAGCGAGAGCTCGGTGGACTGGGTCAACGACGCCGGCAAACCGCTCTGCCTGGCCCTACCGCCCCGCGAGGCCGCCCGGCTCGCGGTCGCGGCGGCGAAGGCCGCGGATCAGCGCGTGGCCGGGCTATCCGATGCGCTCATGGACGCGAACGCGGCCGCCGGACACCCGATCAGCGTGCGGCGGGCCGAGCACCGGCGCGAACATCTCGACGAGATCGAGCGGGCCCTGTCGCGACGCTAGCGCCGCGGCGGGCGGGCTACCAGCCGGTGTAGATGCCCTCGCGCGTGGTGGGCTGATCGCCGGTGGTGCGGTCCCACTGCTTCTGCATCAAGATCTGGTAGAGCCCGATGGACCCGCTGGTGAAGGCCACCGACGAGCACGTGAGGTAGAGCAGCCAGGTTCGGTAGATCTGCTCGCCCACGATGGCGCGCGCCTCGTCGGCGCGGGCCTTCAATCGTTCGGCCCAGTGGCGACAGGTGCGCGCGTAGTGCTTGCGCAGGTTCTCCAGGTCGAGCAGCTCCCAGCCCGCCCGCTCCATCTCGGTGAGCGTCTCGGTCACGCCCGAGAGATCGCCGTTGGGGAACACGTAGCGGTACAGGAAGTCGGTCTGACTCGTGCGCTTCCAGTGGAACTCGTGGTGGATGCCGTGGTTCAGGTAGAGGCCGCCGTCGACCAGCATCTCCTTTACGCGCCCGAAGAACGAGGGGTAGTTCGGGATGCCGACGTGTTCGATCACCCCGATCGCGGCGATCTTGTCATAGCGGGCCTCGGCGGGCAGATCGCGCACGTCCCGGTACTCCACCAGGCAGCGGTCCTGGAGTCCCTCACGCTTGATCCGGGCGGCCGCCCACTCTGCCTGCTGGCGCGACAGGGTCACCCCGTGGGCCCGGACGCCGTAGTGTTGCGCGGCCCAGATGCTGAATCCGCCCCAGCCGCAGCCGATGTCGAGCACCCGCTCGCCCGGCTGCAGGCGCAGCTTGCGGCAGACCAAATCGAGCTTGTCGGCTTGCGCCTGCTCGAGCTTGCCATCGGGGTCGCGGTAGTAGGCGCACGTGTAGACCATCAGCGGATCGAGAAACAGGGTGTAGAAGTCGTTGGAGACGTCGTAGTGATGCGAGATGGACTGCGCGTCGTACTCCTTGGACCGGGGGCGCTGCGTCATGGGGCGACCTCTCGCATGCCGAAGATGGAACCGAAGACGACGCGACGCCGCGCCGTCGCGGAGCCCACGATCACCCGCACTCCGAGGCGCGCCAGCGAATCCGGAAGACTCGAGAGCCGGCGGGAGAGCCAGCCGAGCTCGCCGAGACCGTAGCGCTCCACGATCTGCCGCGCGTAGCCGTCCAACGGCGTGCCGAGCCGGATCAGCCCGGCCACCGCCTCGGCGGCCAACCGCCCGCTCCGGATCGCGGGGCCGATCCCCTCACCCGACATGTCGCGGGCCAGGCCCGCCGCGTCGCCGATGAGACAGAAGCGGGCGCCGTGCAGGCGCCGCGGCGCCTGGCGGCGCACCACGTACGAGTGGCCCTTGAAGGGCTCGATCGCCAGCCCGTCGGGCAACCGGCCGGATGCGCGCAGCGCGGTCAGGAGCGCCTCGCGCCGGCGCGGCAGGCTGCCGTCGCTGCCCTGCGTGCAGCCCACCCCGATGTTGACGAAGTCGCGCTTCGGGAAGTACCAGCTGTAGCCGCGCAGATCCGGCTCGAGATACAGCTCCGGCGCGCGCAGGAACGGCTCGAGGCGCTCGGCCCATTCGGGCGACAGGCGCGTCTCGCTCTCCTGCGCCACCACGACCTCCTCGCGCTCGTCGACCTGACCGAGTGCGCGCGCCACCGGGCAGCGGTGGCCGCCCGCGCCGATCACCGCCGCCGCCTCGAAGGCGCCGCGGTCGGTCTCGACCCGCACCCGGTCGGCGTGTTCGGCGACGGCGGTGACCCGGATGCCCCAGCGCACGTCCGCCCCCGCGGCGGCGGCGCGCTCGAGCAGGTAGTGGTCGAACTCGCGCCGGATGATGCCGTAGCTGGTCGGACGCCGCCAGCCGGTCTCGTGGCGCGAGCCCGCGAACTCGAGCACGCAGCGGTCGAACGGCTGGATGGTCAGCGGGTACTTGTCGGGGTCCACCTCGAGGTCGGCGAGCGCCTCCGGCGTCACCCATCCCGCGCAGATCTTCACCCGGGGGAAGACCGCCGCGTCGAGGATAAGGGGCCGGAGTCCCGCGCCGGCGAGCCGCCAGGCCGCGGTGCTGCCGCCGGGGCCGCCGCCGACCACGATCACATCGTGATCCATCACCGCCTCCACAGCGACAGGAAGATGGAGAGCTTCCGGCGCGGTGTGATCTTGAGACTCTCGACCGCGTTCGCCACCTCCATCGTGGCGAACAGGTCGCCCTCGAGGTCGAGCCGGCTCTGCACGTACGCCTCCGCGAAATTGTACGGCGACGGATCACGCATCAGCGACAGGAACGTCTCCGGGCTCTTGATCACCGCGGTGCACACCGGCGGGCCGGTCCCGAAGCGCACCTCCTGGCCGTCCCAGAGCCGGAAGGCGAACGTCGCGGGGAGCCCGCTGAAGACCTCCCTCAGGACGGCGGCGGCGCGCCCGGGGGTCGGGGTCGGCATGAGCGAAGCCAGCATCAGCCGCGGATGGTCTTCATGACGTCGGGATTCTCGAACGCACGCTTCGGCTCTCCTTCGAAGATGATCTCACCGCGGTCGATCGCGTACAGTCGATCGGCCACCCGCGAGGCGGTCATGAGATTGGACTCGGCGATCAGCAGCGAGATGCCCATCGCCTTGATCTGTTTCACCGCGTCGACGAAGCGGCTCACCACCACCGGGGCCAGGCCCTCGAAGGGCTCGTCCAGGAGCAGGATCGACGGGGACAGGGTCATGGCGCGGCCGATCGCCACCATCTTCTTCTGGCCGCCCGAGAGGTAGAGGCCGCGGCGGCCGGTGAACTGGCCGATCTCCGGGAAGAGGGCGAGCACCCGCTCGTCGATTCCGTTGTCACCCCGCACCGTCTTGCCCGCCGCGCGGGCCAGCGACTGACTGATCAGGAAGTTCTCGGCCACCGTCAGATCCGGGAAGATCCCCGCGTCCTCCGGCGAGTAGCCGATGCCGGAGAGCGCCCGGCGGTGCGTGGGCAGCTTCGTGATGTCGCGCCCGCCGAAGACAACGCGCCCGCTCCGGACGGCCAGGAGGCCCATGATGCTGTCGATGGTGGTCGTCTTGCCGGCCCCGTTGCGTCCGACCAGGCAGACCGACTCGCGGTCGGCGACCGCCATCGAGAGGTTGCGCAGCACCTGGGCGGGGCCGCGGAAGACGTTCAGCCGCTCGAGCTCGAGCATCCCGTCAGGCCGCCTGGGTCCCGAGCAGGTTGGCGGTGACCTGCGCGTTGTTGCGGATCTCGTCGGGGGTGCCGTCGGCCAGGATCGCGCCCTGGTGCATGGCGACGATCCGAGGACAGTACGTGAACACCACGTCCATGTCGTGCTCCACGATCACCGCGGTGATGCCGCCGGAGCGCACCACCTGACTGATGATGTCCATGATCGGGGTCTTTTCGCGCGTGCTGACCCCGCTCGTCGGCTCGTCCAGGAAGAGCAGCTTGGGCCGCAGCGCGTAGGCCACCGCCACGTCCAGGAGCTTGCGCTCGCCCTGGGACAGGCCGCCCGCGGGCATCCCGGCCCGGCTCACCAGTCCGAAGTCCCGGAGCACCTCGGCGGATTCGTCGCGGACTTCTCGGTCAGAGGCGGCGAGGGAAAGCAGCCGGCGCGTCCGGCCCTGCCGCGAGAAGATGGCGAGGGCCACGTTGTCCTGCACGCTGAGCTGGTCGAACAGGTTGACGAGCTGGAAGCTCCGCGCGATGCCCAGCTCGATCTTCCGGTGGATGGACGCGCGCGTGATGTCGTGCCCCTCGAACTCAACCACGCCCGAGTCGGGCATGATGAGCCCACTGATCAGGTTGATGAGGGTCGTCTTGCCGGCCCCGTTGGAGCCGATGAGGGCCAGCACCTCGCCCGCGCTCACCCGGAAGTCCACGTGGTCGACCGCGTGCGTCTCCCCGAAGGACTTGGCGAGGCGGGTCGTCTTGAGGATGTCCACGCTCAGGCCGCCTCCGCCTTGGCCGGCCGCAGGGCCAGCCGCCGCAGCGTGCCGACGATGCCCGCGGGCAGGGCCAGCACCAGCGCCACCAGCACGATGCCCAGGACCATCTGCCAGTACACGGTGTGGCCCACCGCGTAGGTCTCCAGGTAGTTGAAGATGACCGCGCCCACGATGGGGCCGAAGAAGGTCTGGAACCCGCCCAGCACCGTGAAGAACACCATCTTGCCCGAGAACGTCCAGTGCAGGATGTCGGGCGTGGTGAGCCCGTTGAGCGGCACCCAGAGCGCGCCCGCGATGCCGGTGAAGATGCCCGAGATGACGAAGGCGACCCAGCGGTAGTGCCAGACCTGCACGCCCACGAACTCGGCGCGCGTCTCGTTGTCGCGGATCGCCTGCAGCGCCTTGCCGAAGGGTGAGTGCACGATGACCCACATCACCGCCACGCAGATCACGAACACGACGAGCACGTAGTAGTAGTAGCGATGCGAGAGGAATTCGAACTTGTCGTTGCCGGCCCGCACGTATCCGCCGAGCAGCGTGGGCGTGGGCACCCGCAGGCCGTCGCTGCCGCCGGTCACCCAGAAGAACTTGAAGGCAAGGCTCCACAGCACCTGCGACAGGGCCATGGTCAGGATGCCGAAGAAGATCCGGGTGTAGCGGACGCAGACCAGCCCGAAGAGCGCGGCGATCGCGCTCGAGGCCACGATGCCGCCCAGCAGGAAGGCCTCCATCGAGTCGAGCTTGGCGTACTTCACGATGAAGGCGACCGCGTAGGCTCCCGCTCCGAAGTAGGCGGAGTGGCCGAAGGACAGGAGGCCGGTGTAGCCCAGGAGCAGGTTGAAGCCGAGGGCGGCGATCGCGAAGACCAGGCCGTAGGACAGCAGCACGGTCTGGTACGGCGGTACCACGAACGGCAGCACGATCAGGGCGAGGAGAACCGGGGCCGACCAGGCGAGGACGCGGCTCGGGGCGCTCACCGCGGTCACGCGCGCCCCAGGATGCCCGCGGGTCGCACCAGCAGCACGACCGCGGCCATCAAGTAGAGCACCGCCAGCTCAATCTCCGGGAAGAAGGTGATGCCCGCCTCGCGCACGATGCCCACCATCAGGGCGCCGATCAGCGCCCCCTCCAGGCTGCCCAGGCCGCCGATGACCACGACCACGAAGGCGAGGATCAGGGCATCGACGCCCATGCCCAGCACCGCCCCCTGCTGCGGGACGATCACCGCACCGCCAAGGCCGGCCATGAAGCAGCCCAGCGTGAACGCCTGCACGTAGACGCGATTGACGTTCACGCCGAGGGCGGAAGCCATGCGCATGTTCTGGGAGGTCGCGCGCAGCACCACCCCGAACTGGGTCCGGTAGACGAAGGCCCAGAGCCCGGCCGCCGCGATGCCGCCGATGACGATCACGAGCAGGTTGTACGTCGGATAGATCGACTCGCCGATGGTGAGGCTGCCGAGCGCCTCGTAGAGCGCGCTCACCTGCAGCGGGTACGGGCCCCACAGGAGCCGCATGAGATCTTCCAGGATCAGGAGCAGCCCGAAGGTGATCAGCAACTGATACTCCTCGGCGCGACGGTAGAGCGGCCGCAGTAGCGTCGGCTCGAGCACCGCGCCCAGCACCGCCGCGCCGAGCGCGCCCACCGGCAGGAGCGCGTAGAGCCACAGGCTCGCCTCGGTGGCGCCGCCGAGCGCGCGGCCCACCGCCCATGCGGTGACGTAGGCGCCGAAGGCGTAGAGGTTGCCGTGCGCCATGTTGACGATGCGCATGACCCCGTAGATGAGGCTCAGCCCGCCCGCGATCAAAAACATCACCGACGCGTACAGGAGGGCGTTGAGGAGGTGGACCACCAGGGTGTCCATCGGCCGATAAGATGCCCTACTTCATGGCGCGCCATCAACCCGGAACTGGGCCGTCGCGACCTCCGGCCCCACCAGGTTGTCGCCCAGCGCCAGCGCCACCAGCGCGGTGTAGCTGCCCGGCTTGAGGCGGCCCTTCAGGTCGACGATCAGGCGGGAGCCCTGGACCTCACGCGAGACTCCCGCCGTGGCCACCGCGCCGTCCGCCCCGAGGATCACGTAGCGACAGACGGGCACGTCAGCCTTGTCCTCGTCGGGCGAGCCGAGCGGCTCGCGGACCAGGCGGAAGTCCCGCAGGAACTTCTCGGTGCGCTCGATCTCCGCGCTCACCTCCAGGCGGTCGCTGCGCGCGGCGATGCGCGAGACGTAGGCACGCCGCGGGATCGCGAAGCGGTCGTAGGTCCCGACCCCGAGCGGATTGTTCATGTCGCGGAAGACCTGCAAGACCACCGCGCCGTCGGTCCACTTCTCGAGCTGGTACGGGCCGTTGGTGACCAGGTAGTGCCCCCGCCGCTGGGCGAATTGCCGGAGCGCCGCCCAGCGCGTCTGCGCCTCGTCGGCGTCCACCAGCCGCCGGAGCGGCTCCGGGATGTAGTTGCCACTGGCGAGCCGATCCAGGACGTGCCCGAGCTCCTCCCGGGTGCGGGCGTCCCGCGCGAGGTCGAGCCAGCGCACACCGCGCCGCTTGGCCTCGGCGCTCGAGAAGGCGCCGACCCCACGCCGCACCGCCTCCTCCATCAGAGCGGTGACGTGCCAGGGCACCGTGCTCCAGGGCGGGGCCAGGGCCGCCAGCTCCTGCGGATCCGTCGCGCCGGTCTTGAGATAGACCTCGATCACCGGGATCACGTAGGTGAAGGTGATGTCGCTGTAGCGTCGCACCTCGCTCTCGACGCCGACCAGGCGAACGGCGGCCAGCGCCTGGCGCGAGACCGCGGTGGCCGCGTCCACCGCCGGGTCGTAGTCGCCGGCGCCCGCGCGCCGGGTGCCCCATCGCGCCGCGAAGCTGTACGGGTAGAGCGCATCCGCCGGCGTCACCCGGGTGTTGTCGTGCGCCGCCGAGCCCCAGAGCCGGTACGTGACCCGGGCCCGCGCGGTCTTTCCCTTGCCGACCGGCTGCAGCAGGCCGGTGCCCGGCTCGGGCAGCAGAGCATCCTCGGGGATCTCCATGCCCGCGGGCCCGGCGACCTGCGCGCCGGCGGGCACCGCGCGATGCGGAACGACCGAGGCGGCATAGGGCGCGGGCAGGAGAGCAGGGTCGCCCACGGCGGCCCAGATCAGGCGGCCGGCCGGATCGGAGAAGCCGGCGACCGGGTTCCAAGCGGCTGCGGGCCGCGACCCGGTGGCGAGCCTGAGCCAGCCGTTCCAGGGAAAGTCCTTGAGCTTCACCGTCCGCACGAAGATCTCGGAGTCGAAGCCCGTCTGGGAGTCCCACCCGATGTTCTCCACGCCCTGCGAGAACTCCGAGTTGAACGGCTCACGCCGCAGGGTGTAGCCGAGCACCGCCCGCTCGCAGCCGGAGGTCAGCCGCGAGACTAGCCGTCGCTCGAGCTCGGCGCGCTCCCCGGCGCCGTCGTAGGCTCCGGTCCTCAGGCGACGGTACAGATCGTCCGCGGCCTGTCGAGCGGCCGCGTCGGCCATCGACGGCGACAGCAGATGGTAGGCGTGGAACCATCCCTCCTTCACCCACGGCGGCCCGAAGAACTCCCCGACGCCGATCCCCTGCGCGGCGAGCAGGCTCCGGAGATCGACCTCCTCGAGGGTCGCGCCGGGCTCTTTCGGGTCGGCCTTCTCCTTCGACTGCGCCAGCAGCCTCTCGGCCACAACTCCGCGTGGTGACACGCGTACCGGCGCTCCGATCTGAACGGCTTCGACCGCCTTCTTCGCGGCCTGGGCCAGGTCGAAGTGCTGGAGGTAGTCGGCGTGATGGGGCGTCACAGGATAGGGATGCGCCCCGAAGCCGGCCCGCGAGGCACCCAGCCGCCTGGCGATGCGCTGCGCGGTCGCGCAGCGCCATTCCTGGGGTGCGCTGGGGGACAGTGTCGCCACGAGGTAACCCTGGAGCGACTCGATCGCGGTCACGTTGGAGGGCAGCCGCCCACCCGCGAAGGGATCGGCCCCGATGTAGGCGTGCAAGGTGCTGTTGCGGAGTTGAGCGGCTGCCGCGGCGGGGGTCAGCGTTTCGAGGCGGATCTCCTGCGGGTAGTAGCCGGGATAGAACGGCAGCTCGTGACCCGCCTGGGCGGGTCGGGCCAGAGACACGAGCAGCAGAAGGACGAGGGTCAGAAGCAACTGCCCACCCGTCCCCTCGCCACCCTGCCCCTCACCCTGCCCTCTCCCCCTCGCGGGGGAGAGGCAGAGCGGGAGTGATGAGCGGCTCAGGCCTTGACCGTCGGCCAGGTCTTGTCGATCCAGGTATAGGTCGAGGTCGGCTCTCCCTTGGGCCAGCCGGGAGGTGCCGTGATGTTGCGAATCGGGATCGTGATGATGCGGGTCGGATCCAGGATCTGGAACGGATAGTCGGGCGAGTTGACGCTGAAGCCCGTCATCGCGTCCTTGTAGCCCTGGTGGGTGTCCGGGCGGATGTACACGTAGCCCGCCGGACCGGGGTGCATCATGCCCTCGAGCTGGCTGATGATCGCCTCCTCGTCGGGCCAGCCGCCGGCCAGCCGATTGGCCTTCTCGACCGCGGTCTTCAGCATGTAGAGGGTCGAGTACGCGCCCTCCGACTGGAAGTTCGGGTACTCCTTCCAGCGCTCGTAGTACTTCTTCACGAACTCGGTGTTGAGCGGCCAGCGGTTGTTCGGCGGATAGTTGAAGTAGTAGTTGGAGTGCACGCCCGCTATGGCGCCCTCTGGATGATCCTTGCCGATCGCATGAGGGGCCACCCCGAACGCGATCGTGCTCGCGAACTTCATCTTCTTGAACATGTCGTAGCGGAGGGCCTGCTTGTAGAGGGCCACGTAGTCGCCGCCCCACACCGAGGACACCAGGAGATCCGGCTTCGAGGCGATGGCCTTCGTGATGTGCGACGTGAAGTCGGTCGTCCCGAGCTTGGGCCAGCCCTCCGAGACGGTCTGAGCGCCCGGCACCATCTTCTTTATGACGATGTTGAAGTGGTCGAAAGCGTTGCGCCCGTAAGAGTAGTCGGGATGGATGTGGGCCATCCGCTTGATCTGCTTGCCCCAGGTCATGGCCGCGGCCAGGGCGCAGGTCACGCCGTCGGCCGACTGGATGTTGGTGATGCGGAAGATGTAGTGCGGATTCGGTACCGCCTTGTCGAACAGGAAGTCGGTGCAGCCGTCGACGAAGATCGTGAGCAGCTTCAGCTCCTCGGCCACCGGCCCTAGCGCGGGCGTGTTGCCGCTCGAGATGACTCCGGTGAAGAGGTCGACCTTCTCCGACAGCTTGAGCCGACGCATCTCCTTCACGTTGGCGTCGGTGCCCGCGTTCTCGTCGGCCTTCAGCGTCTCGATCTTGCGCTTTCCGAGCAGGCCGCCCTGGGCATTGATCTCCTCGGCGGCGAGCGTGTGTCCCTTGAAGGATGGCTCTCCGAGCACCGCGCCCGCGCCGGTGAAGAAGGTCATGTGCGCGACCTTGTAGGGCGTGTCCGGGATGTTGCCCTTCGGCTGCGCGTGCGCCTGCGGCACCAGCGGCACCGCAGCCAGCGGCACGCCCGCGGCCGCGGCGGCGCCGGCCGCGGCAGTGCCGACGGTCACACCCAGACGGGCCAGGAAATCACGGCGACTCACTTCTTGCGTCATGTGTCTGCCCTCCTCGTTGGGGGGACGGTGGGGACTCCCAGGTGCGGAACCGCGCGGATCATGCGCCGCCATACTGCCCCACACCGAGAGCTGATCGCAAGGAGTTCCGGAGCGGGCGCGGCACCTCTATAATCGCCTCCGGCAGGCCGATGGAGAGCCTCAGACGCGTCTCGTCAGGCATCGGGTGGGCCCTCCGAGCTCGCTGGGGCGTGCTCGCCGCCGTGGCGTCGGCCATCCTGGTGCTGGACATCCTGGTCCCGGTGGTCGTGCTCTCGCTGGCGCGCCGTCCGGTCGACTACTTCACCTTCAACCCCTGGCTGCCGAACCTGCCCGGGTTCCTGGCCTCCGGAAAGGGCCCGCTCGCCGAGCGCCTGGAGAAGGCCTGGAACCTCGCCCTCTTCTGGTTCTCGGCCAACGGGGTCTTCGGTATCGACTGGGGCTTCGCGGTGACCGCCGCCGACCTGGCCCGCTTCGCCCTGACGGCGGTCCTGATCGGGGCCTACTTCACGCTCTGGCGCCACCGACGCGACCAGACCGGCGCGGCGGGCTGGGGCCAGCGTCTCGGCCGACAGGGCGGCGCGCTAGGCGCGGCGGGGAGCGTCTGCGGCCTGGCCACCGGCGGTTGCACCGTCATGGGCTGCGGCGCGCCGGTCATCCCCGTGGTCGGGCTCGCCTTCGTCGGCCTGTCGAGCGGGACGCTGGCGTGGCTGTCCCAGCTCTCCGCCGTCGCGACGGCCGTCGTCATCGTGGGGATGACGGCGGGCGTCGCGTACCTCGGATGGAAGGTCGGTGGTGGCCCTGCGACCAGCCTCCGCATCCCCGCCCCTCATCCGGCCCTCTCCCCCGAAGGGCGAGGGAGAGAGGCGGGCTAGCGGCCTTTGAACTGCGGCTCGCGCTTCTCCACGAAGGCGCGGGCGGCTTCCCGGTGGTCCTCGGTCATGCCGGTGCGCGTGTGGTGCCAGGCCTCGAGATCGAGCATCTCCTTCAGCGATGCGCTCTCCGCCGCGTTCATATTCCGCTTCATGTAGCGATAGGCCACGCGCGGTCCGCGGGCCAGCCGCGAGGCCAGCGCCATCGTCTCCTCCTCGAGCCGCGCGTCGGGCACCAGGCGATTCACGAGGCCGAGGCCGAGCGCCTGCTGCGCGTCCAGCAGGTCCGCGGTGAAGTACAGCTCGCGCGCCTTGGCGGTGCCGACCAGCTGCGTGAGGTAGTAGCTGCCGCCAAAGTCGCCGGAGTAGCCGACCCGCGCGAAGGCGGTCCCCAGCCGCGCCGTGTCGCTCGCGATGCGCATGTCGCAGGCCATCGCGAGCGAGAGGCCCGCTCCCGCCGCCGGCCCGCGCATCATGGCGATGGTCGGCTTGGGCAGCTCGTGGAGCCACCGCGAGGCCTCCATGCGCGAGCGTAGCGCCTGGGCCTTCTCCTCCATGGTCTGGCCGCCCAGTTCGTTGCCCTCGGCCATCGCCTTGACGTCGCCGCCCGCGCAGAAGCCGCGCCCGGCGCCGGTGAGGACGATGACGCCCACCGCCGCGTCCTCGGCGAGGCGCGGCAGGGCCTCGAGGAGCGCGTCGAGCATGGGACGCGACATCGCGTTAAGGCGCTCGGGCCGGTTGAGGGTGAGCACGGCCACTCCATCCTTCACGTTCTCGAGCAGGTCGGTGGTCATCGGCGCCCCTCCTTTCGGAGCAGCGGCGATTGTACCCCGAGCGCGATGAGACGGGCCGGCGATCAGCCGCGCGCGGCGGGGATGCGCTCGGTGTCGGGCAAGGCCGCGGAGGCGAGGAACGGCCGCGGACGGAAGGCGGCCGGCGGCAGGCCCAGCGGGAGGATGCCGCGCTCGAGCCACGCGTGGCGGCCGTCCATGACCGACGCGGCCAGCTGGTTCTTCTGCGCGTCGTCGTTGCGCCACAGGTCGGCGAACAGCCGCCGGACCTTGCGCTCCGCGTTGCGGCAGAACAGCTCGGCCAGCTCGCGCGCACGCTCGGCCTCGGGATATCGGCCGTCGGCCAGCCGGGCCGCGTACGTGACGGCGGCGGCCATCGCGAACAACTCCATCACGATGTCCACGCTGCGGAAGAGGAAGGCCTGTTTGCGCTCCATCCGGGCGCGGTAGAGCAGCATGCCGTGGAAGCTGGCCCGCGCCAGGCGCCGAGCGCTGCGCTCCACGAAGCGCAGGTGGCGCGCCAGCGGCCCGAAGTCGTCGAAGCGGCCGGGACCAGTCACGCCGCGCAGCCAGAGCATCGGGTACCAGCGCGCGTAGAAGGCGGCCACGCCGGGCAGCGCCGCGCGCTTCTCGGCCGCGGCGCGACGGGGATCGATCAAGGCGCCCGCGACCTCCAGATGCTTGTCCACCGCCTCGCGGGCCATGAACAGATGCATGATCTCGCTGGAGCCCTCGAAGATGAGGTTGATGCGCAGATCGCGCATCATGCGCTCCACGCCGATCGGTGCCTCGCCGCGACCGGCGAGCGACGACTCGGTCTCGTACCCGCGCCCGCCCCGGATCTGTAGCGTCTGGTCGGCCAGCTCCCAGGCCCGCACCGTGTTCCACTCTTTGGCCGCGGCCGCCTCCAGCCGGATGTCGTAGCCGCCCCGGTCGGCCATCTCGGCGGCGAGGCGGGCCACCGAGTCCATCGCGAAGCCCGTGGCGGCCATGTCGGCGATGCGGTGCCCGATCACCTCGTGCTTCCAGATCGGCGCGCCCCACTGCACGCGCGCGGCCGCCCACCCGCGGCAGATCTCGAGGCAGCGCTTGGCCACGCCCGCGCACACCGCGGGCAGCGTGAGCCGGCCGGTGTTGAGCGTCACCAGCGCGATCTTCAGCCCCTGCCCCTCGCGGCCGATCAGGTTCTCCCGGGGCACTCGGACGTTGCGGAAGGTGATGACCCCGTTCGCGAGAGCCCGGAGCCCCATGAACCGGCAGCGGTACTCGACCTGCACGCCCTCCCATCCGGTCTCGACGATGAACGCGCTGATCCGGTGCGTCTCGTGGTCGCGCGCCATCACCACCAGCAGCTCGGCGATGGTGCCGTTGGTGCACCAGAGCTTCTCGCCGTTGAGCACGTAGTGATCGCCCTGCCGCTCCGCGGTGGTCGAGAGACTCGCCGGATCGGAGCCCACCTCGGGCTCGGTCAGCGCGAACGCGGAGATCGCGCCGGCCGCGCAGCGTGGCAGGTAGCGCGCCTTCTGGGCGTCGGTGCCGAACAGCTTGAGCGGCTGGGGCACGCCGATCGACTGGTGCGCCGACAGGACCGCCGCGATGTTGCCGTCGTAGCTGCCGACCAGCTCCATGGCCCGGCAGTACTCAGACACGGTGAACCCGAGGCCGCCGTACTCCTTCGGGATCTTCATGCCGAAGGCGCCCAACCGACGCAGTCCGTCCAGCACCGACGGCGGGTACTCGCCGCTCCGGTCGATCACGGCCGGATCCACGTCATCATGAAGGAACGTGCGCAGTGAGTCCAGGAAGCGCGTGAACTCGGGCCGCTCCTTGCCCGCGTGCGGGAACGGATGGATGAGGTCGAGGGCCAGGCGGCCGAGGAATAGCTCGCGCAGAAATCCGCGCCCCTCCCAGACCTCCTGGCGGGACTGCTCGGCCACCCGCCGGGATTCTTGCTCGCTCGACGCCCGCGTCTCGCGTGTCTCCATGATTCGATTCTAGCGGATGCGTCCAGGCGGCGGTATGCTCCCCTCGCTTCAACGATTCCCACGATGCCAGGGAGGATCCCATCATCGCCGCCGACGAGATCGAGCAGCGCGTGCGCCAGACGCTCGCGAGCCTGGGCCTGCCTCACGAAATGGTTGAGATCGATCCGCAGTATGCCGACACCGCCGCCTTCTGCGCCCAGTACGGCTATCCGATGGAGCAGTCGGCCAACACCATCATCGTCGGCTCCAAGAAGGAGCCGAAGCGCTACTGCGCCTGCGTCGTCCGGGCGACCAAGCGCGTCGACGTCAATCACACGGTGCGCAAGCTGCTGGGGGTCTCGCGCCTGTCCTTCGCCGATCCGGAGGAGACGCGCGAGCTCACCGGGATGATGCTGGGCGGAGTGACCGTGTTCGCGCTACCCCCGGACCTGGCGATCTACGTCGACGAGGGCTTGATGCCCCTGCCCTGGATCATCCTGGGTGGAGGCAGTCGGTCGCTCAAGGTGAAGATCGCGCCCGAGGTCTTTCGCGCGCTGCCCAACGCGTCGGTCGTTCCCGGACTGGCTCCCGAATGATGGCGGCCGGTCCCGAGCCGGAGGACGCCACACCCATCACGCGCGCGCAGAACCGCGCGCTGCTCGACGTCCTCCCGTTCCGGGACACGCAGGATTTCGAGGACGCGCGACGCGGGTTCCTGGCGACCCTGCCCGAGGTCGTGATCCGGAACGAGCGGGGCCGCATCGTCTGGAACCTCTCGGAGTACGCCTTCCTCGAGGAGGCGGAGGCGCCGCCCACCGTGAACCCGAGTCTGTGGCGGCAGGCGCGGCTGAACATGCATCACGGCCTCTTCCAGGTCACGGATCGCGTCTACCAGATCCGCGGGTTCGACATCTCGAACATGACGATCATCGAAGGTGACCGGGGCCTGATCGTCATCGACCCGCTCCTGTCCACGGAGGTGGCGCGCGCGGGGCTGGACCTCTACTGCGCGCATCGCGGCGGGCGGCCGGTCACCGCGATCGTCTACACCCACAGCCACACCGACCACTACGGCGGCGTGCGTGGCGTCGTCGACGAGGCCGAGGTCCGAGCCGGGCGCGTCCCAGTCATCGCGCCCGAGGGCTTTCTCGAAGAGATCGCCACCGAGGCGGTGCTCGCCGGAAGCGCGATGGTCCGCCGCGGGCAGTTCCAGTTCGGCGCCACCCTGCCCCGGGGCCCGCGGGGCCAGGTGGACGCCGGCCTCGGCAAGGTCACGTCTCGCGGCACCGTCACCCTGATCCCGCCGACGCGGACCATCGCGGAGCCCATCGAGACCCACCGCCTCGACGGCATCGAGATCGTGTTCCAGCTCGCGCCGCAGACGGAAGCGCCCGCCGAGATGCACCTGTTCTACCCGCAGCTCGGGGCGCTCAATCTGGCCGAGAATGCGACCCACAACCTCCACAACATCTACCCGATCCGCGGCGCGCAGGCCCGGGATGCCAACGCGTGGGCCAAGTATCTCAACGAGGCGATCGATCGCTTCGGGCACGACGCCGACGTGGCCTTCGCCCAGCACCACTGGCCGGTGTGGGGGCGCGCCCGGCTCCTGGACTTCCTGGGCAAGCAGCGGGACCTCTACAAGTACCTGCACGACCAGACGGTGCGCCTGCTGAACCACGGCTACAAGCCGCCCGAGATCGCGGAGCGGCTGACCTTGCCGGGCAGTCTCGCCGCGACGTGGCACGTGCGCGGCTACTACGGCACGCTCAGCCACAATGCGAAGTCGGTGTACCAGCGGTACATCGGCTGGTACGACGCCAACCCCGCGAACCTCAATCCGCTCCCGCCGGTCGAGCGCGGTCGGAAGTACGTCGAGTACATGGGCGGCGCGGACGCCGCGATCGCCCGCGCGCGCGAGGACTTCGAGCGGGGAGAGTACCGCTTCGTCGCCGAGGCCATGAGCCACGTGGTATTCGCCGACCCCGCGAACGTGGAGGCGCGGCGGTTGGGAGCGTCGGCGCTCGAGCAGATGGGCTACGCCGCGGAGTCAGCGACCTGGCGCAACGCGTACCTGCTGGGCGCCCTCGAGCTGCGCCGCGGTCTCGGAGACGCCGGCGCCCGGGCCCCGGTCAGCCCGGACGTGGTCCGCGCCATGAGCCCAGAGCTGTTCTTCGACTACCTGGCGGTGCGCCTCGACGCGTCGAGAGCGGAAGGCAAGCGGGTCGTGCTCGACTGGGTGCTGTCCGATCTCGGCGCGCGATACCGCTTGAATCTCGAGAACTGTGCGCTGACCTATCTCCGCGACCCCAGGCACGGAGTCGCCGACGCCACCGTGACGCTCGAGCGCGCGGTACTCGACCGTCTCGTCTTGCGCGAGACGACCCTCGACGAGGCCCGGCGCCGCAGGCTCGTCACCATCGACGGCGACGTGGCACGGGTCGTCGAGCTCTTCGAGGCGCTCGACGACTTCCGCCTGATGTTCGAGATCGTGGAGCCGAGGCGCTGAGCGGAGGTCGGCCCTACTCCCGGAGCGCGCCCGCGAGCAAGCCGCGCACCAGGTAGCGCTGAAAGACGACCAGGATAACGATCGGCGGCAGGCTGGCCAGGAGTGACGCGGCCGCGATGTCGCCCCACGGCACCTCGAACACGCCCGGGAAAAGAGCCAGGGCTACCGGCACCGTCCGGCTCGCCTCGCTGGCCGTGAAGCTGTAGGCGAAGAGAAACTCGTTCCAGGAAAAGAGGAAGGCCAGCAGCCCCGCCGAGGCCATTCCCGGGGCGACCAGGGGTAGCACGACCCAGCGCAGGGCGGCGAGCCGATCGGCACCGTCCACCGCAGCCGCCTCCTCGAGGGCCCGCGGAATCTCGCGGATGAAGCCGGCGAGCAGCCAGATCACCAGCGGCAGCGTGAACGAGGCGTTCGCCAACACCAGCGCGAGCCAGGTGTCGCGCAGGCCGAGCGCGCGCAGCAGAAGGTAGAGCGGGCTCACGGTGGCGATCTGTGGGAACGCGGTGGCCGCGATCATGCTGAGCAGGATGACGCGGCGGCCCGGCACCGGCAGCCGGGCCAGCGCGTAGGCGGCGAGCGTGCCGAGCCCCACCGCGAGGGCGGTGGTCGAGAGCGCGATGCCGAAGCTATTGAGCAGCGCGCGGGGCATCAGGCTCTGGCGCAGCACCGCGTCGTAGTGGACGAGGGTGAGCCGGCTCGGCCAAAGGTGCGCGAGCGGCAGCAGCTCGGTATCCGGGCGCAGCGAGGTCAGCGCCTGCCAGAAGAAGGGCGTGGCGTAGACGACGAGGGCGACGAGCACGAGGCCGTCGCGCAGGCGGCCCGACCTCACGTGGCGCGCTCCTCGGCGTCGATCAGCCGCAGGTAGGCCACCGCCACCAGCATGACCAGCGCGAAGACCACCACCCCGATCGCAGAGCCGAAGCCCACTTGCAGCGTCTGGAAGAGCGAGCGATACGCGTAGACCGTGAGGGTCTCGGTGCTCCCGGCGGGCCCGCCCCCAGTGAGCACGAACATGATGTCGAAGGCCCGCAGCGCGTCGAGCGTCCGGAAGAGCAGCGCGACAAGCAGGAGCGGCCGCACCAGCGGCCAGGTGATCCGCGCGAACGACTGCAATCCCGCGGCGCCGTCCACGTGGGCCGCTTCGTACAGCTCGCCGGGAATGCTCAGCAGGCGCGCGTAGCAGAGCAGCGCCACGAAGGGGGTGGAGCGCCACACGTCGGCCGCGATCAGAGCCGGCAAAGCCAGCGCGGGATCGCCCAGCCAGTTGATGAGCCGGCCCCCAAGGAGGAAGTTCACGAGCCCGCCCGCCGGATGGTAGAGCCACTCGAACATCTTGGCGGTCACCACCGACGGCAGCGCCCAGGCCAGGAGCAGCAGCCCGAGCGCGACCCGTCGCGCGCGACGCTGGCCGCGCAGGCCCAGCGCGATGGCCAGGCCGATCGCGCACTCGAGCGCGACCGAGACCACTGTGAAGATCGCGGTGACCCAGGCCGCGCTCCAGAAGCGGGGGTCCACCGCGAGGAATGCGTAGTGGTCGAGGCCGGCCCAGCGCGAGATCGAGAACACCGGGATGCGGTATTGGAGCGAGAGCCAGATCACCCACAGCGCCGGATACACGGTGAGACCGCCCAGCACTGCGAGGGCGGGCGCCAGCAGGAGCCAGCCGAGGCGGCGATCGGTCACGGGGCGATGGCGCGCAGCAGGTGATCGATCTGCGCCGACGCGTCCGCGATGGCCCGCTCGGGCGACTTGCGCCCCACCAGCACCGCGGAGAACTCCGGCTGCAGCGTGGTCGACAGCATCAGGTAGTACGGCGTGATCGGGCGCGGGTGTCCCCGCTCGGTCAGCCCGAGCAGCGCGGGCAGGCTCGGGTCGCGCGCGACCAGTGCCGGGTCGTGATAGAGCGCCGGACGCGAGGGCCGCAGCGCCGCACCCTCGGTCATCGCGCGCTGGGCCATCTCACTCGTGAGGAAGCGGACCAACTCCACCGCGAGGGCCGGGTGCCGCGTGCCCGCGCTCACCGCGAGATGAGCCCCGCCGGTGGAGGCGGCGCCCACCGGCCCGTGGGCAAGGCGCGGCAGCGCGGTCACGCCGACCTTGCCGCGCACGCGCGAGTCCGGCAGCTCGAAGAGGTCGAGCGCGTAGGGCCAGCCCCGCAGGAAGATGGCGCGCCCGTCGCCGAAGGGGCGTCGCGTGAGCTCCTCGTCGGCGGCGGTGACCCAGGCCGGGCTGATCCCGCTCTTGATGAGGCCGCGCAGGAACGCGAGCGACTCCCGCGCGCGCTCCCGCTCCGGGAAGGGACGGCCCGCCTCGTCCAGCAGCCGCGCCCCATTCGCCCACAAAGCCTCCAGCACGTTGACCATGCCGCCCTCGTACTGCTTGCCCTGCCAGAGATAGCCGTCGAGCCGCGGATCGCCCTCTCTCGCGCGGATGTGGCGGACCTGCTCGATCAGCGCGTCGTAGGTGCGGGGCGGCGCGAAGCCGTAGCGCGCGAGCAGATCGCTCCGGTAGTAGAGGAGACCCACGTTCATGAACCACGGCAGGGCCCAGAGGCGGCCGTTCTCCAGCGCGGGCTCGATGGCCGACGGAAAATGCGCTTCGCGCTCGGCCGGCGGCACGAACGAGGTGAGATCCAAGATCCAGCCGGCCCGTGCGAACTCGGGCACCCAGATCACGTCGAGCATCATCACGTCGAAGGGCGGCGTGCCCCCTTCGAGGTTGATCACGTAGAACTGGTGCTGCTCGTCGCTGCTCCAGGTCAGGGCCTCGCTCACCACGCGCACGCCCGGATGCTTCGCCTCGAAGCGCCGCAGCAGACCGGGGACGGGATCGGCCGGCCCGAGGATCTTGGCGTGCTTGAATACCAGGGTGACCGGGGCGCCGGCGGCCGGCCGGTCACGGCAGCCGCTCAGGATCACGGACAGGGCGAGCAGAACCAGGACGACCGGGCCGCCGAGCGAGACGGCGGGACGTCCCGGGCCACGCGTCATGGTCGCGGGGTGCGGCGCGCTAGCCCGCGCCGAGCAGATCACGCAGGGCTCGGCCCTCGCTCTTGAGCCAGTCGAACAGGATGCTCACGTCCCAGCCCATGCAGAAGTGCTGGACGCCGAGGTCCAGATAGGCCTTGGCCTCGCTGGGGTGCGAGATCTCCGCGCGCGGGGCGATGCCCATGGCCAGCGCGGTCCGGATCACGTGACGCTCGGCCTCGACCACCCGCGGATGGCTCCACTGCCCCGCCAGGCCGATGCTCATCGAGTAGTCGGCGGGCCCGAACTGCACCATGTCCACGCCTGGCACCGACAGCAGCGCCTCCAGGTTGTCCACCGCGGAGGCCTTCTCGATCATGATCGCCACCACCGCGTCATCGAGGGCCTGGACGAACGCGGGCGAGCCCACGTCGACCACGTAGCCCACGTCGCGGCGCATGCCGACGCCGTGGATGCCGCCGGCCTCCGGCGTCTCGGCCCGCACGCTCCGCACGCACTCGCGCACGTCGTCGGGCGTGCGCGGGTCGGCGAAGAGCAGGTTCTGGATCCCCGCCCCGATCGCGCGCACCGCGAGGTAGGTGCGGGGCTGCTGCTCGACCTTGAACATCGCGGTCATGTGGTCGAAGGTGTCCACCGCTCGCGCGAGGTTCTCGAGCGCGAAGAGATCGTAGGGCGCGTACTCGCCCACGAACTCCACGTAGTCGAAGAGGCCGGTATGGCCCGCCAGCTCCACCACCGCCGGCCACGCGGAATGAATGTGCGTGCCGATCGAGGGTCGGCCCGCCCGAAGCAATTCACGGAGTCGATTGCGTCGCATGCGGCGAGTCTAGGGGGGCAGATGCGCCTCGTCAATCGGCGCGCTATACTCTGCCGGTGCCCGACGTCGCCGGTCCGCTCGCCGACCTCGTGATCCTCGATCTCACCCGCGTGCTCGCCGGTCCCTATTGCACTCGCCTGCTCGCCGATCTCGGGGCCCGCGTGGTCAAGATCGAGCGCCCCGGCGAGGGCGACGACATGCGGAAGAACCACCTGCAGGTGGAGCCCGGTCGCGCCGACCAGAGCACCTACTTCATCCGCATCAACGTGGGCAAACAGAGCGTGGCGGTGGATCTGAGCCACCCCCAGGGCCGCGCGGTGATCGCCGACCTCTGCCGGGTGGCCGACGTGTTCGTCGAGAACTTCGCGCCCGGCGTGGTGGACAAGCTGGGCCTGGGTTACGCGGCGATGGCCGCGATCAAGCCCGACCTGGTCTACTGCTCGATCTCGGGCTTCGGCCAGACCGGGCCATGGCGCGAGCGGCAGGCGTTCGCCCACATCATCAACGCGGCGTCCGGGATGATGCACCTCGATCAGGGCGACCTGGACGCCCCGCGTGCGTCGAACCTGCAGGCCGCCGACGTGCTCGCGGGCACCCACGCCTTCGGGGCCATCCTGGCCGCGCTGCGCCGCCGCGACCGCACCGGCCGGGGCGCGTATCTGGACGTCTCGATGCTGGAGGCGTTGATCGCGGCGGACGATGTCTCCTACGCGGCGGTGCTGAACGGAGGCGAGTCGCAGGGCTCGCCGCGGCCGGCCATGGGCGTGTTCGCGGTCGGCGACCGCCACCTCGCGCTCCAGACCGGTGGCGCCGCCGCGCTGTGGCCGCGCCTGCAGGCGCTGCTCGGCCGGCCGGACCTGGCCACCGACCCGCGCTTCGAGACGCCCGATCAGCGCCGGCGAAACTGGCCGGCGCTGCGCGACATCATCGGCGAGTGGCTCGCGCGCTTCGCCACCGTGGACGAGGCGCTGGACGCGCTCCGCGGGGCGCGTATTCCCGCGGCGGCGGTGCTGATGCCCCAGGAGGTCGCCGCGCACGCGCATCTCCAGGCCCGCGGTGCCTTCCCCACCGTCTCGCATCCGGCGCGCGGCGAGGTGCGCGTGACCGCCACTCCGTTCCAGATCGACGGCCGCGCGACCGCGCCGGCCGGCGCCGCGCCCTACCGGGTCGGCGAGCACACCCGCGCGGTGCTCACGCAGCTGCTGGGCTACAAGGACCGCGACATCGACGAGCTGGCCCAGGCCGGCGCCATCGAGGCGCCCTGAGGCACGGCCGGGAGGAGGCAGCGACCATGGCGGCGACACCCATGACCGGCGGCGAGGCGCTGGTGCGCTCGCTCTACAACGAGGGCGTTCGGGTGGTCTTCGGGCTGCCCGGCGTCCAGCTCTACGGCGTGATGGCCGCGCTGCGGGACGAGCCGCGCATCCGCTTCATCACCACGCGCCACGAGCAGGCCACCAGCTTCATGGCCGACGGCTACGCGCGGGCGGGCGGCGACTTCGGCACCGCGCTGGTGGTTCCGGGCCCCGGACTGCTCAACGCCATGTCTGGCCTCTCCACCGCGTATTCCGCCTCGTCGCCGGTGCTGATGCTCTCCGGCCAGATCCCGCGCGACAACATCGGCAAGGACTTCGGCCTCCTGCACGAGGTCAACGACCAGCAGGACTGCATCGCGCCGGTTACCAAGTGGCGCCGGCGCGTTTTGCAGGTCGCCGACGTGCCCGCCGCGGTCCGCGAGGCGGCCCGGCAGCTCCGCTCCGGCCGGCCGCGCCCAGTCGAGATCGAGATGCCGCCCGAGACGATGGAGGACGAGGGCCTGGTCGAGCTGCTCCCGCCCGCCGAGATCGAGCGCCCAGCCGCGGCCGCGCGCGATATCGATCGCGCCGCCGAGCTGCTGCTCGCCTCGCGGGCCCCGCTCATCTACGCGGGCGGCGGCGTCCATCTCTCCGGCGCCCACGACGCGCTTGCCGCGGTGGCCGAGCACCTGCAGGCCGGCGTGGCCCAGTCCGCCGAGGGTAAGGGCGCGGTCAGCGACCACAATCCGCTCTCGCTGGGCGCCGCGTTCTGGCGCGAGTCGCCGCTCCGCGCGCACATCCACGAGGCCGACGTGGTGCTGGCGGTCGGCAGCCGTCTCGCCACCGTGTCGTTCAAGCCCGGCACCCGCATCATTCAGATCGACGCGGACGAGCGTGAGATCGCCCGCACCCACAAGGACACGATGGGCCTGGTCGGCGATGCGCGGGCCACGCTCGAAGCGCTGCTGGAGCGGCTCCGCGCCGCCTCCCCGCCCCGCGCGTCCCGCAAGGCCGAGCACGAGGCGCTGCGCGCGCGGATCGCCGCCGATGACACGATGGAGCCCAACGCGTCGATCCTCCGGTCGCTGCGCGCGGGGACGCCGGAGAGCGCCATCCTGGTGGCGGGCATGACCCAGATCGGCTACTACTCGCGGCCGTTCTGGCCGGTGTATGAGCCCCGCACGTATCTCTCCTCCTCGTACTCCGGCAACCTGGGGTACGCCTATCCGGTAGCGCTCGGCGCCAAGGTGGCCCGTCCGGATCGGCCGGTGGTGTCGGTGTCGGGCGACGGCGGCTTCCTCTTCAACGCCCAGGAGCTCTCGACCGCGGTGCGGCACCGCGTCAACGTGGTCGCGGTGGTCTTCAACGATTCCTCGTACGGCAACGTGGCGCGCGACCTCGACGAGTCCTGGGGCGGACAGTACGGGGCCGAGCTGGCCAACCCCGACTTCATGAAGCTGGCCGACGCCTTCGGCGTGCTCGGCCTGCGCGCCACCGAGCCGACCCAGGTGGGGCGGCTCGTGCGCGAGGCCATCGACCGGGACCGGCCGGCCCTGGTGGAGGTGCCGGTGGGGCGGATGGATCGGCCGAAGTTCTTCACGCCGCGGCGGACGCCGACGAAGGTCCCGCGGTAACCGGACCGGCCAAGGCGGAGGAGCAGGACGATGGCAGGGCCGGCCCTGGTCGAGCGCGGCCAGACGGAGCGTCTGCAATTCCTGGACGCGGTTCGGGGCTTCGCCCTGGTGCTGATGATCATCAATCACACCGGGCGCTGGTGGCAGGACGGCACCATGGGATGGCCGCGCTACAACCTGATCTACGCGAGCATGGCGGTCGGCGCGCCGCTGTTCCTGTTCCTGGTGGGCTTCTGTCTTCCCCTGTCGTACGCCCGGAGGGCTGCCGCGGCCGGGGGCCCGTCGATGGACCGCGGGGTCGCCGCCAAGTTCCTCCAGCGCGGAGCGCGGCTCGTCCTCGCCTCGTGGCTACTCAACTTCCTCGTGTTCCGCGACGAGCCCTTCTGGGAAGGCGGGGTGCTGCAGACCATCGGCCTCGGCATCATCTTCGGCTTCCCGCCGATGCTGCTGCTCCATCGCCGCGCCGCCCGCTACCTGCTGCTGGCGCTGGCAATCGGGCTGTACGTCCTGTTCTCCCTCTCGTTCCGATCGATCGCCGACTGGCTTCCCGCCCATCCGGTGATCGCCCGGATCCTCTTCTTCGAGTTCCCGCCGTGGCCGTGGATCTCGCTGGTGTGGATCGGCCTGGTCCTCGGCTGGGCGTGGGCGCACCAGGAGACCGCGGAGCGGCGCGCGCGCTACCTCTCGCTCATGAGCGGCGCCGGCCTCGCCTGCCTCGTCGCCTTCGCGGCCTGGGACGCGGCGCACGGCACGGCGGTCCATCTCTCGCTCGCGTTCAAGCGGGACTTCATCCTGAACAATCACTGGACTCCGCGCGGGGTGACCAACCTGCTGTGCTTCGGCTCCGTCTTCTGCGTGCTCGGCCTCGCCTACTACCTGGTCGAGGTGCGCCGCCTTCCCGTGGGCTGGCTCGTGATCCTCGGGCGCACCTCGCTCATGCTCTACTTCCTCCACCACTTCATCGTCTTCTCTTTCACCAGCGAGTGGCTCGGATGGAAGCTCAACGATTGGTGGCAGTACTCGCTGGCCAACGCGGCGCTGATGGTCCTGCTCGTGTTCCTCGGAAAGCTCTGGCTCGGCATCCGCGGCGTGGCGTCGCGACGGATGCAGCCGGCCTGGCGCTGAATCGCTGCTCATTTCCGGGCCAGGCGCTGACGATTTGTGTGCTCCGGGCGGGCGCCTCCCCGGCAAGGGGATGATTTCGCTGCAGCGCCAGGCTGGCCCGGCTCTTGCTCAATGCGAGGACATGAACGAGCGTCTGAGTCGCCCACAGGTTCTCGTCGTCGACGACGAGACGATCATCGCTCAGCTCATCGCCGACATGCTCGGCGGCGACGGCTACGAAGTCGACACCGCTTCGAACGGCATCGTTGCGCTCGAGCGGATCGCCGGCAAAGACTACGACCTGATCCTGAGCGACCTGCGCATGCCCGAGCTGGACGGCCTCGGTCTCTATCAGGAGCTCGAGCGGGAACGGCCGGAGCTGCTCCGCCGCTTCGTGTTCATCAGCGGCACGTCGGAGCACGCCGACTACCAGCGGTTCATGGACGACGTGAAGGTGCCGGTGCTCACGAAGCCGTTCGACATGATCGAGCTGCAGCGCGTTGCCCGGGAGACACTGACCGTCTCGTTCCGCTGAGTCCCGTCGGGCTCCTGACGAACGTCCCGCCGCTGACGAATCCGCGCGGCGCGCTCGCGCGCAGACCTTCACGAAATCCCATGCTTGGGCGCGCCGTCCCGTGGCATGGCGCATGCTCCCGGATGCGGTCATGCAGAAGGCGCTCGCGATGTGGCTCATGCTCGCCGCCGGCGGCGGATCCGGCCAGCCGGACGCGACCCCGACCCAGGTGGTGCAGACTGCAACCGACCAAGTCTTGACGATCGTGCAGGATTCACAGTTGGCCGCGCCGATCGGCCAGGATCGGAGACGCGCGGAAGTGCAGCGCATCGCCGAGCGGCTCTTCGACTTCCAGGAGATGGCCCGCCGGGCCCTGGCGCTGCACTGGCGCGAGCGCTCCCCGCAAGAGCAGACCGAGTTCGTGGCGGTGTTCAAGCAGCTGCTGGCCCGCGCCTACATCGGACGCCTCGAGGGCTACGCGGGCGAGCAGGTCGTCTACCTCGGAGAGACGGTGGAGGCCGAGTTCGCGACCGTCCGCTCCAAGATCGTCACCGGCCGCGGCGCCGAGATCGGGGTGGACTACCGGCTCCACCTGGTCGGCTCGCGCTGGATGGTCTACGACGTGGCGGTTCAGGGCGTGAGCTTCGTGGCGAACTACCGCGGCCAGTTCGATAGGATCATCCGCGCGTCGTCGTACCAGGCCCTCGTGCGCGAGCTCAAGAGCAAGTACGCGGAGGCGCCCCGGGCCGCGCGCCCCGCGCCGGCTCCTGCCGCTGCATCGCCCGCGAGGCCCGCCACAATCGCCCCCGCCGTGCCGGCCACCGACCCCGACCAGAGTCCCGGGGAAACCACTCCCTAGCCGTCCTCTCCCTGGCCCGGCCGGGCCAGGTCGGCCCGCCGCGGTCTCGTACACCTGATCGTCTGCCGGCAAGCTCGCGCTGGCCCGCTTGTCCCCGTAGATGTTCCCCTCTCTCCGCACCTGGGACGTCCCCGGCCGGTTGCTGCCGGTCGTCACTCTGATAGACTCGGCGGCGCCCCGGCCCGACGACCGAGAGGAGCGCACGATGCGCAGCGTGATGACGGCAGTGCTGCTGTGGATGCTCGCGACGGGCCTCGCCACGGGCTGCAGCCGCAGCAAGGAGGACATCCTCGAGAAGTCGCGCGGGATCACCGTCCGCGCCGACCTCGAGCGGGCGCTGGGCAAGCCGAGCGACATCAACAAGCTGGGCCCAGTGGAGCAATGGACCTACAAGGCCTCGAACGGCACCGTGGTCTTCCTGATCGTGGGCGACACGGTCACGCTGCAGGCGGCGGTGCCGGACGAGAGGAAAGACAAGAAGTAGGAGGACTGGACCGTGAGCGACACCAGAAGTGAAGCCGTGACCGATATCCTGACTCGCCGGATCGACCGTCTCGAGCGCGAGAATCGACGCCTGAGGCTGTACGGCACCCTGACCGCCGTCGGCCTGGCCGCGTTCCTCGTGATGGGCCAGACCGCCCCTGCCCCGGTGGGCAACGCCATCGAGGCGGAGCGCTTCGTGCTGCGCGACAGCGCCGGCAACGTGCGCGCCACCCTGGGTCTGCGGCCCGACGGCAGCGCAGCCCTCGCGCTGGCCGACGACACTCAGCAGGAGCGCGCGCTGCTGAGCGTCAGCCGGGACGGGCAGGCCGCCGTCGAGCTGTCCGAGCGCGCCAGCGGCCGTGTGCGCGCCGGCCTCACCGTGCGCGCCGACGGAACTGCCCAGCTCGCCCTGCTCGACCAAGCGGATCGGCCGCGCGTGGAGCTGCGTTCCTACGGCGACGGCCGGCCGAGCCTGACCCTGCTCGATCAGGCGGGACGGCCGCGCTCGCTGCTGGCCCTCACCGCTGAGGGCGCAACCGGTCTCACCCTCTACGATCGCAACGGCCGCCGCCGCACCGCCATGGGGCTCGAGGCCGCCGGGCCGCCCGCGATCTGGCTCTACGACGGCGAGGGCAACGGCCGCGCGATGCTCGCGGTGACCGGCGACGGGCAGCCCACGCTGAACCTGACCGACGGCGGCGGCAAGGGACGTCTCTGGCTCCGGGTCAGCTCGGACTTCCAGCTGCCGTTCCTGAGCCTGCACGACCGGGACGGCAAGCAGCGCATCGCGATGTTGCTGCGACAGGGCGGCGCACCGACCGTGGCCCTCGGCGACGGCGCCGAGCGGGTGATCTGGAAGGCTCCCTAGACGCCCGCATGCCCGGCACCAACCTGCTGGTGCTGTTCGGCTTCCTGTTCTACATCGGGGCCAGTCTGCTCCTGTGGAACCTGCTCCTGAAGGAGCCGCCCCGCCTCACGCCGAGGGCGGGCCGGACCACGAGACCGCCGCGGTGGCCGATCCTCCTCGCGAAGGGTCGCCACCGCGGTCGGCGGCGCCGCCTCGGGCGTCGCGTCGCTGCTGTTGATCGCGACCGTCGTCAACGCGGGCAAGCCCGGCACGATGAGCGCACCGGTCAAGTGGGGCGTGTGGACGGTGGCCACGATCCTGGCGATCCTGCTCATCGGCCGGGCGCCCCTGATCCGCCGCGTGATCACCCGCACCTGTCTCGCGCTCGGTCTCCAGGGCGTGCTGCTGCCCCTGGCCACGCTGGTGTCCTTCGTGGTGGCGGGCGCCCGGCTGGCCGGCTCCGCGGGCACCGCCGGGGAGCGCAGCGTGGACTACATGAGCCTCCGGCTCGCCGGTCACCTGCCCGCGGTCTGGATCGGCGTCGGCGGGTTCTGCGTCGGGCTCGCCCTCGTCGTAGTGAGCGATCGCGTCTGGCGTCGTGTGCTCGGCCGTCGCCCCGGCCGGCGCATCCGCACCGCGCGCGTGGGCAATCGCTCCACGCGCGTCCGTCCCCGCTAGAAGGGCTGCTGCACCATCCCGGCCAGGCGCTCGCGCGCCTCGGCCAGCACCAGTGAGACGTGCACGCGGCAGTGATAGAGATCCCGCTGGTGCTTCAGCGGCAGTCGCTGGGCGAGCGCTTCGATGCGATTGCGCAGCGCCTGGATCCGAGCGATGACGTCGCGTAGCGCGGCCTCTCCAGTGGCGGTGGCGACCTCCGCCTCTGCGTCGCGCAGCGCCGCGTAGAGCTGCTGGAGGATGCGATTGCCGCGCCAGTTCAGCAGCATCGGCAAGATGCCGAACAGGGGAACCCATACCGCGACCAGCGGCAGGAGGATCAGGCGCATCTGCAGGAACCAGCGCATCGCCCAGTACGGGAGCACGCGGGAGAGCAGCGACTCGCCCCGGGTCAAGAACGAGTCGGCCGCCTCGTGGAGCGGGACGTCCACGCCCTCGCGGGTCGGGAAGCGCCCGGGCGGATCGATGAGGCTGCCCGCGCCGTGCACGTCTCGGGCGACGGTCAGGAGCTGCTCGACCACGCGGGGATGCAGCGACTCGCGGCAGACGAGCAGGGCCGCGGGGGCCATCAGGGTGACGTCCTGGTTGGGGAGGTCGGTCCTCAGGTCGAGCAGTCCCTGGTCCAGCCGCACCGGCGTGAGATAGCGGAAGTTGCGCGCGAAGGCCACGTCGCGCGTGAAGCCGAGCAGGTGCACGTCCGGGCGGCGGAGCAGCGCGACGACGTTGACGTCGGCGTACGAGGCCACGAAGAAGGCCGCGTCGATGCGCTCCTCCTCCAGCGCCCGGCGCGCCTCGGAAGACGTCAGGCGAACGACGTTGGCGCCGGCCGTCGACAGCCCGAGGGCATCGAAGAGCGCCCGTGTCACCGCCTCGGTTCCGCTGCCCGGGGCGCCAATAGAGATGCGGCGGCCCGCGAGCGAGGCGAGGCCGTCGCCGATCGGCTTGCCCCGATAGAAAATCCAGAGCGGCTCGCGGTAGATCGCGGCCATGCCGCGCAGACGCTGCTCCGGATCCTCGGCGGGCTGATAGATCCCGCCCTGGACGAAGGCCACGTCGATCTCTCCGCGCCGGAGCAACTCCACGTTCTCGACCGAGCCCGCGGTGCGTCGCAGGTCCACGGTGAGGCCCTCGCGGCGGAGCCGCCGCTGATACTCTCGCCCGAGCGCGTCGTAGGTCCCGTCGGGCTGTCCGGTCGCGATGCTGATACGCCGCGGCGGGAACGGATCCATGGTGAAGACGCTCACCCAGACGATGGCGATGGTGAGCACCACCGCGACCGTCCAGAGCGTGAACCGGCTCTTCACCGGCTCCGAAACTCCTCCTTCATCCCGGCGAGCCTCGTCGGGTCCGCCAGCAGGTCCACCACGCTGAGGGCCATCAGCTTGGCGGCGGCTAGCAGTCCCGCACGCGCCCCCGGGGCCGCGGCGGCCGCCGCGAACTCGCGCGTGTGGATCGCGGTGCCGAGCGGCGCGATCGCGATCCAGGCGTGGATGGTGGGGGTGACCTGGCTCACGTTGCCGATGTCCGAGGACGCCAGCCGGTCGGGCGCGGGCGGCCCCTCGCTGAGCCCGGCCGCGCCGAGGTTGTCCGCGAATACATCGAGCAGCGTCTGGTTGCGCTTCAGCGGCTCGTAGACATCCGGGTGTTGGGTCACGGTGAGCCGGGTGCCGGTCGCCACCGCGGCAGCCTCGGCGCAGGCTACGACGCGCCGGTAGAGCGCCCACATTGCCTCGAGGCTCGGCCCGCGTACGTTGAAGTCGGCGACCGCCCGCTCCGGGATGATGTTGGCGGCCGCGCCGCCTTCCGCCACCACCCCGTGGATGCGGCAATCCGGCCGCATCTGCTGCCGCAGCATGCTCACCGCGTTGAAGGTCTGTACGCAGGCGTCCAGCGCGTTGACCCCCTCCCACGGATCGACGGAGGCGTGGGCGGCCTTGCCCGCCCACTCGAACGTCACGCGGACCACGCCGAGCAGGTCCTGATGCAGCAGCGTGCGGTCGAAGCCGTGGATCATCATCGCGCCGTCGACATCCCGGAAGACGCCGGCTTCGACGAGCACTCCCTTGCCCCCGCCCCGCTCCTCGGCGGGCGTGCCGATCACCACGACGCGCCCCGGCGGCAGGCCGTCGCGCGCGGCCATCAGCGCGGCGCCCGCGCCGGCGCCCGCGGCCGCGATCACGTTGTGCCCGCAGGCGTGACCGACGCCGGGCAGCGCGTCGTACTCGCAGAGGATCGCCAGGGTCGGGCCCGGGCCGGTCTCGAGGCTCGCCCGGAAGGCAGTGCCGACCGAGCCCACGCCCGCCTCCACGCGGAAGCCGCGCTTGTCGAGGAACTCGCAGAGCCAGGTGCTCGCCCGCGTCTCCTCGAAGGCCAGCTCGGGGTGCGCGTGGATCCGGTGCGACAGCGCGGTGAGATCGTCACCCAGCCGATCCACCGCGGCTGCGACGCGCTGCTTGAGGGCATTCATGAGGCCCCACGATACCATGGGTCATGCGCACCCGACGCCGGTGGGCCGGGCGCCTGGTGGTGATCGCGATGCTGGCGGTCGGCGGGTGGCTGGCGGTCGAGATCTGGACCTGGCCGTCGGTCGGTAGCCTCGCCGTCGAGCGTCCCGCGACGACCGCCTTCATCGAGCGGTACCGGGCCGAGCAGCGCGCCCGAGGCCGGCCGGATCGCGTCGCCCGAGAGTGGACGCCTTACGCGGCGATCTCCCCGGCGGTGAAGCGGGCCGTCCTCGTGGCCGAGGACGTCAACTTCTTCAGCCACCACGGCTTCGCCCTCGACGAGATGCAGAACGCGCTCGGGGACGCCCTGCGCGACCGCGAGCTGCCGCGCGGCGCGTCCACCATCACCCAGCAACTGGCCAAGAACCTCTGGCTCTCCAGATCCCGGAACCCGCTGCGCAAGGCCAAGGAGGCACTGCTCACATGGCAGCTCGAGCGGACCCTGCCCAAGCGGCGCATCCTGGAGCTGTACCTGAACGTGGTCGAGCTGGGCCCGGGCGTCTATGGCGTGGGCGCGGCGAGCCAGCGCTACTTCGGCAAGCCGGTGGCCGATCTGGACGAGCGCGAGGCCGCGCAGCTTGCCGCGATCCTGCCGAATCCCACCGCCTGGCGCCCCGGGTCGGGCAACGCCGTCTACCAGCACCGGGTCGCGGTGATCGAGCGGCGGATGGGGCGCGCCGCCTTCCTCTGGAAGCAGATCTGAGACGTCGCCCTCATCGAGCCGCCGGCGCTCCTGTCGCGGCCAACGGCAGGGTCGTCCAGGACACGGTAATGGCTGAAAACGAGCTGAGGAGTCGCCCGCTTGTAAAGCGAATGGCCACGACTCGTCGCCCGCCTCCCCTCTGAAACAGAGACCGTAACTCCTCAAACGTAACAGCGAACGGACTGAGCCACACCCCGCTCTCCATCTGGTCACGAACAACACGATAGGTCACCGTCTCGCCGGAGAGAAACCGGACGGACAGAAAGACGGGCTCCTCACGAAACACGGCTCGGACCATCGGAACGACCAACGAAGTTTCCGCTATTGCGCTGGCCAAGAGCACGCCGCTGCTCTCGGGGACCGGGATCCATGTATCCCAGGTCGTCTTGACAGTCTCCAGCAGCTGTGGTGGGCCAAAACGAGGAGTCGGCCGAGCCCGCAGTACCATCAGTCTTCCTTCAGCCGCCACGAGATCGTAGAAATCGAAGATAACGCGAATCGTTCGTGGCTCATCCCAGAGTAGATATCGACCGTCTATGCTCTTGACCCCCGCTTCATTCGTCGCATGCCAGAGCAGATGCGTCGGCCGCTTCTGTGATTCTAGAAACGCTGCGTCGAGGCGGTCCAGAACTGGCGTATACGCGCCGTAGGAAGACGGCACCGGCCTGTTGGTCCAGTTCAAGGTGTTGGCCATCACATAGAACATGCGCCAGGGGTAGACATCGACGGATGTGTTGCCGATTTCTTTTCTGAGCGAAGCGGGCAAGCGGTGCTGACTCAGATAGGAGTCCGAGTCCCTAGCAGTAGTTTCGCGATATGCCTCGAGGTCACTCAACCGAGCAAGGTCCGTCACGCCGCGAAGCTTTAGGGGCCCGAGGGCTACCTCCTCAAGTGATGCCATCGCATTGAGCTGCGCGGGTGCCGCATTGAACCAGCTTACCGACAGGGGAACCAGCAATATGCCGGCTATCGGTACTGTTAGCCGCCAGCCCCATGCGGACGCCGCTTCCGTGAGGAGAATCGCGACCACAAAAACACCAAATGTTACAAGAATCATCACGTGAATGTCCTGGCGGACCATCGAATGCTTCCATGCGCCGAACAACGGCATCGCCAGAACCCCGAGGGACAGGTAACTATGGCTGCCGGGCCGCATCACAACCCAAAGAACGATCAGCGCGAACCACAGCAGAAAGCTGACGGCGCCGATCCACCATCGCTCCGGGGCGAAGCTCATCGCCGCTGAATAGCCGGCACCGACCGACCACCCTGTAGCCAGGTAGGCCTTGACACCGGCGAAGCTTCTCTCGTAGGCGACCCAGGCGACCAGGAAGCTCCCAGTCGCAGCGGGCAAGGTCACCGCTAAGCGGGCTTTCACGGTAAGCAGTCGACGGGTGAGACAGCAAGCGATTAGCAGCGTTGCCATCGCGTTCGTCCCGAGCGAGAACTTTACGAGTACATAGAACCCCGCAAGGATGCCTGCGAGACAAAATGCGACAAGGCTCATTCTCTGGCCCAAATGAATTCCCGTGAGAAGCAAAAGCAGAAAGAGAACGAACCACCGATACTCGGCTCCGGGAAGGCTCACGGCATAGGCGAGAATCATTGCCAGCGTGAACCGTCCACCAATCCTCAGACCGTGAATCGAGTGAATGTAGGTTGCAATCGCCAGCCCAGTGCCGGTCGCCAACACGAGGTTGAAGATGATCGTACGAGTTACCAGAGTTCCCACGTCCATCGTCAGCAGCAAATAACCGTATGGCCCAAACGTCGAGACGAAATCGCGGCCCCAGGTCAACCCGTTCGCGGTAGCGTAGTTGAAACTGTACGTGAACAGCGAATCAACGCTTGGCGCCATCGGCAAAATAGCAAACCTGTAGCCCAGGCATAGGACGGCAAGCACGGAGATCCCAGCCAGGATTGCCAGGGAACGGCGAGTCGTAGGCATTCGCAAGATTCCTCGGCGACGGGGCCTGGCTTTCGCGGTACGCCGCCATCCGGGAGCCTGGTCGGCTTCACGCCACGGCCCATCCGTTGGAACAGAGTCCGCAGCCTACTCCAGCACTGTTTGGGTCGCAGAAGCAAACGGAGGAGCGAGGCTGCCGCGTCCTTCCCTACTCCTCAATCACTCTTGCAAGAGAGACGGTGGCAACACTTCTCTGACGACAGCCTTACCCAGCTTCACGTGAATGATGTCCAGCCGTCTTGACATGTCACGCCAATCTCTTGACGCTTGACAATCTATAAGCCACGCAGCTCCTCGGCCTAGACGTGCGTGACGCTCTTCCCCGATCGGAAGGGGCCGGCGACGGGTCACTGAGTCGCTGGCTGGCGCATCGCCTCGCACCGGAGCGGGAGCTGCCTCCATGCGCACGGGAACGATCTTCACCGGCGTGCGCCATCGCACTCGGCTCGCCGGGCTGGCCATCCCCAGTGGGCATCGAGAAGACCCGGGCAGTTCCTCCAAGTTGCGGAACAAGGAAACTGTCCTAGGTCAACCTCAAGTGCTCCCGAGCACTAGGCGTGGCTGGCGGCGACGCCAACCGCGAACAAGGCCCGGCGCGAGCGGCTAGACTGGCAAATCCGGAACTTTCAGAAGCGGCTCGCCGCGATTGAGGCCCGCCTAACAGCGCTCAGCGCGCCGCGTCGTAAAGTCCGGCATTTCTGTCCTTGCGGGAGCCCCTGGTGTGTGACAGCCTTGCGGTTCGCCGGTTATAGGCGGGGACTATCATGTCGTGCTTAGCCTATTGGAGAGGCCGGCCCCAAGAGGCAAGGCATGGACAGCGGCTCCGCCGGGGACGACCCAGGGCTGGTGGCATCGATACGTGCCCGCCTGGCGAGTGGCGACCTGCCCCCAGCGGGCCAAGCGGTCACGGCGGGAGCAGGAATTCACCACCCCTGTATCGTGTGCCTCATGCCGATCACCGCGAACGAAGTTGAGTATGAGGTGTCCGACAACGCCGGCGGTGTAGTGGTGTCGCACATTAGTTGCTATTTGTTGTGGCGGGCCG
>DATFWA010000139.1:0-5956 GCA_035259825.1 Candidatus Methylomirabilota bacterium | reverse complement strand
GCGGCTCGAGCACGGCAAGCCGCTGGTCTGGGGCCCACCCGACGACCGCCGCGGGCTGGTGCTGGAAGGCGTCAAGCCCAAGGTTGTGAAGGTGAAGGACGTGGCGGAGAGCGCGCTCTGGGTCCACGACGAGACCGACGGGGGCACCGCCCTGGTGCTGGCGCAGCTGTGGGCGCCCGACTATCCGATCCCGCTCGGGGTTCTCGCCAACAAGACCGGCGAGGCGACCTACGAGGAGATCCTGGTCGATCAGGAGCAGAAGGTGGTCTCGGAGCGCGGCCCCGGCGACATCGCCAAGCTGCTCATGTCGGGCGATACCTGGAAGATCGGCTGAGCCGGCGCACCCGCCGTCGCCGCCTGAAGATCACCGGCCCTCTCGACGAGGGCCGGTGGTATTTTCTGAGCCGGTGAGACCCCCGCCATGGCTTTGAATCCCAGGGTGCTCCGCGAGCTGGAGGCGATTCTCGGCGCCCGGGGTCTCGTCGTCTCCCGCGAGGGGCTGCTCACCTACGAGTGCGACATGCACACGTTCTACAAGGGCGCCCCCGAGGCGGTGGTGCTGCCCGAGTCGGCGGAGCAGGTGGCCGCGGTGGTGCGCCTGTGCCGGCGAGAGCGCGTGCCGGTCGTCCCGCGCGGCTCAGGCACCGGGCTCATCGGTGGCGCCATGGCGTCCGCGGGCGGGGTCATGGTCTCGATGACGCGGATGAACCGCATCGTGGAGATCGACTTCCCGAACCGCTGCGCCACCGTCGAACCCGGGCTCATCAACCTGTGGCTGAGCCAGGCCACGCGAGAGGGCGGCTACTTCTTCGCGCCAGACCCGTCGAGCCAGATGGTCTCTTCAATCGGCGGCAACGCCTCCACCAACGCGGGCGGTCCGCACTGTCTCAAGTACGGGATCACCGTGAACCACATCCTGGGCCTCGAGGTCGTGACCGGGGCGGGGGAGCTGGTGCGGCTGGGCGGCAAGACGCACGAGCGGCCCGGCTACGATCTGACCGGGGTGATGGTCGGCGCCGAGGGCACGCTCGGGCTGGTGACCGGGGTGATCGTGCGGCTGACGCACCTGCCCGAATCGGTGAAGACGATCCTCGCGTCGTTCCCCACCATCGAGGACGCCTCCGAAACGGTGTCCGCCATCATCCGCGCCGGCATCATCCCCGCCGCCCTCGAGATGCTCGACGAGGTCGTGATCCGAGCCATCGAAGAGGGCATCCAGGCGGGCTATCCGAAGGGAGCGGGCGCCGTGCTGCTCATCGAGCTGGACGGTCCCGCGGCGGAGATCGAGGCGCAGGCCGCGCCGATCGAGTCGATCTGCCGCAACCACCTCGCGCTCGAGATCCGGGTGGCCCGCAGCGAGGCGGAGCGCGCGCTGCTCTGGAAGGGACGGAAGGAGGCGGCCGGCGTGTTCGGCCGGCTCACGCCCAACTGGCTCCTGCAGGACGCGGTGGTGCCTCGCTCCCGGCTGCCCGAGATCATGCGCGAGCTGCAGGCGATCGGCGCCCGGCACGGGGTGGTGATCGCCAACGTCTTCCACGCCGGCGACGGCAATCTGCACCCGCTGATCTGCTACGACGACCAGAAGCCGGGAGACCTCGAGCGGGCCAAGCAGGCCAACGAAGATTTGCTGCACGCCTGCCTCCGCCTGGGCGGCAGCGTGACCGGCGAGCACGGCGTAGGCCTCGACAAGTGCGAGAGCCTGCCCCTGCAGTTCGCGGAGGCCGATCTCAACTTCATGGCCCGGCTGAGGCGCGCTTTCGATCCGGACGCGATCATGAATCCCGGCAAGCTCCTGCCCTCGCATCCGGCCTGCGGCGAGGGCTTCCGACCCGCCGCGCGCCCGCTGCCCGCCGGCACCTGGATCTGAGCGTGGCCGTCTCCGCGCCGGCGCTGCACGACGCGCTGCTCGACATCGCCGGCTCAGCCCACGTGCTGCGCGATCCGGGCGCGCTGGCCTTCTTTGCGGTGGACGGCCTGATCCCGACCGCAGTGGTGAGGCCCGGGTCTGCGGACGAGGTGAGTCGCGTGCTCGCGCTCGCCGCCGCCGAGAAGCTCGCGGTCGTCCCTCGCGGCGCGGGCACCAGCCAGGGCCTCGGCAATCCGCCGCGGCGTCTCGATCTAATCCTGGAGACGAGCCGGCTGGTCACGGTGCGTGACTACGTTCCGGAGGACATGGTGGCGACGGTGGAGGCCGGCCTGACGCTCGGCGGGCTCGCCAAGCACCTGGCTCCCCACCGCCAGATGCTCGCGCTCGACCCGCCCGGCGGTGAGTCGCGCAGCGTCGGCGGAGTGCTGGCCACTCACGCGAGCGGTCCCCGACGCTTCCGCTACGGCACCGGGCGCGATCTCCTGCTCGGAGCCCGCTTCGTCCAGGCTGACGGCACGATCACGTGGGGCGGTGCCAAGGTGGTGAAGTCGGTGACGGGGTATGACGTCCCCAAGCTGCTGGTGGGCTCGCTGGGCACCCTGGGCGTGCTGGTGGAGGCCACCCTGCGGCTTCATCCGATGCCGCCGCTGTCGCGCTCCTGGCAGCTCGGATTCTCCGCTCCGGAGGGCGCGCGCGAATTCCTCGCGGCGCTGCTGGACTCCCCGCTGCAGCCCGATCGGGCCGCGCTGCTCGACGCCGGCGCGGTCCGCCAGGTGGGACTCACCGCCGATCCGATTGCGTTCCTGATTTCCCTCAGCAGTGTCGCCGAGGCTGTGGAGGCGCAGGGTCGGGCGCTCGAGCGTCTGGCCGCCGCCCACGGAGGCGGCGGCGACGTCCGGCCGGAGTCGATCTGGTCCGGCCTCGGCCCGGCGGCGGCCGGCCCGATCCTCCTTCGCGCTGCCTGCGAGCCTCGACGGCTGCTGGACTGGGCCCTGCAGGCGCAGTCCAAGTCCGCGCCGCTCGGCGCGGAGGTCGCGCTCCTCGGCCAGCCCGGGCACGGAGTGCTCCAGGTCTCGATCCAGGGCGGTGACGGGGGTCGAGTCGCGCGCGAGGTGGTGCTGCCGCTGCGGCAGGGGCTCGAAGCCGAAGGCGGTAGCCTGGTGGTCGAGCGCGGGCCGATCGAGCTTAAGTTAGAATGTGAGACGTGGGGATCTATCAACCCAGAAATACTGGATATAATGAAGCGGATAAAAAGTGAGTTCGATCCGGGAGACGTGCTGAGTCCCGGACGCTTCGTGGGCCGCTTGTGAGCCCCGAGGTCGCGGTCCGGCTGGGCGCCTTCGACGCCAAGGACGCGCCCGCCATGGACGGGCTGCGCGCCTGCGTGCACTGCGGGATCTGTCTCCCGCAGTGCCCGACCTACCGTGTGCTCGGTGAGGAGATGGATTCGCCGCGCGGTCGCGTCTACCTCATGCGCGCCGCGGCGGAGGATCGCATCGGCCTCACCCCGACAATGGCCCGGCATCTTGACCTCTGCCTTGGGTGCCGGGCGTGCGAGACGGCCTGTCCGTCCGGCGTCCCGTTCGGCCAGCTGCTCGAGGCCACGCGCGGCCAGCTGGAGCGCCGCGGGGTCGTGGCGCCGCAGCGGGACTCGGCGCTGCTTCGCTTCCTGCTGGGTGTCTTTCCGCACCCGCGCCGGCTCGGGCGAATGCTCCACGGCCTGCGGCTGTACCAGCGCACGGGCCTGCAGGCGCTCGTCCGAGGGCTGCGTCTCCTCTCGCCGTTTAAGAGCCTGCATGCGATGGAAGCGCTGCTGCCTCCGCTGCCCGCGGCGACGCCGTTGCCGCCCGAGCGAGTGCCGGCGCGCGGCGCGCGGGTGCGGGGGCGCGCCGGGGTGCTGCTCGGCTGCGCGCAGCGGTTCTTTTATCCCGACGTCAACGACGACACGGTGCGGCTCCTGGCCGCGGCGGGCTACGAGGTGGTTGTGCCGCGGGACCAGGAGTGCTGCGGCGCGCTGCACCTGCACGCCGGCCGCATCGACGAGTTCCGGGTGATGGCGCGCCGGCTGATGCCCGAGTTCGAAGACGTAGACGTGGTGGTGGTGAACGCTGCAGGCTGCGGCTCGGCCATGAAGGAATACGGGCACTGGCTGCCGGACGAGACGGGCCGGCGCTTTTCGGAGCGCGTGCGCGACATCTCGGAGGTCCTGGTCGACTGCGACCTGCCGCTCCGCCCGCTGCGCGACACGGTCACGTACCACGAGGCCTGCCATCTGGCCCACGGCCAGCGGGTGCGCGCCCAGCCGCGCGAGCTGCTGCGCCGCATCCCTGGACTCACCCTGGTCGACCTGCCCGACGCCGACCTCTGCTGCGGGAGCGCCGGGATCTACAACCTGCTCGAGCCCGAGATGGCGGGCGAGCTGGGCAGCCGAAAGACGGCCCGCATTCGGGAGACCGGCGCGCAGATCGTCACCGCGGGCAATCCGGGATGTCTGATGCAGATCCGCCAGCACTGCCGCGCGCAGGGTCTTTCGGTGGAGGTCGTGCATCCGGTGACCCTGCTCGCTCGATCACTGGAGGAGCGATGAAGATCCGGGTCCGGGATCACGTGAAGGTGGCGGCCGACAAGATGGCCAAGATCGGGCTCTCGTCCACCGGCCGCACGCAGCTCGATCTCTACTGCGTCGCGCCGGGCCAGTCGCAGTCGCCGCACCGGCACGAGGGCGAGGACAAGATCTACTACGTGATCGAGGGGAGCGGACGCTTCTCGGTCGGAGGCGCGGAGGAGCGCCTCGAGCCGGGCGAGGCGCTCGTGGCCCCGGCCGGCGTCGATCACGGGCTGGTCAACGACGGCAGCGCGGTGCTGCTGGTGCTCGTGGTGGTGGCGCCGCCGCCGGCCCACATGAAGCGCGAGGCAAAGTAGCTGCGGTGGCCGCTCGCGTCCGGGCCTCGCTCATGATCACCTGCCTCGGGGACGTCTTCTTCCCCGAGGTCGGCGTCGCGATGGTCCGGCTCCTGCGCCGTCTCGGGGTCGAGCTGGACTTCCCCGAGGCTCAGACCTGCTGCGGGATGCCGCTGTTCAACTCGGGCTATCACCACGACGCGGCGGAGGTCGCAGCCCGGACCGTGAAGCTCTTCGAGCGCGCCGAGCACGTGGTGGTGCCGTCCGGCTCCTGCGCCTGGATGGTGAAGGCGGAGTACCCCGGCCTGCTGAAGCACGATCCGGCCCTGCGCGCGGCCGCCGAGTCGCTCGCGCGCCGCACCCGCGAGCTCTCGCAGTTCATCGTGGAGGTGCTCGGCGTCACCCGTATCGAGTCGTCGTTCGCCGGGAAGGTCACCTACCACGACTCCTGCCACCTCCTGCGCGGCCTCGGCGAGTCGTCCTCACCCCGCGCCCTGCTGCGGGGCGTGCCCGGTGTGGAGCTCGTCGAGCTGCCGGGGGCCGATCAGTGCTGCGGCTTCGGCGGCTCCTTCTCGGTACGGCTGCCCGAGGTGTCCAGCGCCATCCTCGAGAAGAAGCTCGGCAACGTGGAGGCGACCGGTGCGCGCTGCCTGGTGGCCTGCGATGCGGGCTGCCTCATGCAGATGGGCGGCGGGCTCACCCGCCGCGCCTCGAGGGTGAAGGCGGTGCACCTGGCCCAGGTGCTGGCCGGCGAGGTGGAGGCGTGAGCGACACCGCGTTGCGGGCCCCGTTCCCGGAGCGCGCGGGCGCGGCGCTCAAGGACACCTTCCTCCAGGAAGCCCTCACCATCGCCACCACCAAGTTCATCGACCTTCGCCGCGAGTCGTTCGCCGGCTTCCCGCAGGGCGAGGCGCTGCGCGACCAAGCGCGGGCCATCAAGGAGGCGACGCTCCAGCGCCTCGACGCCCACCTGGAGCGGCTGGCCGACAACGTGGAGCGCTTGGGCGGCGTCGTGCACTGGGCGACCACCGCCGACGAGGCACGCGAGATCGTGCTGCGCCTGGCCCGCGAGCGCGGAGTCCGCATGGCGGTGAAGTCGAAGTCCATGGCCACCGAGGAGATCGATCTCAACGAGGCGCTCGAGCACGCGGGCGTGACGGCGGTCGAGACCGACCTGGGCGAGTACAT
>DATFWA010000138.1:0-28027 GCA_035259825.1 Candidatus Methylomirabilota bacterium | reverse complement strand
CCCAGACGGCGTACCACTGAGGCTCGACGCGCGTCGGATCGTAGCGGTCCGCGATTTCGCTCATATTATCGCGTCATTGTAGCACGGGCCGCGCGCCGCTCAGGCGCCACCCCACGGGACTCCGCGTCCACGACAGCGACCACGGCACACGACGGCCGTCGCGCACCTCGGTCGCGGCCATCGTCACCGGACCGCGTGCTCCGGAGGGACCGATCTGCTCGCACACCGGCTCGGCCACGAGGACCGCAGGCAAGCGCGCGCGCACCGCCGGGGCGGGCACGAGTCGCGCGATCGCGCGCGCGTCGGCGTCCGCGATGGCGCGGAGCAGCGCGTCGGCCGCCGCGCCAAGGTCGCGTCGCCACGTGTTGGTGAGCTGCCGTTTCGCCACCGCGAGACCGCCGTCGGCGGCGAGCCGGTAGTGATCCTCCTGCTCCATCTGATCGACACAGCCCGGCTTCCAGCCGGTATAGTGCGGCTGGTAGCGCACCACCAGCTCGCCCGGCTGGGTGCGCCACTCCGTGACCTGCAGCCCGCCCGGCTCCCGCTCGGCCGTGCTCCACGCGCGCTCCACGCGATCGGGCTCGCGCGCCTGCCACAGCTCGCCGTGTAGCGAGCGCACGCCGTGCGCCGCGGGTGGCCCGCTCCACAGGGCGAGCACGCGAGCCACCCGATCGGGCCCGGCCGGCCACACCTGCGCGTCGAGGAGCCCATCGTGCGTGGAGGCGGCGGCGAGCGAGGCACCCGGGCCATTGCCCACGAAGAGGCGGAGCGAGCCGGAGCCCTCGACGCCGACGAGGCTGTAGAGCCCCACTGTCAACGGGGCGCGGCGCCCTGCAGCGGGAATGCGCACCACGCGCAGAGTCGCCCCGCCCCAGGCGTCCATCAGAGCGTCGAGCCGCTCGCGGATGAAGACGACCGAGGAGAATGGCTCGTCGCCACGGAGACTGTCGAGCACCTCGGCGTCCACCAGCTCGTACAGGTCGCGCACCGCCCGCTCGCGGGCCGGGGCCTCCGTCGCGGTCATGAGCTGCTCGCGGGCGACCGCGCGGAAGCGATCGAGGCGATCCGGCGCGGCGCCGAGTCGGGCCGGGGCGAGCGCGAGGAGCAGAGCGATCGGGAGCGCCCAGTGGATCCGCCGCCCCGTCATGGCGCTAGCGTACAATGGTGCCGCATGACCCGCATCCTCGACCGGTACGTCATCAAGGAGCTGGGTCCGCCCTTCGTCATCGGAGTGGGCGTCTTCACCTTCTTCCTCGTCATCGACCGGATCTTCCACCTCACCGACCTCGTCATCACCAAGAACGTGCCGTTCGCGCTGGTGATGCCGCTGCTGGCCTACATGCTTCCCGCTTTCCTGGCCCTCACCCTGCCGATGGCCCTGCTGGTCGCGGTGCTCCTCGTAGGCGGCCGTCTAGCCGGCGATCTGGAGGTCGCGGCCCTGAAGGCCTCGGGGGTGAGCCCGCTGCGGCTATTCCGCCCGTTCCTGGCGGTCGGTATCGTGGTCACCCTGCTCATCGCCTGGCTCACGCTCGTGGTCGGCCCCTGGTCGAGCGGGGCCTTCCAGCGCCAGCTCTTCCTCATCCTCCAGTCGCGCGCCTCCACCGGCATCAAGGAGCGTACCTTCAGCGCCACCTTCAACCAGTTCGTGATCTACGTGGACGAGGTAAGCGCCTCGCAGGTGCGCCTGAAGGGCCTGCTCGTCTCCGACGAGCGCAACCCCGAGCAGTCGCGGATCATCGTGGCCCGCGAGGGCCGCCTCCTGAGCGACGAGGCAACCCGGCGCATCACCCTGCGCTTCCTGGACGGATCCATCAGCGAATCCGACGTGGGCGACCGCCGGCGCTTCCGTCAGACCTACTTCAGCCTCTACGACATGACCCTGCCGGTGGACTCGCCGATCGCCGCGGTGTCCCGCGAGGAAAAGCCCGAGAAGCAGATGCCGGTGCGCCAGCTCGTGGCGGAGGGCCAGCGGCTCCGCCGCGAAGGCCAGCCGAGCGCGCCGTACTACGTCGAGCTGCACAAGCGCTTCGCCCTGCCGGTGGCCGCGCTGGTCTTCACGCTGGTGGGCTTCCCGCTCGGCATCCGCTCCCATCGCGGCGGCCGCGCGGCCGCGCTGGCCCTGTCGTTCGGCATCGTGGTGGGCTACTACATCCTCTACAACTCGATGGAGGGCTTCGCCCTGCGCGGCCGGATCCCCGCCGGCATCGCGGTGTGGATCCCCAATGCGATCCTGGCGGTGGTGGGCGTGGTCCTGCTCCGGGCGAGCGCGGTGGGAGCGCCCACCGCCGCGTTCGATCTCTTCTGGCGTCTCTGGACCCGCGTCGAGCAGCTCCGGCCGAGCCGGGTGGTGCGGCCGGTGGAGGAGCGCAAGCTGCGGCGGCTCGGGCGCTTCGCCGGACCGCGCGAGTCCACCTTCATCATCGACCGCTACCTGATCCGGCAGTACCTGCTCTTCCTGGGCATCGGCACCATGGTCGGCGCGGTGCTCATCGGCGTGGTCGATCTGCTCCAGACCCTCGACCGCTTCCTGCGCACCAAGCCGCCGTTCACCACGATCCTGGAGCACTTTCTCTACCGCATGCCCGGCGAGCTGTACAAGGGCCTGCCCATGATCGTGCTGATCGCGACGGTGTTCATGTTCCTGTCGCTCACCCGGCAGCGCGAGCTCGACGCGCTCAAGGCGGCCGGGGTCAGCCTCTACCGGGCGAGCCTACCGATCTTCCTGGTGGCCGGCGGCATCAGCGTGATGGCGGTGATCTTCCAGGAGGCGGCCCTGCCCGACATCAATGCCAAGGCCGAAGAGGTGGATCGCGTGAAGATCCGCGGCCAGCTCCCGCGGCATCTGCAACGCCAGACCCAGATCTGGTATCGCTCCTCGGACACCCGGTTCTTCCGCATGGCCCTGCTCGATCCGCTCGGCAAGTCCATGGAGGGCCTCATAGTGCTCGACATCAGCTCCGGCTTCCGGCTGATCGATCGGCTCGACGCGCGCCTCGCCCAGTGGACGCCCGAGGGCTGGCGGCTCACCGACGGGGTCTACCGCCAGGTGGGCCCGCAGAACCAGGTGACCTCGGAGCTCTTCGACGCGCGCCTGGTGACGATGCCCGAGCACATCGACGACTTCATCAAGGTCCAGAACGCGCCCGACACCATGAGTTTCCTCGAGCTCAGAGCCTACGTGTCACGTCTGCGGGAGGGCGGCAACCGCGTCAACCGCTACCTGGTCCAGCTCTACTCGAAGCTCTCGTTCCCGCTGGTGCACGTGATCATGGCGCTGGTGGCGATCCCCTTCGCGTTGGTGTCCCCGCGCAGCGGCGGCCGCGCGATGGGGATCGGGGTGGCCATCGTGATCGCGGCGGGCTACTGGGTCGTGCACTCGATCGCGCTGGCCTTCGCGCAGGCCGATCTGCTGCCGGCCGCCCTGGCCGCGTGGACCGCCAATATCGTGTTCCTGGGCGTTGGGACCGCGCTCTACCTCAGCGCGCGGACCTAGCGCCCTTCCTGCAGCTGGCGGAGCGCCTCCTCGACCCGCTTCTGCTCCTGGCCGTAGGTCGCCCAGTCACCCTTGCGCAGCGCCTCCTGCCCGCGCTGCCAGGCCTCCCACGCCCGCTGGATACCCGCGCTGATCGCCGCGCCCGCGGCGGTGCCCGGGGCGGAGGGCCCGCGCTCGACCGGGCGGCCCGCCGCGTCCTCCCCACGCACGCGGCCTCCGAACACGCGGGCCAGCGCGCCCTCCAGCGTCGGCTCCATCGCGATCTGGTTACCGTAGGCGACCACCACCCGGCGCAGCTCGGGGAGCGCGCCCTGCTCGGCCGCGGCCAGGTAGAGCGGCTGGACATACACCAGCGACTGCTCGATGGGGATCGCGAGCAGCGTGCCGGTGATCACCCGCGACCCCTGCTGGTTCCACAGTGCGATCTGCTGGGAGATGACCGGATCCTGGTTGATTCGGGCCTGGATGTTGCGCGGCCCGAACACCAGCTTCTGCTTCGGGAAGGCGTAGGCGATGAGGCGGCCGTACTGGGGCGGGTCCATGCGGGCCACCAGCAGGGCGATCATGTTGTCGCGTCCGCTCGGGTTGAAGCCGGAGAGCAGGACGAACTCCTCCCGGGGCTCGCCAGGCAGCCGCATCACCGTGAAGTAGGGCTCCATCTCCCGCTCGCGCCCTTCCTGCTGCAGGCGCGGCAGCACCCAGAGGTCCTCCTTGTTGTAGAAGACCTGGGGGTCCTGCATGTGGTAGGTCGCGTACATCCGCGCCTGCACCGTGAACAGGTCCTCCGGGTAGCGGACGTGGATCTGGAGGTCCTTCGGCATCTGGTCGATGGGCTTGAAGAGCGCCGGGAACGCCCGCGCATAGGTGCGGATCAGCGGATCCTCGGGATCGGCAATGTAGTAGCTCACGGTACCGTCGAAGGCGTCCACCGTCGCCTTGACCGAGTTGCGGATGTAGTTGAAGCCGCGCACCGGCGTCGCGTACGGATATTTGTCGCTGGTGGTGTACCCGTCGATCATCCACATGAGCCGTCCGTCCGCGGTGATCACCACGTAGGGGTCGCGATCGAACTTCAGGAACGGCGCGGCCTCCTGCACCCGCGCCCCCACGTCGCGGTAGATCATCACCCGGCTCTCGGGGGTGAGGTCGTTCGACAGGAGGACGTTGAGCGCCCCGAAGCGGGCCGCGAAGGCGGCCTTGCGGAGGAGCGAGTCGACCGGGATGCCGCCCTTGCCCTCGTAACGCGTGTAGACATTCTGGTCGCCGGAGGGATAGTCCAGCTCCTGGGAGCGGGTGCGCACGAAGACGTACTCGTTGCCAATCTCCCCGTAGTAGATCTCAGGTCGGGTGATCTTGGGGATGCCGCCGCTCACCGCCGGAGGGATGTCCTTGGTGAAGAAGTCGGGTAGACCCTCGGGCGTGATGCGGTTGACCGGGCTCGCCACCAGCCCGTAGCCGTGGGTGTACGTCAGGTGCTCGTTGATCCAGCCGCGGCTCGGCAGATCGCGGTAGGAGAGCTCGCGGGCCGAAAGCATGACCTGGCGATACTCCCCGTTCAGCGTGTAGCGCCCGACGTCCACGTCGCGGAACTTGTAGTACGTGCGGATCTCCTGCAGCTTGCCATAGGTGACCAGCAGCGGCCGGTGGTCCCAGAGTCGGATGTTCTTGACCGTGAGGTTGTTGCGATCGAGGACCGCCGGGGTCAGGTTGTCCTCGGCCGCGAAGTCCTTCTCCATCACCCGGTCGAGGGCGTAGGCCTGCCGAGTCATTCGGATGTTGTTCTCGATGTAGGGCCGCTCGAAGGCCAGCTCGTTGGGCTTGACCCGGTAGCTCTGCAGCAGTGCCGGCGCGATGCCGAGGCCTGCCACCCACAGCACGACCAGGACCACCAGGCCCGCGACCAGGAAGCGCCAACCCGGGCGGAACATCTGGAACACGCACGCGGCCGCGCACAGGAAGGCGAGCACGACCAGCCACTGCAGCACCGGCAGCGAGGCGTGCACGTCCGTGTAGGAGGCGCCGAAGACGAGGCCCCGGGGCGAGAAGAGCAGATCGAAGCGGTCGAGCCAGAACCCGATCCCCCGCAGCACCAGGAGCAGCGCGGCCAGCCCGAGCAGGTGGGTGCGGGCGCCCGCGGCGAGGCGCGGCCCGCGCGCGGTCAGCACCAAGCTCCGCTGCAGCACGTACACCGCGGCCACCAGGATCAGGGTGCCCGCCACCAGCGCGGTGCCCCAGCCGTAGAGGAGCCGCCAGAACGGGAGCACGAAGAAGTAGAACCCGAGGTCGCGTCCGAAGAGCGGGTCGTTCTGGTTGAAGGGCGTGCGGTTGACGTACTCGAGCACGGTGGACCACACGGCGGTGGCGCGCGCGCCCGCGAAGAAGGAGATCACCGCGATCACCGGCAGGAGCAGCCGCCGGACCAGCGGCTCGAGGATCGCGCGCCCGGGCAGGCCCAGCTGGTCCTCGAGCTCCCACAGCACGTCGGGCGGCGCGGTCCGCGCGGCCACCGACAGGTTGATGAACAGGAACACGAAGACCACGGCACCCAGGCCGAGGAACAGCCAGCCGCTCAGGGTGAGTCGGGTGGTGAAGACGCTGGTGAAGCCGACTTCCTGGAACCACAGCCAGTCCGTGTAGAGAGGAACGGCCTGGCCGATCACGCTCAGGGCGATGAAACCCAGCAGGACCCACAGCCCCATCCGGGGCCGCCGCAGGCGCGTGACCCGACCGCCCGGGGGCGTCTGTGCCAAGCCCTGGGACCCTACGTCCAGTGCGTCCCGCCGATCACGACGGGCGAGACGCGGACGAGGTCACGGTCCATCATCGAGAGGGCGGCGCCGCCGCCGGGTGTCAGACGCCCGCGTCCGCGCGCAGGTCCTTGATGCGGTCGGTGCGCTCCCACGCGAACTCCGGCTCGCTGCGTCCGAAGTGCCCGTAGGCCGCCGTCTTCTTGTAGAACGGCCGGCGGAGGTCCAAGTGCTTGATGATGCCCGCCGGGGTGAAGTCGAAGTGCCGGCGGATCAGCTGTTCGAGCTTGCTGTTCGGAACCTTCCCGGTGCCGAAGGTCTCGACCATGATCGAAACCGGATCCGCGACGCCGATCGCGTAGGCCACCTGTACCTGAGCCCGCTCCGCGAGGCCCGCGGCCACGAGGTTCTTGGCCACGTAGCGCGCCATGTAGCAGGCCGAGCGGTCCACCTTCGTCGGATCCTTGCCCGAGAAGGCGCCGCCGCCGTGGGGACACGATCCGCCGTAGGTGTCGACGATGATCTTGCGGCCGGTGAGGCCGGTATCGCCCATGGGCCCGCCGGTGACGAAGCGGCCGGTCGGGTTGATATGGTAGGTAATCCCCTTGGTGTCGATCAGGTGCTTGGGGATCGTGGGCAACACCACCTGCTCGATCATGTCTTCGCGGATCGTGGAGAGCCCGGTGTCCGGTCCGTGCTGGGTGGAGATGACCACCGTCTCCACCGCGACCGGCTTGTGGTCGACGTAGCGCACCGTGACCTGGCTCTTGCCGTCCGGCCGCAGGTAGTCGAGCGCGCCGCTCTTCCGCACTTGGGTCAGCCGCTGGCAGAGCTTGTGGGCCAGCATGATGGGCAGCGGCATCAGCTCCTCGGTCTCGGTGCAGGCGTAGCCGAACATGAGACCCTGATCGCCTGCGCCGAGCTTATCGACTCCCATCGCGATGTCGCCGGACTGCTCGTCGATCGCGGTGATCACCCCGCACGTCTCGAAGTCGAACCCGTACTTCGCGCGGGTGTAGCCGACTTCGCGGATGGTCTCACGCGCGACGCGGGGAATGTCCACGTAACACGAGGTCGTGATCTCACCGGCCACGACCACGAGCCCGGTGGTGAGGAGCGACTCGCACGCCACTCGACCCGTCGGGTCCTGCGCGATGATCGCGTCGAGCACCGCGTCCGAGATCTGGTCGGCGATCTTGTCCGGATGTCCTTCGGTCACCGACTCCGAGGTGAACAGGTACTTCTCGCCTGCCATGCCGTCTTACCCTCCGTTTGTTGGTGATTCGGTCAACCGCAAATACGAGACACTAGCACGCCTCGCTCCGGCCTCTCAAGGGGAATCCCCGGATTCCGTCGCGCCCGCGGACACTTGCCCCACTCGCACGCGCAGCGAGGTCTCCCAGATTTGCCCGGACGCCAACGCGAGCGGCCATGCGAAGAGCAGCGCCGAGCCTTGATAGATGCGCTCGAAGCCGGCCTCGGACAGCGAGACCGTCTCGACCGGCGCCCACGCGATCGTGGCCGGCGCGTCGCACGCGAGCGCGAGCTCGCATCCGAGCCACTCGTCCACCATCGCGAGCTCGCTCGCGCCATCGAGACGTCCCCGGCTGCCGAGCGAGGGATGGCCTGCGACTCCATAGTAGCGGCCGGGCGCCTCGCCCGCGCTCAGCGTGAGGTTGCACTGCACGGCCCAGCGGCCCGTTAGCGGCTCTTCCCCGCTCCAGCGCAAGCGGTAGCCCACCGTGACGACGGGCTCGTCGGCCACCACACGGAGCGACTTCTCCAGCGCCAGCGGTAGGCCGTCGAGGTCCGCCAGCGAGCAGCGCACCGAGACCTCACCGGGCGCGGTGTCCACCTCGTGCGCGAGAACGCGCTCCCCCACCACCCCGCGCGCCGCATCCCACGGCTCGAGCGGATCCAGCTCCCCCTCCGGCGGGAACAGCCCGTCGAGCAGCGAGGCGCGCCGGAAGCGATCGTAGCGGAGTAACGAGGTGAGCCCGGCCTCCTTCACCTCCGGCGCCGAGTGGATCGTCTTCACCTCGCCGGCCTCGGGCGACCGCGGCCGATCCTCGACCTTGCGGTGATACGCCTCCGGCCGTCGGGTGAGCACGTCCGCCATGTCGACTTCCCCGTGCGTCCACGCCAGCTCGGTGAGCGAGCCGCCGCGCGCCGGCCGCAGGGTCAGACCCAGCGCTCCGCCGCGCACCACCACCTCGGCGTGGCCGTCGCCGTCCACGTCGTCGCGCAGGCATTCGAGGTCCGGCACCGCACGCGTGGCCGAGAGCTGCCGCTCGCACGCGATCAGGGAGGTCTTCACCGACCGGCGCAGGTGCGGCAGGTAGCAGCCGCCGAACACGCCGTGCCAGTACGCATCGTTGGCCTGCCCCTGCCAGAGCCGCTCGCGCGCGCCGAGCAGGCGCCGGTCGCGCGGGCGCCGGCGCAGGCCCTCGTGCACCCGGCGGGAGAGACCGAGCATCTTCCAGTAAGCGTCGCCCATCTCCGGATACTTCACCAGGAAGTTCCGGAAGAAGCCGCCGCGCAGGAGCCGCGCGAGCCGCTCGCCGTCGGGCATCGCGAGCAGGCGGTGGCGCGCGTCGTCCAGCTCGGCGCCGGCGGCCGGAGGCAGCGCCCATTCCCCCATCTCGGTGTAGGCCGCGGTGGGCAGGTACACTCGGCCGGCCGGCGGCTGGTCGTCGAGGTAACGTGAGAACGTGGAGACGCGCAGCCACGGTGTGGCCTGCAGCGCCTCGAAGAAGCGGGTCAGCCAGCGCTCGCCATACACGAGCTTGTCGGTGCCCGGCCAGACGCCGAACTTCTCGCCGTCATCGGTCATGGTCACCGCGCCCGCGGCGCGTCGGCTCTCCAGGTAGCGGATGCTCTCCTCGGGGTTGGCGAAAGGCACCAGGTACCGCAGCCGCTGGTTGATCGGGAACACCGCCACGGTGGCGCCCTGCTCCTCGGTGAGGTAATAGCCGCCGAGCGCCTCGGGATCGAGCCCGGCGAGCGCGAAGTGCGAGTCGTCGACCAGCACGAACTCGACGCCCGCCTCGCGCAGCAGGCGCGGCAGCTGCGGCTCCCAGATCCGCTCCGCGAGCCACATCCCCCGCGGGGTCACACCGAAATGCGTGCGGATGAACTCGCGAAGGGCCTGGATCTGGCCGACCTTGTCCCAGTCGGGCAGGAGCGCCAGGATCGGCTCGTAGAAGCCCCCGCCCAGCAGCTCGATCCGCCCGTCCGCGGCGAGTCGTCCCAGCAGATCGAAGGTGGGACGGGCGCGCGCCTTGAGGGTGTCGAGCAAACCGCCCGAGCAGTGGACGGTCAGCCGCAGTTCACCGCCCGCGTCCGCCACCGTCTGCAGGAACGGGTGGTACGCCTGGCGGACCGCGTCGTCGACGACGGACTCGAAGTTGCCGACCGGCTGGTGATTGTGGATGCCGAAGAGGAAGTGGAGCGGCTGGTCACTCACGGTCCAGGTCTCGGTGCCTGACGATGGGACTCAGGCCGAGACCCGTCAGGAAAGAGCGAAGCGCCTCCACCAGCATCACCGAGCGGTGGCGGCCGCCGGTACAGCCGATCGCCACCGTGAGGTAGGCCTTCCCTTCACGTTCGTAGAGCGGCAGCAAGAACTTGAGCAGGCCTTCGAGACGCGCGAGCAGCTCCCGACTCTCCGAGAACGACATCACGAACTCCTCCACCGCCGGGTCGCGGCCGTCCAGGGCGCGCAGGCGCTCCACGAAATGCGGGTTCGGGAGGAAGCGGACGTCGAAGACCAGGTCCGCGTCGTAGGGCACGCCGTGTTTGAAGCCGAACGACACCAGGGACACCATGAGGCCACCCTTCGTCCCCTGCGGGCCGTAGGAGTGCACCATCTGGTCCTTGAGCTGATGCACGGTCAGCGAGGTGGTGTCGATGACCCGGTTGGCGATCTCGCGCAGGTGCGCGAGGGCCTCGCGCTCGGCCCGGATCCCGTCGATCACGTTGCCCTCGCCGGCCAGCGGATGACGCCGCCGCGTCTCGTGATAGCGCCGCACCAGCGTCTCGTCGGAGGCCTCCAGGAAGAGCACGTCGACCCGGTGACCCCGGGTCCGCAGCTCCTCGATGGTCTCGACCATGTTGGCCAGGTACTCGCCCTCGCGCACGTCGACACCCAGGGCGATGGCCTGGATACCGCGGCTCGAGTGCGCGCACAGCTCGGCGAACGTCGGGATCAGGGTGGTCGGCAGGTTGTCCACGCAAAAGTAGCTCAGGTCCTCGAGGCACTTGATCGCGTAGCTCTTCCCGGCCCCGGACAGTCCGGTGACGATGACGAACCGGATCGGATCGACCGGGACCGCATCGCTCACCGTCGCCTCACCCGCGGACGGCGCGGCGCGCGCGACGCGTCTTGGTCTCGCGCACCTGGCGCCGCAGCGCGTGTACCGCCCGATCCACCGCGGCGGAGAGGTCGGGGGCGGTCTCCTGGCTGCGGAAGCTACGGGAGCGGGCCACCACCGTCAAGGCGGCGGTGCGCCGGTGCTTCTCCTTCGAGAGGACGGCCCGGGTTTCGACCACCGCCGGGAGCAGCGGCTCCAGCTTGGACAGCTTGCGGGTGATCTCGTCCTTGTAGGTGCGAGAGATGGTCATCCCGCGGGTGCTGATGATCACCTGCATGGGACCCCAGCCTCAGCGTTTCTTGGATTGCAGGCGCCGCTGGTGCGACGGCAGGATCCCCAGCTCCTCGCGATACTTGGCGACGGTGCGCCGGGCGATGGTGAGCCCCTGCCCCTGCAGCGCCTGTGCGATCTCCTGATCGGAGAGCGGCTTGCCGCCGTCCTCGCCGGAGACCATGTCGCGGATCGTCTTCTTGACCGACACCGACGAGACCATCGAGCCGTTCTCGGAGGCGATGCCGCTGTGGAAGAAGAACTTCAGCTCGAAGAGGCCCTGAGGCGTCTGCACGTACTTATTGGTGGTGACCCGGCTGATGGTGGACTCGTGCATGCTGATGTCGTCGCCCACGTCGCGCAGGGCGAGGGGGCGGAGGAACGGCAGGCCCTTGTCGAGGAACTCGCGCTGGAAGTTCACCAGGCTCTGCGCGACCTTCCGGAGCGTCCGCTGACGCTGCTCCACGCTCTTGATCAGCCACACAGCGGAGCGGAGCTTCTGCTCGACGTACTGCTTGGCCTCGTCGCCAGACCGCCGCAGGAGCGAGCGGTAGAGAGAGTTCACCCGCAGGCGCGGGATGCCCTCCTCGTTGAGGATCACCACGTAGTCCTCGCCCACCTTCTGGATCGTCACGTCGGGTACCACGTAGCGCGAGTCGTTGATGGAGAAGCGCCGGCCCGGCTTGGGCTCGAGGGCCTGGATCTCTTCGATCGATTCCATGATCCGCTCGATCGGCAGCTTCATGGTCCGCGCGATCTCGGAGTAGCGGCGCCGCTCCAGGTCTTCGAAGTGCTTCTCCACGATCTCTACCGACACCGGGTCCGGCTCCGCGTCGGCGGTGAGCTGCAAGAGCAGGCACTCCTGCACGCTACGCGCGGCGACCCCGGGCGGATCGAAGGCCTGGATACGCTTGAGCGCGGCCTCTACCGCCTCGAGGCTCGCGCCCATCCCCTTCGCGATCTCCTCCAGGTCGGCCCGCAGGTAGCCGTCCTCGTCCAGGTTGCCGATGATCGCCTCGCCGATGCGCAGGAGATCCTTGTCGTCGGTGCTGAGCCGGAGCTGCTCGCCGAGATGCTCGGCGAGCGAGGTGTCGCTGCGCCCCAGGTTCTCGAAGGGCAGCTCGTCGCGCTCCTCCATCGAGACCGGGGTCCGCTCGTCGCCGTGGTCGTCGAAAATGGCGGACGAGAGATCGAACGGCAGGTCGTCGGCCTTCTCCCCGTCCACCGAGGACGTCTCCTTGGAGACCGTCTCGGCCACCTCCCCCGCGGGCGAAGCCTCCACCGGGGCGGGAGCGTCGGGAGTGGCTGGGGTGGCCGCGGCCTCCGGAGCGTCGGTGGTCTCGACCGGGACCTCCTCGAGGAGCGGATTCTCCTCCAGCTCCTTGCGCACGACCTGCTCCAGCTCCAGCGTGGACAGCTGCAGCAGCTGGATCGCCTGCTGCAGCAGCGGGGTCATGACGACCCGCTGACTCATCTTCTGTACGAGTTTCATGGCGTGCTCAGGACTCCGATCAGAGCGAGAACTTCTCGCCGAGGTAGATCTCGCGCGCCTTGGTGTTGCTGGCGAGCTCGGTGGCGGTGCCGGACGCCAGGATGCGGCCGTCGTAGAGAATGTAGGCGCGATCGGTGATGGCCAGGGTTTCTCGCACGTTGTGGTCGGTGATCAGGACTCCGATGCCCCGCTCCTTCAGCCGGGCCACGATCTCCTGGATGTCGCCGATGGCGATCGGATCGATGCCGGTGAACGGCTCGTCCAGGAGGAGATAGCGCGGGTTGGTCACGAGCGCCCGGGTGATCTCCAGCCGCCGCCGCTCGCCGCCCGACAGCGTGAAGGCCTTGTGGCGGGCCAGCGCGGTGAGATCGAGCTCGGCGAGCAGCTCGGCGAGCCGGGTCATGCGCTCGCCGTGGGAGAGATCGAGCGTCTCCAGGATCGCGAGGAGATTCTCCTCGACGGTCAGCTTGCGGAACACCGACGACTCCTGGGGCAGATAGCCCATGCCGAGGCGGCAGCGCTTGTACATCGGCAGCTCGGTCACGTCCTGCCCTTCCAGGAAGATGCGGCCGCCGTCCGGTCGCAGCAGGCCAACGATCATGTAGAACGAGGTGGTCTTGCCCGCTCCGTTGGGTCCCAGCAGCCCCACGACCTCACCCGGATGGATGTCCAGGCTCACGTGGTTCACCACCACGCGGCTCCGGAACGTCTTGCGAAGGCCCTGGGCGATCAGGCCTTCCATTTTATGCGGGGGCCCAGAAATGGCCCCCGCACTCCCCCAGCTGCGGGCGACCATCGAAACAGGTGGACAACCGTTTTGCGTCGCGGCGGCCGACATGGCCCCCGCACTCCCCCAGCTGCGGGCGACCATCGAAACAGGTGGACAATCGTCGCGGCGTCGTCATGAGCATTGGCCGGGGGCGGGCTTGGGGCGGGCGGCGGATTCGTCCTGGTTCCGCGGGTAGAAGACGGCCTTGACACGCTCCTGCTGGCCGCTCTCGACCACGCTGCGGTCCTCGGCGAGATAGATCGTGATGCGTTCACCGGTCACTACGTTGTCGTCGCGCCACACCCGCGCATTGCCGATCAGCACCACCCGCTGCTCGGCGTCGTAGTATTCGGAGCGCCGGGCCGTGCCGTTGCGGCAGTCCCTGGTGACGATCCGGACGTTTCCGGTGGAGATGGTCCGGACGATCTTGTCGCCCTTGTCGTCCAGGTACACCTCCATGCGATCCGCCCACTGGGTCGAGTTGTTCTGCGAGGCAACCACGTTGCCGGAGAACACTACGAGACCTTCCTTCTGGATGTTCTCGAGCTGGTCGGCGTCGACCGTGACCGGCGCGTCCCGATCGTCCTGGGCGTTGGTTGGGCCACCCGATCGCGGGGCCGGCGCGGCGGTGGCCGGCCGAGCAGGTCGAGCCTTTTCGGTTCCGGTCTGCGCCCACGCGGGCGCGACGAGGCTGGCGGCGACCCACAACCCGAGGGCTGCCGCCAGGAACCGTCTCATGAGCGTCCCGGCACCGCCGCCGCTTCGGGCATCGAACCGCGCTTGAAGGTAGCTCGGACTCGTCCCTTGATGTTCGTCACTTCCTCGGCCACGCGCGACTCGAAGCCGGTGCCCTTCACGACTGCGCCCGATCGATAGATCACGACCGGGCCCTGCGTCCAGGCGCGCTGCTCGTCCGCGTCCCAGTTGAGCCGGTCGGTCTCGAGACGCAGACCGTCGCTCGAGACCAGCACGACGTTGCCGCGCAGCACGATGTCCTTCGTCTCCTGATTGAGATCGCCCTCGTCGCCGGTCACCGTCCACGAGCGCGGCGCTCGGTCGCCCTTCCCGGCCTGGTCGACCTTGACGACCACCTTCTTCATCGTCGTCTTGTTCTGCTCCTCGAACGTCTCCGAGTACTCGGCGTCCAATTGCCAGCGCGAGCCGTCGCGGCCCTGCTCCTGCAGACGGATCTGTTTGAGACGGTAGTCGGCGTTCGTGACCACGGGCTCCGTCGGAATCGATCGCGGCATCCGCGCGCGGCGGACGAGCACGCCCACCACTGCGGCGACGAATACCACGACGAGCATCAGGATAATGAGTGGGACCTTACGCATTAGCAATCTCCGTGCCACGCTAGCACAGTATCCACGACCGAGGCAAATGAAGAAGACCGATCTGCGAAGAATCAGCGAGGCGGCCAGGAACGGCGCGCCTTTAGCAGCATCTCCACGGCCTCCCGCACCGCCCCGTCACCCCCCCGACGGCGAGCGATCCAGTGGGCCATCCGCTTGATCTCAGTCACTGCGTTCGCCGGCGCCAGCGCCATTCCCGCTCGGGCCATCGCGGGCAGATCCGGAAGATCGTCTCCCATCACCGCGACCTCGCGCAGCGCGAGCCCGAGACGTTCCCGGAGCGAGTCCAGGGCCGTGACCTTGTCGGCGACGCCCTGGTGCACCTCGGCGACGCCCAGCTCGGTCATGCGGCGAGTGACCGCGGCCGAGGCGCGGCCGGAGAGCACCGCGACCTGCAGGCCCGCTTTGAGCGCTGCCACCAGCGCGAAGCCGTCGTGGACGTTGAAGCGCTTCGTCTCCTCGCCGGAAGCGCTGTAGGTGAGCCCGCCGTCGGTGAGCACGCCGTCGACGTCGAGGACGAGCAAGCGAATGCGGGAGGCGCGCGGAGCGGCCCTCACACGATCTTCGCGCGCAGGATGTCGTGCAGGTGGATGACGCCCGCGGGGCGGTCAGCCTCGTCGACGATGACGAGGCTGGTGATGCGGCCCTCCATCATGGCGAGCGCCTTCGCGGCCAGCTCGTCGGCTCCGATCACTTTGGGGCCGCGGGTCATGCACTCCGCGGCGCGCCGCTCCAGCAGCGTGGCGCCATGGGCGAGCTGCTGTCGCCGCAGGTCGCCGTCGGTGACCATGCCGACGAGCCGTCCTTCGCCATCGACGACGGTCGTCATGCCGAGTCCCTTGGCGCTCATCTCCTCGATGGCTTCCTTCATGGTGGCCTGCTCGGAGACCATCGGCATGGACTCGCCGGTGTGCATCAGGTCCGAGACCTTGAACAGCGACTTCCAGCCGAGGCTGCCGCGCGGGTGCAGCGCCGCGTAGTCGTCGGGCCCGAGGCCGCGCAGATCGAGCAGGGCCATGGCCAGCGCATCTCCCATGGCGAGCGCGGCGGTGGTGCTCGACGTCGGCGCGAGATTGATTGGGCATGCCTCCTCGGCCACCGCGACGTCCAGTACGATGTCGGCCTGTCGCGCCAGCGCGGACGTGAGCGAGCCGGTGAGCAGGATGAGCGGGATGCCGAGCCGCTTCAGCGCGGGCAGGACCGCCAGCACCTCGTCGGTCTCCCCCGAGTTGGAGAGCGCGAGCACCACGTCCTCGCGCGCCACCATCCCGAGATCTCCATGCACGCCCTCGGCGGGATGGAGGAAATAGGCGGGGGTGCCCGTGCTCGCGAGGGTGGCCGCGATCTTGCGCGCGATGAGACCGGACTTGCCCATGCCGGTGACGATCACCCGCCCGCGGCAGCCGTGCAGCGCGCCCACCGCGGCGACGAAACGGTCGTCCAGCCGCGGGCACAGCGCGAGCACGCTCTCGGCCTCGAGGCGGAGCACGCGCTCCGCGAGTGCCAGGATCCGCGCCCGATCCATCAGCGCGGCCCCGGACCGGACGCGATCGCCCGCACCTCGTCCAGAAGCCGCGACAGGTCGTCGAGCCGGAGCATGTTGGGGCCGTCGGACAGGGGCCGGCCGTCCTCCATCGTGCGATCCGGATCCTCGTGCATCTCCATGAACAGGGCGTCGACTCCGACCGCCACCGCGGCGCGCGCCAGTCCCTGCACGTACTGCCGCTCACCTCCGGACCGGTCCCCCTGCCCGCCCGGCAACTGGACGGAATGGGTCGCGTCGAAGATCACCGGATAGCCGAAGGCCCGCATGATAGGCAGACTCCGAAAATCGACGACCAGATTGTTGTAGCCAAAAGAGGTGCCCCGCTCGGTCAGGAGCAGATCTTCCGTCCCGGACACGCGGACCTTCTCCACCACGTTGATCATGTCGCGCGGGGCCACGAACTGGCCCTTCTTGACGTTTACCGGCCGGCCGCTCCGCGCGCACGCCACGATCAGATCGGTCTGGCGGCAGAGGAACGCGGGAACCTGGAGCACGTCGAGCACCTCCGCGGCCGGCTCCACCTCGGAGACGGCGTGCACGTCCGAGAGGACCGCGAGCCCCGTCTCCTGCTTGACCTTCTTCAGGATGCGCAGCCCCTCGGTGAGTCCGGGCCCGCGGTAGGCGTGGATCGAAAAACGATTGGCCTTGTCGTAGGACGACTTGTAGATGAACGGCACGCCCGCGTCGACGGTGATGCGCTGCAGGCGCTCCGCAACCATCAGCGCGTGCTTCTCGTTCTCGATGGCGCAGGGCCCGCCGATCACGGCCAGCGGCGCCCCGCCCCCGATGGTGACGGAGCCGATTCGGACCGCCCGCGTCCCGGTCATGCGGCCCCCTGGTGGTCGAGTGCGGCCTTGATGAAGGCCGCGAAGAGCGGGTGCGGCTCCCACGGCCGCGAGCGGAATTCGGGATGGAACTGGCCGGCCACGAACCACGGATGATCGGGCAGCTCGATGATCTCCACCAGCTGCTTCTCGGCCCAGATCCCGGAGATCCGCAGCCCGTCCTTTTCCAGTCGGGCCAGGTAGTCGTTGTTCACCTCGTAGCGGTGCCGGTGACGCTCCTCGATCAGCCCTTGTCCGTAGACTTTCGAAGCGGTGGTGCCCTCGCTCAGCAGCACGGGGTAGAGTCCGAGCCGCATGGTGCCGCCCTTGTCCTGGACGTGGCGCTGCTCGGGCAACAGGTCGATCACGTTGTGCGCCGGCGTGGGATTGAACTCGGTGGAATTGGCGCCCTCGAGCCCGCACACGTGGCGCGCGTACTCGATCACCGCGCACTGCATGCCGAGGCAGATCCCGAAGTAGGGCACGCGCTGCTCGCGCGCGTAGCGGATGGCCTGGATCTTCCCTTCGATGCCCCGGTCCCCGAAGCCGCCCGGCACCAGGATGCCGTCGAGCCCGGCCACGTGGCCGGCCAGCCCCTCGCGCTCGATGCGCTCGGCGTCGACCCACACCACATCCACCGCGGCCTCGTGGGCGATGCCGCCGTGGGCCAGCGCCTCGTAGAGGCTCTTGTAGGAGTCCTTTACCTCGGTGTACTTGCCCACCACTCCGATGCGGCAGCGGCGGCGCGGTGCCTTCACCCGGCGCACGATCTCCTCCCAGCGGGAAAGATCGATCGGCCGTGCCGGCAGCCCGAGGAGCTTGACGATGGACTCGTCGAGGCCCTGGTCGTGGAAAGCCAGCGGCACCTCGTAGATGGTGTCGACGTCGCGCGCCGCGATAACCGCCTCCTCCTCGACGTCGCAGAAGAGCGCGATCTTGGATTTGGTGGACGGCGTGAGCGGGTGGTCCTTGGCTGTCCGGCACAGCAGCACGTCGGGCTGGATACCGATGGCCCGCAGCTCCTTCACCGAGTGCTGGGTCGCCTTGGTCTTCAATTCCTGGGCCGCCTGGATGAACGGGACGAGGGTGAGGTGGACGTAGATGACGTTGTCCTTGCCCACGTCCTTCTTGAACTGGCGGACCGCTTCGAGGAACGGCAGGCCCTCGATGTCGCCCACGGTGCCGCCGATCTCGATGATCACCACGTCCATCCCGGCGCCCACCTTGCGGATAGACGCCTTGATCTGATCGGTGATGTGCGGGATCACCTGGACCGTGCGTCCCAGATAGTCCCCGCGGCGCTCCTTCTCGATCACGGTCCCGTAGACCTTCCCGGTGGTGATGTTGTTGTCACGGGTCATCCGCGCGGAGGTGAAGCGCTCGTAGTGGCCGAGGTCGAGGTCCGTCTCCCCGCCGTCGTCGGTCACGAAGACCTCGCCGTGCTGGTAGGGACTCATCGTCCCCGCGTCCACGTTGATGTATGGATCCATCTTCTGCAGCGTGACCCGGAAGCCGCGTCCCTCGAGCAGGGAGCCGATGGATGCCGCGGCCAGTCCCTTGCCCAGCGAGGACACGACGCCGCCCGTCACGAAGATGTATCTGGTCGTCACCTCACGCCTCCTTTCCCGATGTGAGCCATTCTTTCACGAGACCGCGTTCCTCGGCCAGCGAGCCGAGGTCTCCGTCCAGCCGGCGCCGCCTCAGCATGCCGAGCGCTTCCCCCACGCGCGGACCCCGCGGCACGCCCAGGGCCAGCAGGTCCGCGCCGCTCAACCGCGGGCGCACCGCCCGCCCGGACGCGAGGTACCACTGGATGCGCCGCCGCGCCCGCGGCCCGCCGCGGAGCCACGCCGCGAGCGCGGCGGTCTCCGGCGCGACCGCGAGGATCTCGTCGACCTCGCTCGGCCGGACCCGCGCGCCGTCCAGCCGGCGGGCGAGCGGTCCGGCCAGCACGCCGGCCTCGATGCGAGCCCGCGGCTCCCCGGTCAACGTCAGCCGATCGAGCGTCCGCTCCACCGTGGCCGGCGGCCGGCCGATGGACAGGGCAATGAGGAACACCTCGGAGCGATCCACTGCCACGCCGGCGCCCTTGGCCCACTGAGCGAAGCGCTCAGCCTGGCTCAGGTATCCGGCAGACAGAATGCCGGCGTTCCAGAGCTTTGTAGCCTTCCACCTCACGAGAAGCTCGAACGCGTGCCGGGCGCTGGACTCCGCCGCGACCAACTCGAGCTCTCGCCAGAGACGCTGCCCGGACAGGGCCGCGTACGGGCTGGCATCGATGCCGAGTCGCAACCCAGCCCGCGTGGCCGCGTCCGGACGGAGGTCGAGGCGAGCCGCGTAGCGCGCGGCCCGGAAGATGCGCGTGGGATCCTCGACGAAGGCGAGCGGCCTCAGCGCGCGAAGGCACCGGGCACGAACGTCCGGCTGACCGCCCAGTGGATCGATCAGCCGGCCGAACCGATCCGGCGCGAGCGCCACCGCGAGGGCGTTCACCGAGAAGTCACGACGCCGCAGGTCCTCGAGGAGGCCCGCGGGCTCCACGTCCGGCAGGGCGCCCGCGGACGAATAGCGCTCGCGACGCGCCGAGGCGATGTCGACGCGCCCGAGCGCCACTCCGTCGAGCCCCGCGCCGGCCGGGGCGCGTCCGCCCTCGATGGACGCGGTGCCGAAGCTGCCGTGCACGAGCAAGGTGCCGCCGATCTCCTCGGCGAGCCGACGCGCGAAGGCCACTCCATCGCCCTCGACGACTAGGTCGACGTCGGGCGGCGCGGCGCCGAGCAGCAGATCGCGCACGAACCCGCCCACCGCGTACGTGGACGTGCCGAGCCCCTCGCCGACCTTGCCGGCGACGCGCAGGAGCCAGAGCCGTGCCTCGGCCTGACGGTCTCCTCCTCGCTCGAGCGACGGGAGCACCGACGATTCGGCCGGCAAGACCGCACACCGGTGGGCGTCGACGGCGGCCACGATGACGCGAGCCCTCCGCACGAGCACGAGCGACGCTCCCGCGAGCAACCGCCGGCGCACGTCCACCTCGGTCGCCCGGACAGGGACGGTCGGCAGATCGCGCCAAGCCACGCTGCGAGCGGGGCGCGCGCCGAGGCCCCAGTCCGCCGCCGTCGCCAGCTCGGCCGTCCGCGCCGCGCTCCGCCGGCCGAGGGCGACGATGGCGGCGCCCGCCGCCCGGGCCCGTTGGAGGGCGCGCGCGACCGAGGCGCGGGGCGCGACGCTCACCACGCGGCGGTCCATGACCGCCTCGACGCCGGGCTCCACCTGCGGGTACGCGTGGCCGGCCCGCGCCATCTCAACCGGCCTTCACGCGCGCACGGCTCGCCGCGGGCTCACCGCGAGGGACGCTCGCCACCGCGGCGCGGCGGGCCCGGGCCCGCGGGTGGAACTTCCGGTACATGTCGTGGACCACGCTCGAGGGCAGATGCGTGTAGATCTGGGTGGTCGAGATGTCCACGTGCCCGAGCATGGCCTGCACGGATCGGAGATCTGCGCCGCGCTCGATCAGGTGGCTGGCGAACGAGTGGCGGAGCGTGTGTGGCGACACGACGGCGCGGATGCCGGCACGCCGTGCCGCCCGCCGGATCAGGTTCCAGAGCGCCTGTCGCGACATCGACCCGCCGGAGCGGTTGAGGAACAGCGCGGGGCACTCGCGGCGCACCTGTTGCGGCCGCACCGTCGTGAGATAGCGCCGCACCCAGTCGAGCGCCTGCGCGCCCACCGGCACGAGCCGCTGCCGGTTCCCCTTCCCGGTCACGGTCACGTAGCCCGCTGCGAAGTTCACGTCCTCCACCCGCAGCCCCAGTGCTTCCGAGGCGCGCAGCCCGCATGCGTAGAGCAACTCGAGGAGCGCGCGGTCCCGCAGCCCGTCGGGCCGGTTGGCGTCCGGCGCCTCGACCAGCGCGGTGGTGTCCTCGATCGACAGCGTGCGCGGGAGGCGGCGCGCCGGCCGCGGGCTGTCCAGGTGCTCGGTGGGATCGCGCGTGATGTGGCGGCCGTCCAGCAGGAACCGATAGAGGCCCCGCACCGCGGACAGATGCCGCGCGACGCTGCGGCTGCCGAGCCCGCGGCGGCGCAGCGTCGCGAGATATCGCGAGAGATCGCTCACCCCCACCGCGTCGAGGCGACGCCGGTCGTGAGCCAGGAAGCGCTCGAACCCGCTGAGATCGCGCCGGTAGGCCTGCAGCGTGTTCAGCGCGGCGCCGCGCTCCACCTGGAGACTCCCGAGGTATTCGTCGATCAGCGGTTCTGACACGCCTCCCGCCGTCCTCCGCCCCGCGGGCGCTCCCGGTCGAGCCGGCACCGGCTACATCCTGAGCGGGAGTCGGAGAGTGAGAGGTCGGGGAGCGCGGAGCGGGTCACCGTGAAGGCGCCGGAAAAAACGACCGCCCCGGTATCGGCCGATTCGTCTTGCCTGGGCCATCACCGGGGCGTCCCCTGCAAACTCCAGGAGCATGAGGGAGTCTATCATCGGGTCCCGGGCGGAGGCAAGGTCGACCGGCCACGGCGCAACATCCCGAGCAGCGAGGACAGCTCGACCGAGCGCAGCGCGCCCGCCGCGAGCACGTAGGCGACGACTCCGCCCGCGAGCGCCACCACCAGCCACGGGAGCCCGCGCCCGATCGGGGGCGTGAGACCCGGTACGAGGCCGCTGATCGCCAGACACCACAGTGCGAGCACCGCCGACGCGGCGATCGTGCGCGCGAGCGACCATCCCATCTCGGCGCCGCGCGGCCCGTCGAGGCGTCGTCGCAACAGCCAGCACAGGCCCAGCACGTTGACGTACGACGACAGCGACGAGGCCAGCGCCAGACCCACGTGCTGGAGCGGCCACATCAGGAGCAGCGCGAGCACCACGTTGGCCGCCACCGACACGAAGCCGACCAGCACCGGCGTGCGGGTGTCGCCGAGGGCGTAGAAGGTCTGGGCCGCGATGCGCGTTGTGGAGAACGCGGGCAGGCCCACCGCATAGCCGGCGAGGGCCTGGGCAGTGAGCACGCCGTCGGCGGCGGTGAACTCGCCGCGCTGGAAGAGCAGCTGCACGATGGGGCCGCCCAAGACCAGCAGCCCGACTGTCGCGGGCACCGACACGAACGCGGACATCCGCAGCGCCCACTCCAGGGTGGCGCGCAGCGCGGTGAGGTCTCGGCTCGCGGCCTGCCTCGACATGCTGGGCAGCGCCGCGGTGGCCAGGGCGATGCCGAAGACCCCGAGCGGGAACTCCATCACCCGGTCCGCGTAGTAGAGATACGACACCGTGCCCGCGGGCAGGAGCGAGGCCAGCAGCGTGTTCACCACCACCGTGATCTGCACCGCGGCCAGCGCGAACACCGCCGGCCAGAGCCGGTGCGCGATCCGCGCCACTCCGGGATGGCGCCATTCCCGCGATGGGACGAGCGGCACCCCGAGGCGCCGGAGCTCGGGCAGCTGGACGAGGAGCTGACCCAGGCCCCCCACCAGCACGCCCACCGCGAGGGCCATGATCGGCGGCGTGGTGTACCCGGCCAGGCCGAGCACTGCCACGATCATCGCCACGTTGAGGACCGCCGGCCCGAGGGCCGCGGTGAAGAACCGGTGGTGCGCGTTGAGCGCACCCATCGCGAGCGCGGCGAGACCGACCAGCACGAGGTATGGGAACATCACCCGGGTCAGGCTCACCGCGAGATCGAATAGCGCGGAATCGGCCCGCCAGCCCGGCGCCATCATCGCGACTACCTGCGGAGCGAGCAGCACCCCGAGCGCCGAGACCACGCAGAGGACGACGATGGCCGCGCCGGCCGCTGCGCGGGCCAGCCGCGAGAAGGCTCCGGGGCCGCCCTGGGTCAGGGTCTCGGTGAAGACCGGGATGACCGCGGTGGAGAGCGCGCCCTCCGCGAGCAGCCGGCGCAGGAGGTTAGGGATCCGGAAGGCGACCAGAAACGCGTCGGTGACGGGACCGGCGCCGAAGGTGTGCGCCACCACCATGTCACGCACGTAGCCGAGCACGCGGCTCGCGAGGGTGGCGGCTCCGATCGAGCCGACCGCGCTCACCACTCCGCGCTGGACGTGCTCCTGGGCGTCGGCGGACTCACTCACCGAGCGGATAACATCCTTGACACTCGTGGCCCCCAACGGTAGGCTCGTGTGTCCGAAATCCATCGAAGGAGACGTACTGTGGCCAACACCCCGTCCGCGCAAAAGCGGATCAGGCAGAACGAGAAGCGCCGCCTCCGAAACCGAGCGGTGCGTAGCACGGTCCGCTCGAGCGTGAAGAGCGCGCGCGAGGCGCTGGCGAGCAAGGGCACGGACTCCGCCGCGGCGGTGCGCGACGCCATCCGCGCGCTCGACCGCGCGGTGACGAAGGGCATCCTCCACGGCAATACCGCCGCTCGCCGCAAGTCCGCGCTCGTCCGTACGCTCAACGCCCGGGCCTGACCACCCGGGCGACCCGCCGCTCGGCCAGCTCTTGCAGAGCGGTGACCGCCGCGCCCCGCAGGATCTCCCCGCCCCGCTCCCCGTAGAGGCTCCCACAGGAGATGTAGCTCGGCGTGCGGAAGTGCTCGGACGTGACGAAGTAGCCCAGGTAGCCGTTGGCGAGCCCCGCGACGAAGGTGTGGGTGAAGCGTCCGCGCCCCGCCGTCTTGATCTCCTGGCCCAGCTGCGTCTCGAGCTCGCCCGGGATCGCCACCCACGCGGAGCGGCCGATGCCGACCGCGACAACGTCGGCGGAGGCGGGCAGCGCCGCGCGCAGGCCGACGCGCGTGCCCCGTGGGATCCATCCGCCGAGGCAGTTGCGCAGCTCGAGCCCGGGCGCGGGCAGCGCGGCGGTCTCGACGGCGGCGGTGAGCCGTTGCTCGGGATCCGGCGCGATCCGCGGCCACGCGGCCAGCACGCCCGCCGATAGGGCCTTGCCGATCGCGGCCACGCCGTCCCAGCCCCGCTGGCGCGGGCTCACGTCGCCCTCCGCGCCGTTGACGAACAGGGCGGGCGCGCCGAGCTGCTCCTCGATGCGGGCGGCCGCGTCGCCCATGACGTCGCCGGAGAGCTTGAAGTTCTCCCGCCCGAGCGCGGTGCCGTGGATGGCGTAGTTCCACACCACCGCGACCGGACGGTTGTCAGCGCCCATCACCTTGAGCACGCCCAGCTCCGAGTCGAGCGGTCCGTGGACACGGCTGGCGGTGAGCCCGGCGATCTCGCTCCGCCCGGTGCCCACCGAGGCGGGCCGCTTGCGGCGCTCGGCCTGACGCGAGGCCTCCTCCATCGCCGAGAAGACGCGCCCGCGCACGCGCGGCGACTCCCGATCGACCGCGATGAACCCGAAGAGATCCGACCGCGCGAAGGCGCCTGGCCCGGAGTGGGTGTGCGAGGCCGCCGCCACCACCGCCGAGTAGCGCAGGCCCAGCTGATCCAGCCGCGCTCGCAGGTCGGACACGAGGCTCGCGTCCATGCCGATGAGGTCGGCGGTGATCCACAGCACGCGCGCGTCGCCCGCTTCGAGCACGAGTGCCCGAACCTTGATCGGATCGTGGACACCGCTGCTCGGGCGGAACCAAAAGGTGTCGGGATAGCGTCCGATGAGGTCGGGTAGCCACGCGCGACGCGGGAAGCCGCCGTAGCCGGCCAGCGGCGTGTCGTCGGGCAGGTCCACCGTCACGCTGGCCGCGCCCGCGAGGAGCCGCGCGGTGGGCGCCGCGGAGACGGGCGCCGCCGCGGTTGTCGTCAGGAGGACGAGGGCCGCGAGCGCGCGGCGGGCGCGCCCCGTCACCCCGCGCACAGATCCGCGACGAGCAGGGACAGCTCCGGCCGCGCGGCCCCTCCCAGCTTCAGGCGCCGCTCGACCTCCCAGCAGCGGGCCAGTTGTCGCGCCGCGGCTTCCGGCGACACGCTCCGCGCCCGGTCGAGCAAGGCGGCGGCCGCCGAGGGCGGACGGCGCAGGCCGCGCGCGATCTCCTCGGGCGCGCGCCCGGCCCGCAGGGCGCCGGCGGCCTGCCAGATGGCGCGCGCCTCGCGGCTCAGCATGCCGAGCACGGCCAGCGGCTCCTCGCCTCCGTTCAGGAGCGATTCGAGGAGGACGAGGGCTGTTCCGGTGTCGCGTGCGACGAGGGCGCGCGTGAGATCGAAGACGTGACGCAATCGGTTCTCGCCCACCACCGCGCGCACCTCACCCGCCGTGACCCGCCGGTTGTCCGGGCCGCCCGCGAGCGCCGCCTTCTCCACCTCCCCGACGAGCTGAGTCAGGTCGTCGCCGGACAACTCGACCAACAGCGCGGCGGCGTCCTCGTCGAGGCTGTAGCCGCGCGATTGCGCATGGCCGCGCAGCCAGCTCGCGAGCGCGCGGCCGGTCGGGCTCGGCGCGGTGACCACCGCGGCGGCGGGGACCGCGCGCAGCAGCCAGTGCGAGGGCTCGAGCAGCGTATCGGTCAGGAGGATCAGCACGGTGGACGGGTTCGGAGCCTTCACGTACGCGGCGAGGGGCTCGGCCGACTTCGCGGCGAGCGCGTCGACGCCACGGGCGACCACGAGGCGCCGATCGCCGAGCCACGGGAGCATGAGCGCCGACTGCACGATGGCGTCCGCCCCGGCGGACCGCGCGTCGAGCGTCTCCCGGACGAGGGACAGCTCGGATTGCCCGGGGAACATCGCGTGGCTCAGGCGCGCGATCGCGTCGTAAAGCAGGAACGGCTCGGGGCCGTGCAGCAGCGAGACCGGAGGCGCCTTGCCCGCGTCCGCCGCCTTGACGAAGCCGGCGAGGTCCACCGCTTATGCCCCGGCGCCTGGACTCGAGGCCGACCGGCGCGGCACTAGGAGCCGTCCGCCATCTCGCCCCGGCTGGGATCAGCCACGGGTCACGATGTTGACCAGACGGCCCGGCACCACGACCACCTTTGCGACCTGGCGGCCGTCGAGCCACGGGCGCACCTTGCCGTCGGAGAGGGCCCGCTCGCGGATCTCCGCCTCTCGCGCGTCCACGCCCGCGGTGAGGCGGCCTCGCACGCGTCCGTCCACCTGCACCACGATCTCGACCTCGTCACGAGCCAGCGCCGCCTCGTCCGGGCGCGGCCACGCCTGCTTGAAGAGGCTCTGGCGATGGCCGAGGGCGGCCCACAGCTCCTCGGTGATGTGCGGCGACACCGGGCCCAGGAGCAACAGGGCCGTCTCCACCGCCTCCCGCAGGAGCGCGGCGCGCTCCGCGCGCGGCATGGTGTCGAGCGACGCCCGCTCGAAGTCGTGAAGCGCGTTGACCAGCTCCATCACCGCGCTGATGGCGGTGTTGAAGTGGAAGTCGTGCTCGATGTCGTGGGTCACCTTCCGGATCGTCTCGTGGATGGTCCGCCGGAACGCGCGGCCCGCGTCGGACAGCGGGCCAGCGGGCGTCCGCGCCGCCCCCGCGATCTCGGGGAGGCTCGCGTGGACGAAGCGCCAGATGCGGTTGAGGAAGCGGGAGGCGCCCTCCACCCCGCGGTCGTTCCAGTCGAGGTCCTTCTCGGGCGGAGCCGCGAAGAGCGAGAACAGGCGCGCGGTGTCCGCGCCGTAGCGACGGATGAGATCGTCTGGATCCACCACGTTGCCCTTCGACTTCGACATCTTGGCTCCGTCCTTGATGACCATGCCCTGCGAGAGCAGGGCCTGAAACGGCTCGTCGACCTTCAGCATCCCGAGGTCGCGGAGGACCTTGGTGTAGAAGCGCGCGTACAGCAGGTGGAGCACCGCGTGCTCGATGCCGCCGATGTACTGGTCCACCGGCATCCAGTAGGCGGCGGCGCCGGACTCGAACATGCCCCGGTCGTAGGTCGGCGAGCAGTAGCGGAGGAAGTACCACGACGACTCCACGAAGGTGTCCATGGTGTCGGTGTCGCGCCGCGCCCGGCCGCCGCACTTCGGGCACGTGGCGTTCACGAAGCTCGCCACCTCCGCGAGCGGCGAGCCCCCCTTGCCGCTGATCTGCACGTCGCGCGGCAGCACCACCGGCAGGTTCTCCTCGCGCTCGGGCACCATGCCGTCCTTCTCGCAATACAGCACCGGAATCGGGGCGCCCCAGTACCGCTGACGGCTGATGCCCCAGTCGCGGAGGCGGAAATTGATCTTGGCCTGGCCGAGCCCCCTGCCCACCAGCCAGTCGATCGCCTTGCGCTTGGCCTCCTCGATGTCGAGGCCGTCGAGGAAGCCGGAGTTGATCTTCACGCCGTCGCCGGTGTAGGCCTGCTCGTCCGTCCAGCCCTCCGGCCGTTTCACGGTGGGAACGATCGGCAGGTCGTGGGCTCGGGCGAAGTCCCAGTCGCGCTGATCCTCTCCCGGCACCGCCATGATCGCTCCGGTGCCGTAGCCCATCAGCACGTAGTCGGCGAGGAAGAGCGGGATCTCCCGCTCGGTGAACGGGTTGATCGCGCGCGCGGTGAGACGGAGGCCGTGCTTCGGCCGGTCGGTGGCGAGCCGCTCGATCTCGGTCTCGCGCGCGACCTCGGCGCGGAAGGCGTCGATGCGGCTCCGCTCGGCCGCGTCGATCGCGAGGCGGTCCACCAGCGGGTGCTCCGGAGCCAGCACCGCGTACGTCATGCCGAACGACGTGTCGGGACGCGTGGTGAAGATCGTGATCTTCAGATCCGGCCGCCCCGCCACCGGCAGCGCAAACTCGGCGCCCTCGCTGCGGCCGATCCAGTTGCGCTGCATCGTGAGCACGCGCTCCGGCCAGCCGGGCAGGCGGTCGCACCAGTCGAGCAGCTCCTGGGCGTAGTCGGTGATCTTGAAAAACCACCCGTCGATTTCCCGGATCATCACCTCGGAGTCGCAGCGCCAGCACCGCCCGGCCTCGACCTGCTCGTTGGCCAGCACGGTCTGGCAGGACGGGCACCAGTTCACCCGCGACCGGCGGCGGTAGGCGAGCCCGCGCTCGAGCATCCGGATGAAGATGAGCTGCTCCCACTTGTAGTAGGCCGGGTCGCAGGTGGCCACCTCGCGGTCCCAATCGTAGGAGATGCCCATGCGCCGCAGCTGCGTGCGCATGTTGTCGATGTTCTCGTACGTCCATACCGCGGGATGCACGCCGTTTTCGATCGCCGCGTTCTCGGCGGGCAGGCCGAAGGCGTCCCAGCCCATCGGATGCAGCACGTTGAACCCGCGCATCCACTTGTAGCGGGCCAGCAGGTCGCCGATGGCGTAGACCCGTACGTGACCCATG
>DATFWA010000137.1:0-5833 GCA_035259825.1 Candidatus Methylomirabilota bacterium | reverse complement strand
GGCCGGCGGCTCTAGCCTGGCGATAGAGGACGACGACACATGAGCGGAGCGGATGCACCGGTGGTCGCGATCATTGACGATGACGAGTCCCTGCGCCGCTCCGTCCGCAACCTCCTGACGTCGGTCGGCTTCCGGGTGGAGACGTTCAGCTCCGCGGAATCCTTCCTGGAATCGGCCCAACGCGGCAACACCGGCTGCCTGGTGGTCGATCTCCGGATGGGCGGGATGAGCGGGATCGATCTGCTCACGCACCTGGCCGCCGTCGACGCCCGCATTCCCGCGATCATCCTGACCGCGCACGGCGACGACGAGATACGTCGCCGCTCCCTCGCGGCGGGCGCGGTCGCGTTTCTCGGAAAGCCATTTCACGGCGATGCCCTGCTCGACGTCGTGAGACGAACCATGGCCCCAGCAGCGTGTGGAGGACGATCGAGATGATTACGACCATGACTGCGCCCGAGACTCCGAGCGCGCCCGACACCTTGGGAGCGCTCACGCCCTCGGGCACGAAGACCAGCGTGCTGCCCCTGGCCCGCCTGCGGCGGGTCACCGACTACATCCAGGAGCATCTCGACGAGGACCTGCGGCTCGCCCAGCTGGGCTCGGTGGTCTACATGAGCCCGTATCACTTCGCGCGGCTCTTCCAGCACAGCACCGGGCTGCCCCCGCACCGCTTCGTGGTGCGCACCCGCATCGATCGCGCGATCACGCTCCTCGCGGCCCGTGAGATCCCTATCGCCCGCATCGCGCGGCTGGTGGGGTTCCGGACCCCGAGTCACTTCTCCACCGTGTTCCGTCGCCTCACCGGGACCACGCCGGGGGCCTACCGGACCGCCCTGCTCCACGCGGACCACGTGCGTCGGGAAGGGGCGTGAGATGAGTGGAGGGAGCCAGATCATGGACCACGGGCACCACGTGACCGGGATCGACGGCGGGGCGCCGCCGCTCCACCGGCGGGCGGCCGATCCCGACGGGGCGCTGGTCGAGCAGCTGCGGCGGCATGATCCGGAGGCGCCGGAGGCCCTTGTGGCCGCCTTTGGTGATCGCGTCTATCGCCTCGCGATCCGGATCACCGGCAACCCGTCCGACGCCGAAGAGGTCGTCCAGGACGTCCTGTGGGCCGTGACGCGCAAGATCGAGACGTTCCGCGGGACCGCCGCGTTCGGCTCCTGGCTCTACCGGATCACCGCCAACGCGGCCTACCAGAAGCGGCGCAGCCGGCTGGTCGAGCGGCACGCGGTCGGATGGGACGATCTCGGGCCGTCGCTCGAGGAGTCGGGCGAGGGGCGGTCGCCCGACTTCGACTGGTCGCCGCGGCTGACCGATCCGGCCGTCCAGGCCGAGCTGCGCTCGGTGCTCACGACCGCCATCGACGCGCTGCCCGGCGAGCATCGCACGACCCTGCTGCTGCACGACGTGGAAGGGCTCTCGAGCCCGGAGATCGCAGAGACGCTCCATCTCACCTTGCCCGCGGTGAAGTCGCGCGTGCACCGCGCGCGCCTCTTCCTGCGACACCGCCTCGCCGCCTACATGGACCAGAGCGCGCGTCGCTAGCGTCCCGCCCCGCGTCCGGCTCGGCTAGCGCGGCGTGGTATGGTCCAGTCATGAGCTTCGACGCGCCGCCGCCGAGCGATCGCGCGCGCGCGATGGGCGGGTCTCGTACGAGCGCGCCGGAGCCGGTCGTCTTCGTGGTGGACGACGACCAGTCGGTTCGCGACAGCCTCCGCCGGCTCTTCACGTCGGTCGGGCTGAGGGTGGAGGTGTTTCCCAGCGCGCAGGCCTTCCTGAGCCGCGCGCGTCCCGACGCACCGGGCTGCCTCGTGCTCGACGTGCGGATGCCCGGACTGAGCGGCCTCGATCTCCAGCACGAGCTGGTCCGCGCCGACATGGGCGTGCCGATCGTGTTCCTCACCGGCCACGGCGACATCCCGATGTCGGTCCGGGCCATGAAGGCGGGCGCCGTCGAGTTCCTCACCAAGCCGTTCCGCGAGAAGGATCTCCTGGAGGCGATCGGTCAGGCGATCGAGCGCGATCGGATCGCCCGGCTGGAGCGGCGCGAGCTGGCCGAGCTGCGCCGCCGCTACGAGTCGCTGACCCCGCGCGAGCGCGAAGTGTTGGCGGGCATCGTGGCCGGCAAGCTGAACAAGCAGATCGCGGCCCACTTCGGCACCAGCGAGGCCACCGTCAAGGAGCAGCGCGGTCACGTGATGCTCAAGATGCAGGCGGGATCCCTCGCGGAGCTGGTCCGCGTCGCCGCGCGCATCGGAGCCAGCCCGCCCGACACCCAGAGCGCGTGAATGGCGCCGCCGGCTCGGTCACCCCGGTCCGCCTCCGCGACCTTCCGCTACGGGCTCGCGATCGGCAGCGTCGCGCTGGCCGCCGCGATCACCACCGGACCCGGCGGGGAGCGCCTCTTCCCCGAGCCGCCGGAGCGGTTCGTCCACGGCGTCACGTTCCTCTACGCGGCCGCGATCCTGAGCGCGTGGCTGGGCGGACGCGGTCCCGGCGCGCTCGCCGCCCTGCTGGCCGCGCTGGTGGTGGACATCTTCATCACCCCGCCGCTCTACTCGATCACGCTGGACTGGGACTTCCTGCTCCGCATCTTGGTGTTCACCCTCTCCGCGCTCCTGGTGGGGTGGCTGAGCGTACGGCGTCATCGCACGGAAGAAGCGCTGCGGCTCTCGCGCGACCAGCTCGAACAGCGGGTGGCGGAGCGCACCGCGGACCTCACCCGGAGCAATGAACAGCTACACGCCGAGATCGCGGCGCGGGCCCGCGCCGAGGAGACGCTCCGCGAGCAGGCCGCGCTTCTCGACCTCACCCACGACACCGTCTTCGTGCGCGACGAGGGCGACGTGATCACCTACTGGAACCGCGGAGCCGAGGAGCTCTACGGCTGGAGCCGGGCCGAGGCGATCGGGACGATCGCGCACGCCCGCATGCAGACCGTCTTCCCGGTCCCGTTCGATGACCTGATGACCGAGGTGCACCGGACCGGCCGCTGGGAAGGCGAGCTGGTGCACACCCGGCGCGACGGCTCTACCGTGGTGGTGGCGAGCCGCTGGGCCCTGCGGCCCGCCGGACCCGGCCGCCCCGCCGTCATCCTCGAGACCAACAACGACATTACCGAGCGCAAGCGGGCGGAGGATGGGCTGGACCGCGCGCGGGCCGAGCTGGCCCACATCACCCGAGTGACCACTCTCGGTGAGCTGGCCGCCTCGATCGCGCACGAGATCAATCAGCCGCTCGCCGCCATCGTGGCCGACGCCAATGCGTGTCTGCACTGGCTCGACGCCGACCCGGTCCCGGTCGGACAGGTCCGCGAGGCTCTCAGCGCGATCGTGAGCGACGGCGATCGCGCGGCGGAGGTGCTGACCCGGATCCGCACGCTCCTCGCGCGCTCGCCGGTGGCCCGTCAGCCGTGCCGGCTCGCCGACGTGGTGAGCGACGTGCTGCCGCTCGTGAGTCCCCAGATGAGCCGTCACGGCGTCACGCTGCAGGCCTCCGTGGACCCGGGCGCGCCCGCGGTGCTGGGCGACCGCATCCAGCTCCAGCAGGTCGTGCTCAATCTCCTCGTCAACGCGCTCGAGGCGATGCGGGAGGTACCCGCTGAGCGCCGCCGACTGGTGGTCTGCGCGGGCCGCCGGACGATGGACGACCGCCTCTGGGCGGCGGTGACGGTGCAGGACGGAGGCGTCGGCGTAGACTCGGCCGAGACCGCGCGTCTGTTCGAGCCGTTCTTCACCACCAAGCCGGGCGGTCTCGGCATGGGTCTCTCCATCAGCCGCTCGATCGTGGACTCACACGGCGGACGGCTGTGGGCCACCGTGAACCCCGACCACGGCGTCACCATGCACGTGGCCCTGCCCGCCATCCCGTGAGCGACGGCTCGCGCTCCCACGACCGCCGCGGGGAGGCCGCGCCGCCGACTGGTTCCTTGCGCCCGACCGCGCCCTGCATATAATCCCCGGCATGGCGAAGTGGCGGGTGCATCCCGAGGAGGAGCCGCCCAAGCAGACGGCCGCCCTCGTCGAGCAGGTCGAGCGGGACGGCGGCGCGGTCCTGGCGGTGTACCGCGAGCCGGTGGGCGATCACTGGCACGTGTTCTGCCTGCTCCCCATGGACATGGTGGAGCCCACCCCCTACCAGCGGGATCTCTCCCCCACCCACGTCAAGCGGTTGCAGGAGGTGGTCAAGAAGATCGACCGCTTCGTGGATCCGGTGGTGATGATGTCGCCGGGCCCGGGCCGCTACTGGACGCCCAACGGCAACCACCGGCGCGCCGTCCTCGCCAAGCTCAAGACCCGCGTCATCCCCGCGATCCTGGTGCCCGAGCCGGAGGTCGCCTACCAGATCCTCGCGCTGAACACCGAGAAGGCCCATAACCTCAAGGAGAAGTCCCTCGAGGTGATCCGGATGTACCGCGGCCTCGCCGAGGAGCAGCCGGAGTCGGGCGAGGAAGACTACGCGTTCCAGTTCGAGTCCGCCCACTTCATCACCCTCGGCCTGCTCTACGAGCAGAACAAGCGCTTCGCGGGCGGGGCGTTCGCCCCGATCCTGCGTCGGGTGGACAAGTTCCTGAAGGGGCGCTTCCCGAAGACGCTGGCCGAGCGCGAGGAGCGGGCCGCCCTCGTGCGCGAGGCCGACGAGGCGCTCGGCGCGGTGGTGGCCAAGATCAAGAAGCGCGGCATCAATCATCCCTACGTGAAGAACTTCGTGCTCGCCCGCACCACCCCGCTCACGCGTCAGCGCAAGACCCTGCCCGGCTTCGAGCAGACATTCAAGAAGCTGGTGGAGAACATCGAGGCATTCGACGTCTCGAAGGTGCACTACGAGGACGTCCAGCGCTCCGCCGTCATGGCGGCGCCCCCGGCGGGCTAGCGGATGCCCCGGCCGGGCCGGCTCTCCGATGCCGAGGTCTCGCAGCGCCTCGCCGCCCTGTCCGGCTGGTCGGTCAAGGCGGGCAAGCTCCACCGCGAGCTGACCTTCGCCGACTTCACCCAGGCCTTCGCGTTCATGAGCGACGTGGCGCGCGAGGCGGACGCGCTCGATCACCACCCGGAGTGGTTCAACGTGTACAACCGCGTGGTGATCGATCTCACCACCCACGACGCGGGCGGCATCACTGCCCTTGACTTCGACCTGGCGCGCCGCGCAGAGGAGCACGCGGCCCGCCGCGCCCGGGCCACCTCGTGAGCGGCGAGATCGCCATCGTCAGCGGCGGCACCGGCGCGCTCGGCCAGGCGATCAGCACCACGCTCCTCGATACCGGCGTCACCATCGCCATTCCCTACGCGGTCCCGGAGGAGCGCGCCGCGCTCGAGGGCCGCCTGACGCCCGAGCAGCGGGCTCGCGTGCACGCCCTGCCGGTGGATGTCACCGACGAGTCCGCCGTCGCCAAATTCGTGCAGACGGTGCGCGACCGCTACGGGCGCGTGGACGCGCTGGTCAACGTGGTGGGGGGGTTCGCGGGCGGCGACCTGGTCTCCACCCCGCTCGCGGAGTGGGAGCGCATGATGAAGCTCAACCTCACCTCGGTGGTCATCGCGAGCCGCGCGGTGCTGCCCGGCATGATCGCGGCCCGTTCCGGGCGCATCGTGAACATCGCCTCGCGCGCGGTCGTGCCGCCGCAGGGCGGCTTCATTGCGTACACCGTCTCCAAGGCGGCGGTGATCACGCTCACCCAGGCCCTGGCCCAGGAGATGAAGCCCCATCGCGTCACCGTGAACACGGTGCTGCCGAGCACGATGGACACTGAGGCCAACCGTCGCGCGATGCCCGACGCCGACCGCACGGGCTGGGTCAGCACCCAGGACGTCGCGAACGTGGTGGC
>DATFWA010000136.1:0-11755 GCA_035259825.1 Candidatus Methylomirabilota bacterium | reverse complement strand
AAGCTGCGACTGGCCTGGGTCGGCGACGGCAACAACGTGTGCAACTCGCTCCTGCTCCTGGGCGCCATGCTGGGCACCACCTCGGTGGTAGCGTGCCCGCCCGGCTACGAGCCGGACGCCGCGGTGCTGGAGACCTGCCGCGGCCTCGGGGGACGAGTGCAGGTCACCACCGAGGCGCGCGACGCGATCGAAGACGCCGACGTGGTCTACACCGATACCTGGATCAGCATGGGGCAGGAGGGCGACCGCGAGCAGCGCCTCGAGGCCTTCCAGCGCTACCAGGTCAACGATCGGCTCCTTGGCTTCGCGCCGGCCAACGCCCTGGTGATGCACTGCCTGCCCGCCCACCGCGGCGAGGAGATCACCGACGCGGTGCTGGACGGGCCCCGCAGTCTCATCCTGGACCAGGCCGAGAACCGCCTGCACGCCCAGAAGGCCATCATCCTGAACCTGCTGGGCGGGCTCAACCTGCTCGGGGACTGAACCGTGAACAGATCGGTGAAGAAGGTCGTGCTGGCGTACTCGGGAGGGCTCGACACCTCGGTCATCCTCCGCTGGCTCATCGAGACTTACCGCTGCGAGGTCGTCGCCTACTGCGCGGACCTCGGCCAGGGCGAGGAGCTGATCCCGGTGAAGGAGAAGGCCCTCCGCACCGGCGCGTCCTCGGTCCACATCGTCGACCTCAGGGAAGAATTCGTCCGCGACTTCGTGTTCCCGATGCTGAGGGCCAACGCGATCTACGAGGGCTCCTACCTGATGGGCACCTCGATCGCGCGGCCTCTCATCGCCAAGGCTCAAGTGGAGGTCGCCCGCAAAGAAGGCGCGGACGCGGTGAGCCACGGGGCCACCGGCAAGGGCAACGACCAGGTCCGCTTCGAGCTGACCTACGCGGCCCTCGCGCCCGAGTTGACCGTGATCGCTCCCTGGCGGGAGTGGGATCTCAACTCGCGCACCGCGCTGATGGAGTTCGCTCGCCGTCACGAGATCCCGGTGCCGGTCACCGCGGAGCGGCCGTACTCCACCGACCGCAACCTGTTCCACATCTCGTTCGAGGGCGGCATCCTCGAGGATCCGTGGAACGAGCCGCCGCCCAAGATGTTCCTGCTCACCAACTCCCCGGAGTCCGCGCCCGACGTGCCGGTATACGTCGAGATCGACTACGAGGCGGGCAACCCGGTGGCGGTAGACGGCCGGCGCCTGTCACCCGCCGCGCTGCTGGAGACGGTCAACCGCCTGGGCGGCGAGCACGGCATCGGCCGCGTGGACCTGGTGGAGAACCGGTTCGTGGGGATGAAGTCGCGCGGCGTGTACGAGACGCCGGGCGGCACGATCCTGCACGCCGCGCACCGCGCGCTCGAGTCGATCACGCTCGATCGCGAGGTGCTGCACCTGCGCGACTCCCTCGTCCCGCGCTACGCGGAGATGATCTATTACGGGTTCTGGTTCAGCCCGGAGCGCGAGGCGGTGCAGGGCCTGGTGGACCAGGTACAGCGCGACGTCACCGGCACAGTCCGGCTCAAGCTCTACAAGGGCACCGTCACGGTGGCGGGTCGGAAGTCGCCGCGCTCGCTCTACCGCACCGACTTCGTCACCTTCGAGGCCGACCAGGTGTACCGACAGCGGGACGCCGAGGGGTTCATCAACCTCAACGCGCTCCGGCTGAAGATCCGGTCCCTCCGCGACCGGGCCCGGTAGACGACCGCTCCTCGATGCAGGTGCACGTGGCGCTGAGCCCGGCCGAGTTCCCCGACGCGCCGCTGTCGGGGCGGACCGCGCTCGCCATCGACGTTCTGCGGGCGACCTCCGCGGCGGTGGCCGCGTGCGAGGCGGGGTGCCGTCGCCTGGTGGCTGTCCCCGACGCGGAAGCGGCCGAGGCGTTCGCGGTTGCCGACGGCGCCGACACCGTCCGGGCCGGCGAGCGTGGCGGCGAGCCACTCGCCGGCTTCGACCTCGGGAACTCACCGGCGGAGTTCACCGTCGCGGCGGTCGGCCACCGTACCGTTGTGCTGACCACGACGAACGGCACCGCCGCCATGCTCGCCGCCTCACGCGCCGCCGCCGCGGGCCTCGCCGCGCTCACCAACGTCAGCGCGGCGGCCCGCTGGGCGCTCGCCGAGGGCCGGGACGTCTCCATCCTGTGCGCGGGAGACAGCGGCGCGCTCTCGCTCGAGGACGTGGTCTGCGCGGGGCTGCTCGTAGCGCGCCTGTCGGCGCCCGGGGCCGCCGTCCTGTCAGAGGGCGCGGCGACCGCGCTGGCCCTCGGCCGGTACTACGGCGCGCGCCTCGAGCGGCTCGCCGAGGCCTCGCCGTGGGCCCGCCGGCTCGCCCGGCACGGCCGCGGAGCGGACGTGGCCGCGTGCCTGCGCGCCGACGTCAGCGACGTGGTGCCGGTGTTCGCGGCGGGCGGGTTCGTGCCGCGACGGGTTCCGTCGGCCGGCCTTGCCGCCGCGGGCCATCCAGAGTCCGGCTCGTGAACCTGCCGATCGCGCTCACGCTCTTCCGCATCGTCCTGGTGCCGCTGATCATGGTGTTCCTGATCTCGTCCTCCCGGGTCAGCGTGCTCATCGCCGCGGTGATCTTCGTGGCCGCGTCGCTCACCGACTGGCTGGACGGCCGTATGGCGCGCCGCTGGAACCAGGTCACGCGCCTCGGGACCCTGCTCGATCCGGTCGCGGACAAGCTGCTGGTGGCTGCCGCTCTGGTATCCCTCGTCCACGTGGAGATGCTGGCGGCGTGGACGGCGGTGGTGATCATCGGCCGCGAGCTGGCGGTCACCGGACTGCGCGGCGTGGCGCTCTCCATGGGCACGGTGGTGCCGGCCTCGTCGCTCGGCAAGGCCAAGACGGTGTCGCAGTACGTGGCCATCACCGTGCTGATTCTCGAGAAGGGCGTCTCGCCGGACCTCGAGATCTTCCACCTGATCTCGCGCGGCGTGCTCTGGATCGCGCTGGCCCTGACCGTGATCTCGGGGGTCGACTACTTCTACCGGTTCTTCCTCCACACCAACCCCAAGGATCTCGTGAAGGACCGCGAGCGATGGCCCTGACCGTTCTCGGCCTGCTGGCCGCGTACCTGATCGGGGCCATCCCGGTCGGCTTCCTGGTGGGCCGCGCCGCCGGCGGCACGGACATCCGCCGCTCGGGCAGCGGCAACATCGGCGCCACCAACGTGCTGCGCACTCTCGGCCTGGGCCCCGCGGTGCTGACCCTGGCGGGCGACATCGTCAAGGGCTACCTGGCGGTGACCGCGGCGCGGGCCATCGGCACCGAAGTGTGGTCGGCCGCAGGTGGGGCGGTGGCCGCCGTGGTCGGCAACTGCTGGCCGCTGTTCCTCGCCTTCCGCGGGGGCAAGGGAGTAGCCACCGGGCTGGGCGCGTTCCTCGCGCTGGTCCCGTGGGCGGTGGCGCCGGCGGCGGTGCTGTGGCTCCTGGTGACCTTGCTCTCGCGCTACGTCTCGCTCGCGTCGATCGTCGCTTGCGTGAGCCTTCCGGTGGCCACTACGCTGATGGGCTACCCGCGCCACTCGGTGGTGGCGGCGGCCCTCGTGGCCTTGATCATCATGTGGCGCCATCGCGAGAACATCGCCCGCCTGCTCGGCGGCACCGAGCATCGCCTGGGCGGGCGCGCGCGCGCCGCGTGAGCATCCGGGGCGACGATCAGGCCAGGCGGGTGCCGGTGGCGGTGCTCGGCGCCGGCAGCTGGGGCACCGCGCTCGCAATGCATCTGGCACGCGGCGGCGGCTCGGTGCGTCTCTGGGCGCGCGACGCCGAGCTCGCCGCGTCGATACGGGCGACCCGCGAGAACCCGCGCTATCTTCCCGGCCTCGCGCTGCCCGACGGTGTTCGGGTGAGCGCGGATCCGACTGATGCGCTTGCCGACGTCCCGATCGTCCTGCTCGTCGTCCCCTCCCACTTCGTGGAAGGCGTCCTGGACCGTGTGGGCCCGGCCATCCCGGCCGAGGCGATGGTCGTCTCGGCCACGAAGGGTCTCGAGCCGCGCCAGGGCCTGCGCATCTCCGAGCTGCTCGGGCGCCGGTTGCCGGGGCGCCCGACCGCGGTGCTGTCGGGGCCGTCGTTCGCGCGCGAGGTCGCCGAGGGGCGGCCCGCCGCGCTGGTGATCGCCTCCGCCGAGGAGGCGGTCGCGGCCGATCTGCAGCGTCGGCTCGCCGGCCCGACGCTGCGCCTGTACACGAATCGAGACGTGATCGGCGTGGAGCTGGCCGGGGCGCTGAAGAACGTGATGGCCATCGCCACCGGTCTGGTGGACGGGCTCGAGCTGGGTGAGAACGCGCGGGCCGCGCTGATCACCCGTGGCCTGGCCGAGATCGTCCGGCTCGGGGTGGCGCGAGGGGCCCAGCCGACGACGTTCGCCGGTCTCGCGGGCCTGGGCGATCTGGTGCTGACCTGCACGGGCTCGCTGAGCCGCAACCACGCACTGGGTCGCGAGATCGCTCGGGGGCGTTCGCTTCGGACCGTCGAGGCCGGTACGCCGATGGTGGCGGAAGGCGTCCGCACCGTGTCGTCCGCCCTCCGGATGGCCCGCGAGGCGGGGGTGGCGATGCCGATCTGCGAGGAGGTGGCCGCGGTGCTCTTCGACGGCAAGCCGGTTGCGGACGCGCTGGCCTCGCTGCTGGCCCGCGAGCCGCGGCCCGAGGAGGACCGCGCCCGTCATGCCTGAGCTGCGGCGCGATCCGATCGTGGGCCGCTGGGTGATCATCTCCACCGAGCGCTCGCGGCGACCGTCGGATTTCGTGCCGGCTCCGCGGCGGCGGAAGGGCGGGCCCTGTGTCTTCTGTGAAGGCCAGGAGTACCGCACGCCCGAAGAGGTGTGGGCGCTCCGCCCCGGGCGAGGGGAGCCCAACACGCCGGGCTGGCTGCTGCGGGTCGTTCCCAACAAGTTCCCCGCGTTGCGCATCGAGGGCGAGCTGGAGCCTTCCGCGGAGGGCATGTTCGACCGGATGAACGGGATCGGCGCGCACGAGGTGATCATCGAGTCGCCGGAGCACGACGCGGTCATCGAGCAGCTGCCGGTGTCGCACCTGGCCGAGGTGTTCCGGGCCTATCGCGACCGGATCAACGATCTGGCCAAGGACCCGCGGCTCGAGTACGTGATGGTGTTCAAGAATCACGGCGATCCTGCCGGAGCCTCGCTCGAGCACACCCACTCGCAGCTCATCGCCACGCCGGTGGTCCCCCTGATGGTCGAGGAGGAGCTGGCCGGCGCGCTCCAGCACCTGAAGCTCCGACAGCGGTGTATCTGGTGCGACATCATCCGCCAGGAGCGGCAGGCCCGGACGCGGATCGTTTTCGAGCACGACGGCTTCGTCGCTCTTGCTCCATTCGCCCCGCGCTTCCCGTTCGAGACCTGGGTACTGCCGACGGCCCACCGGTCCCGCTACGAGGAGACGCCGGCCGAGGCGCTAACCGCCCTGGCGACCGTGGTGGCCCGGGTTCTCGGCCGCATGCGGACGTTCCTGGAGGACCCCCCGTACAACTTGATGCTCCACAGCGCGCCCCTCCGGCGGCCGGCCCTCGACCAGTTCCACTGGCACCTCGAGATCATCCCGAAGCTCACCCGGGTCGCGGGCTTCGAGTGGGGAACGGGCTTTTTCATCAACCCGACGCCGCCCGAGGAGGCAGCGAAATATCTGCGCGGAGAGACCCCGGAACCGCCCGTAAGTTGACACCACGCAAGGCTTTTGTTACAGTCCGAAGCTGGTTCTGTGACAGGTGAATTTCGCGGGAATAGCTCAGTGGTAGAGCACAACCTTGCCAAGGTTGGGGTCGCGGGTTCGAATCCCGTTTCCCGCTCCATATCGGCATGAGATTGAAGGGCGGCGTAGCCAAGTGGCTAAGGCGGAGGTCTGCAAAACCTCTATTCAGCGGTTCGAATCCGCTCGCCGCCTCCAACTTGGCAGGCGGTCCAGTGGTCGGATTGCCGGGGTGGCGGAACTGGGAGACGCGGCGGACTTAAAATCCGTTGGTCCGCAAGGGCCGTGGGGGTTCGATTCCCTCCCTCGGCACCAGAGTTGAAGCGCACTCAAGCATGGAGGCAAACAAGGTGGAGACCTTGAAGGTAGTCCGGAAGACCTTCACGATGTTGAGCGAGAAACGGACACAGGTCCTGGATGTCACCAAGCAGATCCGGGACATCGTGCTGGGCGCCGACATCAAGGAGGGCATCATTCTGGTCAACTCCCTCCACACCACCTGCGCCCTGTTCGTGAACGAGTTCCAGGGAGCCCTCGTCGAGGACCTCAAGACGATGATGGATCGTCTGGTGGCCGAGGACGCCGGGTACAAGCACGACGACCCGCGTTTCTCGGACTGCGAGCGAGGCAACGCGTCCTCCCACCTCCGTGCCGCCCTGCTGGGAAGAAGCGTGGCGGTCGGCATCAGCGGTGGCGAGCTGTCCCTCGGCCGCTTCCAGTCCATCCTCTTCGCCGAGCTTGACGGGCCGCGTCCGCGGAGCATCGACATCCAGATCATGGGCGTCGGGCCGGCGGGAGGGAACTAGGTCTGTCTTTTCCGCGACCGGCATATAGCGGTTTGAATCTTTAGGCTCTATCTAATGCGGGGGCCCGGAAATGGCCCCCGCACTCCCCCAAGTTCGCGGATGTTCCTGGGTGGCTTCTGTTTGTGGTTTTGGTTTGCGGTTTTGGTCTGCGGCTTCGGTTCGCGGTTCTGCTTCCCGTTTCGTGCTCTCCTCTGATCCCCGCCCGGTGAGGGTCAGTTGGGCGTGATAGACTGACTCGCGGTATGTCCTGGAAACTCAAGAAGAAGGCCCGGGCGCTCGTCGCCTCCGAAGAGGGTGTCGTCCACAAGGAATGGGGCGGGCGTGTGTCGATCGCGCTGGTGTACCCGAACACCTACGCCGTGGGGATGTCGAACCTCGGCTTCCAGACCATCTACGACCACCTGAACGCGCTGCCCCAGGTGGTCTGCGAGCGCGTTTTCTTTCCGGATCCCGAGGACCTGGACGAGCACGCCCGGACCGGGACGTCGCCGTTCTCGCTGGAGTCGCACCGCCCGCTGACCGATTTCGACCTCATCGGCTTCTCCATCACGTATGAGGGGGACTACATCAACACGGTCCGCCTCCTGCGGATGGCCGGCATCCCGGTGCGGGCGGCGGACCGAGGACCGGGCGATCCGGTGGTCATGATGGGCGGAGTCTGCGCGTTCTCGAATCCGGAGCCGGTGGCCGCCTTCATGGACTTCGTCGTGGTCGGGGAGGGCGAGGAGGTCGTCCGGGAGATCGTGGACGCCTGGAGCGCCGGCGCCACCGACGGCGACCCCGACGGGCGCCGGAGCCGCTTCGTCGAGCGGCTGAAGCCGCTGGCCGGGGTGTACGTGCCGGATGCCTACCGGGTCGACTACGGAGCGGAGGGCCTGATCTCTCGGGTCGAGCCCCTCCATGCCGAGGTGCCGGGAGTGGTGCTGAAGCGACGGCTGAAGGACGTCAACCGCTTCGAGACCCGCTCGGCGCTCAAGACGCCTCGCGCCGAGTACGGTCACATGGAATTGCTGGAGGTCGGCAAGGGGTGTGGCCGCGGCTGCCGCTTCTGCCTCGAGGGCCAGGTCTACCGGCCGGTGAGACATCGGAGCCTCGACGCCCTCCGCGAGTCGGTGGCGCGCATCGCGAAGGAGTCCAAGCGGGTCGGGCTGGTGGGGGCCTGCGTGTCCGACTACCCGTGGATCGGCGACCTGATGAAGGTGCTGGAGGAGAACGGGGTGGAGGTGTCGATCTCCTCGCTCCGCGCCGACAGTCTCACCGAGGACCTGGTCGCCTCGCTGCAGCGTGGCGGCCACCGGACCCTCACGATGGCCCCGGAGGCGGGGACCGAGCGGCTGCGCGGCGTGGTACGCAAGGCGATCACCGACCAGCAGCTCTACGAAGCGTGCGACCTGCTCCGCCGATACGGCATCCCGAACCTCAAGTGCTACTTCATGATCGGCCTCCCCACCGAGACGCGCGAGGACGTGGAGGCGATCCCGGATCTCGCGGCGCGGTTGCTGGAGCGCCTGCAGGTGCTGGGGCCGGACGGCCGCCCGTTCGGCAAGCTCACCCTGTCGGTCTCGTCGTTCGTGCCCAAGCCCTGGACACCGTTTCAGTGGGCGCCGTTCGACGATCCGCGCGGCCTCGAGGACAAGCTCGACCTGATCAAGCGGGCGGCCCGGCGTCTCGACACTATTCGCGTGGTGCACGAGAACCCGCGGGAGGCGGCGCTGCAAGCCCTGCTGGCGCGCGGCGATCGGCGGGTGGCCGACTTCATCGAGCTGGCCGCGGGCCTCGACGGTGACTGGCGTCGCGCGCTCCGGGAATGGGACGGCGATGCGAGCGCGTACACCCGACGGCCGCGCGAGACGACCGAGATCCTGCCCTGGGATCACTTCGACGTTGGCGTGAAGAAGGCCGGGCTCCTGCGCGAGTGGGAGCGTGCCTGCCAGACCGCGGTTTCCGCGGCGGCCGCGGGATAGGACGGCCACTCGCGATGGCGTCCGTGATGGTGGCCAAGGTCGTCGAGGTGCCGCCCGGTCAGGGCCGCGTGGTCCAGGTCGGTGCGAAGATGCTCGCCCTGTTCAATGTGGATGGCGCCTTCCACGCCATCGACAACTCCTGCCCGCACCGAGGCGGCCCGATGGGCGACGGCGACCTGGACGGACGGATCGCCATTTGCCCGTGGCACGGCTGGCGCTGGGACGTGACCACCGGATCCAACGCCAACAATCCCGCGGTGAAGATCGCGTGCTTCCCGACCCGGATCGAGAACGGCGACGTCTACGTGGAGCTACCGTGATCCGCGACATCTTCGATCGCCCCCTGCGCAACCTGCGGCTGTCCGTGACGGACCGCTGCAACCTGCGCTGCCAGTACTGCATGCCCGAGGAAGAGTACGTCTGGTTACCGCGGGACGACATGCTGAGCTTCGAGGAGATGGGGTATCTAGTCGACGTCTTCGCCGACCTGGGCGTGGACAAGGTTCGCCTCACCGGCGGCGAGCCGCTGCTCCGTCGGGATCTCGACCGGCTGGTGCGCCTGCTCGCGGCCAATCCGCGCATCCGCGACCTGGCCATGACGACGAACGGGGTGCTGCTGGCCGAGCAGGCCGCCGCTCTCCGGGCCGCCGGCCTGGGCCGGATCACGGTGAGCCTCGACACCCTTCGCGAGGACCGCTTCAAGGCCCTGACCCGCCGTGACACGCACGCGCGCGTGCTCGAGGGCATCGAGGCGGTGTCGGGCTCGCCCGGCCTCAAGCTCGACACGGTGGTCATGCGGGAAGTCAACGACGACGAGCTGGCCGACCTGGTGGAGTACGCCAGCCGCGTCTCCGCCGAGGTGCGCTTCATCGAGTACATGGACGTGGGCGGCGCGACCAACTGGAGCATCCAGCGAGTCGTCTCGCGCGCCGAGATGCTGACCAGCCTCGAGGCGCGTTACGGGACGATCGTGCCGATCCAGGAGGAGTCATCGGCGCCCGCGGATCGCTTCCGGCTGCCCGACGGACGCGTGTTCGGCATCATCTCCTCCACGACCCAGCCCTTCTGCCAGAGCTGTGATCGGAGCCGCCTCACCGCCGACGGGCTCTGGTATCTCTGCTTGTACGCGGTGCGGGGGACGGATCTGCGGCAGCCGCTGCGGGCGGGTGCCTCGCGGGAGGAGCTCCTGACGCTGATCCGGTCCACCTGGCAGGGCCGCCGCGACCGGGGAGCGGAGGCCCGGCTGGCGACGCCAGAGCGACAGCCCCTGATCCAGATCGGCGAGCTCAAGCGCGATCCGCACCTGGAGATGCACACGCGGGGAGGCTAGCATGGCGGACGGACCGGGTGTGGACGTGCGGGAGCGTGGCGCGGGCGGGCAGGTCTCCGATCGGCGCCTGTTCATGCAACTGCAGGTCTGGAGCGGCTGCGCCGACGGCAAGCCGCTCGTCGCCGCGGTGGAGCGGAGCCGGATCGAGGGCGTGCTCTACCACGACGTGAACGATCCGGTCGGCGTGGCCCTCCTGGCGCTGCACGAGGATCCCGCGTTCTTCGCCACCGCGCTCCGCGAGACGCTGCACGGCGAGCCGTTCGCCTCGCTCCGGCATCGGCCCGAGCTGACCATGCTCGGGCGCACCTATGCCTCCGGGTTCGAGCCCGATCTCGCCGACTGGCTGCTCGGGCGTCCGCGGCGGACGGTGCTGAACCCGGTGTGGCCCTGGGGCATCTGGTATCCACTGCGCCGATCCGGCGCCTTCGCGCGGCTCACGCCGCAGGAGCAGGGCGCGATCCTGAAGGAGCACGGCACGCAGGGACGCGCTTACGGCGACGCCGATCTGGCACACGACGTGCGCCTGGCCTGCCACGGCCTCGATACCAACGACAACGACTTTGTCATCGGGCTCATCGGCCGCGACCTGCACCCGCTCTCTCACCTGGTGCAGGCCATGCGGCGGACCGCCCAGACGTCTCAGTATCTCCAGAGCCTGGGCCCCTTCTTCGTGGGGCACGTGCTCTGGCAGAGCGCGATGCGTTGAGCGCGGGGCTCGCTCGCCGCATCGGGCGTCTGCGGCTCCTGGGGGCGGTGATGCTCCTGGCCGCGGTCGACGCCTTCGCCGGCTGTGCGCCGCTGCCGCCTGCCCGCCAGGTCAGCGACGTCGGCTTGATCGAGGGGCGCTGGCAGGGCCAGATCAAGTTCGGCCTCGGGGGTTACCAGCTGTTCTATCCGACCATCTATCCCGACGGCCGGTTGGTGGCCTCCTGGGACGCGGTGACACGGTACGGGCAGGTGACGGTTGGCCCGGGCCCGACTCGCTTCGGCCTCTACATCTGGAGCGGGACCCTCGACTATCTGGAGGGCGGCGGCGAGCGGGTGATCCTGATGAAGGAGGACTTCGGGTCCTGGGACGCGATCGTCCGTCCGCTCAAGTAGGGCGGCCGACCTTCTGCCAGGCGGCCAGGTTGCTCTCGATCTGTCGCGCGTGGACCTCCAGGTGCTCGGCGTAGATCCGGAGCCAATCCTCGGCAGTGTACCGTCCCGACGCCGTGTGCCGCCCTTCGCGGCGCCAGGCCTCCTCGGGCAGGGCCCGGATGACGAGGGCGGTCGTGGCGCGGACCGCGCGAACGGTGGCGAGGGCCGGCTCCAGCGGCTGGCCGTGATAGTCGAGCGCCACCGCCCAGACGCTCTCGTCGTAGCTCAGCACCAGCGGGTCCGGCTCGCACACCATGTATCGGATTCGCGCCGCCGCGTTCGTCTCGGAGTCCACGCAATGCCACACGACCTCGTGGGCCGACCACTCCCGCGGCGCCGGCCGCCACTGTCTCGCCTCGGCCGGCACCGCGGCGATCGCCTGCTCGAGACGGGCGGGCCCGTCGGCGTACTGCTGGATCAGCTGCTCTCGTTCGGATCGGGTGAGGGCCATCGTTGATCGCCTCCGTCATCGGTCATCGCCTCCGGCACGTCCTCGTCGCCGTGGTGCTCGTCCCGGCGCTGGCCGCCTCGGCCACCGCCCAGGAAACGGCTCCGGCGGGCCGAGTCGACGCGGCCGGGCTCAAGACGCTGCTCAACACGCTCGGCTATCAGCCGCGGGAGTCCCGCAACGAGGCCGGCGTGGAGTACGAGATCGTCATTCGCGCGGCGGACACCCGCGCGATCACCACCCGGGTCACGCTGTCCAAGGACGGCGCGCTGGTGTGGCTGGTGGCCTGGCTCAAGCGGGTGCCGCCGAACCGCACCATCAGCGGCAACGCGGTTCTCAACATGCTGATCGAGAACGA
>DATFWA010000135.1:0-28221 GCA_035259825.1 Candidatus Methylomirabilota bacterium | reverse complement strand
AGCGTGCCGGGAGTCGAGAGCGTCGTGCTGCGGACCGCGGAGATCCCCATCGTCTCCTCGTTCCCGGTCTAGCGGCCGAACCGCCGCCTTCCGCTCGACCCGCCGCCGCGCAAGAGAGGGTGGCATGAGGGGCGCGTCTTGACCGCTCCCATCGCCGGGCCTACGCTCGGTCACGCGACGCCAATGCCGCTTCGTGCGCAGGGAGGATCCCGATGCCGACATACATGGTGCAGGCGGCCTACACGAGCACGGCGTGGAACAAGCTGGTCCAGCGGCCCGAGAACCGCATGGAGGCCCTCAAGCCGGTCATCGCGAAGCTCGGCGGAGAGATCGTGGCCTGGTACTACACCTTCGGCGACTATGACGTGGTCGTGATCTTCGAGGTGCCGAGCAACATCAATGCGGCCGCGGCGGCGATGGCCATCGCGGGAAGCGGGGCCGTGAAGGACTTCAAGACGAGCGTGCTGATGTCGCCCGATGACGGGTTCGACGCCATGCTGCTGGCCCAGGGCGCCGGCTACCGCCCGCCGGGCGGGTGATGCCTCCGGCCCTAGCCGAGTGAGGCCTCGATCGCCAGCGTGACGGTGGCCCGCAGCGTCTCGCCGGATTCCAGCACGCGCATGCCGGTGTCGGTGCGGCCCGCCGCGGCGAGGTTGAACGCGTCGGTCACGTGACTGACCGGCTCGACGCAGAAGAATGGCCGCTGTGGGGGGGTGAACACCACGAGACTGTCGAGTGGCGGCGGCGCGGTCATGGTCAGCCTTGCGCCCACGTCGGGCCACTCGAGGCTCGCGCGTCCGGTCCAGCCCACGCAGCAGTTGTCGATCGCGACGCGCTCCACCGCGATGCCCCGCGCGAGGTCGACGGCCGGTGAGGTCTCGAGCGTGGTGGGCATTGTCTCATCGTCGGTCAGCCACATGGCCCGGACGTCGGCGGTGATCGTCGCGCCCGGCGTGCGCGCGAAGTATGGGTGCCAGCCGAGTCCCACCGGCATCGGCTCCGCGCTCTCGTTGACGACCGCGAGCGAGACGACCAGGCGATGCGGGCTCAGCGCGATGCGTTGGGTGGCTCGATACGTCCACGGCCACGCGCTGGCGGGATGCTCGTACTCGAGCCGCGCCTCGGTTGCGGTCTCTCCGATCGGCCGCCACGCCGCTTGCCATCCCTGGCCATGGATGCTGTGGCGCTCCGGTGGGAAGTTCAGCGGCAGCTGCACGGTACGCCCGCGAAACGTGAAGCGGCCGTCCCGGATGCGATTGGAGTAGGGCACCAGAGGGAAAGCCGCGGCGGGCGAGACCCCGCGGATCGGATGGGGCGGCGGTGGCCGCAGCCACTCGCGGGTCACGCCGGCGCGCTCGTGCCAGTAGCGCGTGATCGCGCCGCCAGCCGCGGGCTGCAGCTCCACCGACGCCTCGCCCGCCCGCAGCGTGATGATGTCCATGGCGCGCCGAGCCTAGCATGGGCGCGCGCCCACCTGTGCTAGCGTGAGCCCGCGGCTCAACCCGGAGCGGAGCAGTGGAGGCGCTCATGACCCTGCGCTTGGCCTCGTATCCCAGCCTCGAGGATCGTGCCGTGTTCGTGACGGGCGGCGGCAGCGGCATCGGCGCGTCCATCGTCGAGCACCTGTGCGAGCAGCGGGCGCACGTGGCGTTCGTGGATATCCAGCGCGAGGCCTCTCGGGCGCTGGTCGAGCGGATCCGGGGGCGCGGGGTGCCCGCGCCCACGTTCATCGCCTGCGACCTGCGTGACATCGCGGCGCTTCGCGACGCGGTCGAGGAGGCCCGAGCGCTCCACGGGCCCGCACGGGTCCTGGTCAACAACGCGGCCCACGACGAGCGCCACTCCATCGAGAGCGTGACGCCCGAGTACTGGGACGACCGGTTCGCGGTGAACTTGCGCCACCAGTTCTTCGCCGCCCAGGCGGTGGTGCCCGCGATGGCCGAGGCCGGCGGCGGCTCGATCATCAATTTCGGCTCGGTCTCGTGGCTCATCGGCCAGGGCGGCATGCCGGCCTATCTGAGCGCGAAGGCCGCGGTGGCCGGCCTCACGCGGGCCCTCGCGCGCGACCTCGGACCGAAGAACATCCGCGTGAACGCCATCGTGCCTGGCTGGATCATGACGGAGCGGCAGATCACGTTGTGGCTCACGCCCGAGGGCGAGCAGGAATTGTTGCGCCGGCAGTGCCTCAAGCGCCGTCTCGTGCCCGAGGACATCGCGCGGGTCGTGCTGTTCCTCGCCGCCGACGACAGCGGCGCCTGCACCAACCAGAGCTACGTCGTGGACGGGGGCTGGGTCTAGCGCTCGCGGCAGCCTGCGACGCACCGCGTTGCCGATGGCGGTGCGCTGCCCGGAAATGTCAGCACCGGCGCGCGGATGGCGCGTCCTGGGCTCCTCTGCCGGCAACAAAGGGCCGGATTCCTTCAACCCTCCGCTGGCCCTGCTCTTGCTGTTTCGTATCGGCCATGTGGCTCACCGGCACGAGTCTCGAGCGGATCGATTCGGCGCTGGGCCGAGGCCCGACTTCCGAGGTCGATCACCTCCTTGCCGAGATCCTCGCGGGGGTCTCCGGCGCGGAGCCAAGGCCGACGACGTGCGCGGTGTGCCGTCGCGATCTCACCCGCGGCCATCTCGGCCACTCGCCGGTGCTGATCTACTCGTGCCCCGAGGGCCACGGCTCCTGGCTCGACGGAGCCGGCGTGACCGCGCTGCAGGGACTGCTGCAGGAGCGCGCTCAGCCGGACCCGGTGCCGGCACCGGCGCCTACCGCTCCGGCATCCGCCTCATCGGCCACTCGACGGCGCGGGCTGCTGACGGCGCTGCTGATGGCCTCCCTCACGGTTCTCGCCTGGACCTTCGTGCTCTCGCCGCCACCGGAGAGAGCCGACAAGACCGTCACCGCGCCCAGCCCGATGACGACGGTCGAGCGGCGCTACTTCGAGGAGCTGACCGTGGTGCTGGACGACGGCATCGCGAACCGTCACAACATCGACGGCGTGCTGAAGAGCGAGGCCAGCGCCGACGCCTACACCTCCGCGTTCGAGATCTACCGCGAGCGCCAGGATCGATTCCTCCGCCGACTCGACGCGCTGTCGGTGCCGACGAGACTGCAGCCGGTCCACGATGCCATCCGCCGAGCCGCGGAGCGGCAGGTCGGGTTCTATCGCGACTTCAAGGACGCCCGCGTCCGCAATCCGGGCGGCCTGCCCAACCTGCTGGGCCATCCCGACCTGCGCGAGAGCGATTACGACCTGCACCGGGCGTGGGACCTGATCCGCCAGACGTATCCGGTTCTCGATCCCCGGCTGGCCCAGGCGATCGAGCGCCGCCTCTGCAGCTTCGACATCGTCTGATTCCACTTCATCCCGCCGCCTGATCCCCCGTCCGCCGCGCGCTCGCCCCCGACCACCGGGCGGGGTATAGTCCCGGGAGCCGGCTCCTTCCGGCGCCGGCGATCTCCACCAGGGAGGCGATCAATCATGTCCGGCACAGTCGGCTTCATCGGCCTCGGCGCGATGGGCGGCCCGATGGCGCAGAACCTCGTCAAGCACGGCTTCTCGCTGGTGGTGCACGACGTCGATCCGGCCAAGGCCGAGCTGTGGCGCACGCGGGGCGCCACCGTGGTGGGCTCGGCGGCCGAGGTAGCGGCGCGCGTCGAGCGGACGATCAGCATGGTCGAGACCACCGCCCAGGCCGAGGCGGTCATCGCGGGAGAGCGGGGCATCATCGGCACCGCGCGGTCCGGACACATCGTGGTCTCGATGAGCACGATCGACCCGATCGCCGCACGCCGGCTCGCCGACCAGCTGGCGCCAAAAGGCATCGCGATGCTGGACGCCCCGGTCAGCGGCGGGACGGAGCGCGCCGCGTCGGGTCAGCTGTCGATCATCGTCGGCGGCGTGCCCGAGACGGTGGCCGCCTGCCAGGACCTCTTCCGCGCGATGGGCGCGAACGTCTTCCACATGGGCGGGCTCGGGCAGGGCCTCGCCATGAAGCTGATCAACAACATGCTGATCCAGGTCAACACGGTGGCCGTCGCGGAGGCGCTGGTGCTCGGGGTGAAGGCCGGTCTCGATCCGCAGGCGATCTACGACGTGGTGCGGGTCAGCACCGGCAACAGCTACGCCTTCGAGATGCGCGTGCCGCGCATTCTCAAGCGCGACTTCACGCCCGGCGGCACCGTGGACATCTCCTTCAAGGATCAGGAGCTCGAGACCGCGTTCGCCAAGCAGCTCGGGGTGCCGGTGCTGCTCGCGAACGTGACCCAGCAGGTCTACCAGATGGCGCGGGCGGCCGGCTTCAACAAGGAGGATGGCTCCGCGGTGGTCAAGGTGCTCGAGCGCCTGGCCGGCGTGACGGTGGGCACCGGGGCGAAGTGATGGCGACCTACGTCCTGGTCCACGGGGCGTATCAGGGGGGCTGGATCTGGAAGCCGGTGGTCGAGCGCCTGCGCGCGGCCGGGCATCGAGTCCACGCGCCCACGCTGGACGGCTGCGCGGAGCGAAAAGACCAGCTGCGGCCCGGCATCACGGTGGGCACGCACGCGCGCGAGGTGGCCGGCCTACTCTTCTACGAAGACCTGCGCGACGTGGTCCTGGTGGGCACGAGCGCGGGCGGGATGGTGATCTGCCTGGCCGCCGAGCAGGCCGCCGACCGCATCGCGCGGCTGGTGTTCGTGGACGCCCTCGCGCTGCTGCCAGGCGAGCGCGTGTCGGACATCGTGAGCCGGCCACCCGCTCATGTCACCGCACTCACCATCGGCCCCACTCCAGCGGACGCCGAGGCGCGCATGTTCGCGGACCTAGAGCCGGCCGCGAGGACGTGGGCGCTGGCGCGCTACACGCCGCATCCGATCGCGGCACTCGAGGCGCCGATGGCGCCGACCGGATTCTGGGGGCGCCCGTGGCGGGCCTCGGTCATCCGCTGCACGCGCGCCAAGAATCCGCCCGAGGCGCACCAGCGGCGGACCGCCGAGCGGCTCGAGGCGCCGTACACCGAGATGGACACGGGACACTATCCGATGCTGAGTCAGCCCGACGAGCTGGTCCGACTCCTGACCCGGGAGGCGCTGCCATGAAGAACGTCGAGATGCGCGTGGACGGCAACATCCTGACCATCAAGGTGGACCTGTCGAAGGAGTTCGGCCCCTCCGCATCGGGCAAGACCACCATCATCGCCACAACCGAGGGCAACGTCCCGATCGGGGACCGCGACGAGAAGATCGGGCTGAACGTCTACCGGAAGAAGTAGCCTCGCCTCACGGCCGGTAGAACGGCCGGTCGCCCTTCACGGTGACCCGATGGCCGTGACGCCGCTGGGGGAAATAGTCCCACATCGCGTGATGCTGGGCGCAGCGGTTGTCCCAGAAGGCGATCGAGTTGACCTGCCAGCGGAACCGGCACTGGAACTCCGGCGTCTCGATGTGCTCGTAGAGCATGCGGAGCACCGCGTCGCTCTCGTTTCGGCGGAGCTGAGGGATCCGGGTGGTGAAGGTCCGGTTGACGAAGAGCGCCTTCCGCCCAGACACCGGATGGGTGCGGATCAGCGGATGCTCGGCCTCCGGGAACTGCTTGCCCTCGTCGGCCACTCCGTAGCGCCCGCGATAGACGTGCTCGCCGCGGTGGATCGCGGTCATGCCCTCGATCCATCGCTTCATCGGATCGGACAGGGCTTCGTAGGCCGCGTACATGCTGGCGAACAGGGGGTCGCCGCCGACCGGAGGCAGCTCGTGCATATAGAGGATGCTTCCCATCGGCGGCTCGGGATCGCAGGAGACGTCGGAGTGCCAGCTCTCGCCCGCCACGTGCTTCGACTTCTCGTCGGCGTGGATCACCAGTATCTCGGGATGGCCCGCGAGCAGCGCGGGGGCGGCCGGGTGCACGGCGAGGTCGCCAAAGAGGCGGCCGAAGGCCTTGTGCTGCTCGGGCGTCAGGTGCTGATCGCGGAAGAAGATCACCTGGTTCTCGATGAGCGCGTCGTGCACCTGCTTGAAGGTGGGCTCGTCGAGCGGGTTGGAGAGATCGACGCCGTGCACCTCCGCGCCGATGTGCGGCGTGAGCTTCTCGATGGTGAGGGCCTGGTCGCTCATCGGCGGCTCCTTGTCCCGGGTGGTGACGGGCGAATCGAGCGCGCCCACGATACCCCCGGCGGGCGCCGAAGCCAAGCCCGGGATCCTGCTAGCGGGCGGGCTCGGCGCAGTCGCCCATGGCCGGGCGCTCGGCGAGGTCACCCTCCTCCGGGGGCGGGGGCAGCGAGGCGTAGCGCGGGCTGGCCGCCGCGCTCGCCACCGCCGCGAAGATCTGCGGCACGCCCTCGGTGTTCGCCATGCCTACGATCCACTTCGGCAGCGAGCCCGCCGGATCGGTGAGCACGCAGTACCGCGTGTCGGTCGATCGATCGGAGCCCTTCGCCGGGCGCAGGTCCCAGTAGCCGCTGTTGATCGAGACGCGGATGGCGTCGGGGCTCGCCCGCGGCGGCAGCCCGTCCTCCAGCCGCCAGCTGACCGCCCACGCGCGCCGGCGCTCGGCGTCGCGGTAGCCCCGCTCGGTGATGCGGATGACGTAGTGGCGATCCTGCACGAACGGGATGCCGAACGAGAGCCGCTGGTAGTTCACCACTTCGGCGCGGGCATCGCGCCCCAGGATCCGGCTCTCCTTCACGTAGGGCATGAACTCGGGGTAGCGCTCGAGATCGGCGACCACCGCCCGCACCACGTGCGGCGGCGCGTCGATGATCCCCTGCGCGTTGACCTGCTTGACGTCGCGGCCGGGGATCGCCCGCGTCTCGACCTTCGGCGGAGGCGGCGCGGCCGGCTGCGCCCACGCGACCCGGCCGCCGCCGAGCAGCCCGAGCGCGAGGACGACCGTCCACCACCGGCGAGCGCGACCGCCCGGCGAACTCATGCCTGGTAGCTTCGCACGAGCCCGTTGTTTTGGCATACGCCAACCTGCGCTGTAGGGACACGATATTGTTGACGCGGCCGACGCGCAGCCTATACGGTAGTCGAGCACCATGAGCTTCCGACGGCGCACCTACGTGCTGCTCGTCCTCGCGGTGATCGTCGCCAGCATCGCGACCCACGCGTTCCGCCCCGGAGGAGAGGCCCGCACCGCCTGCGGCATCCGCGACATCACGCTCGCGGTCGAGGTGTGCCCGCCGCGCGACGTGGACGCGATCCTGGGCGATGTCGGCTCGCCGGTGCGCGCGCAGATGCACGATCAGACGCTGGTCGACTTCGCGCTGATCGCCGCCTACGTCGCGCTGTGGGGGGCGACCGGCCTGGCGCTCAATCCCGGCGTGGCGATCCTCGCGGGCCTGGCCGGCGTCGCGGACGTCATCGAGAACCTCGCGATCCTGCAAGAGCTTCCGCTGCCCGATCCGGTCCCATTCGTCCGCTGGGCCGCGCTCGCGAAGTGGAGCCTGCTCGGCATCGTGTTCATCACGTTCGTGTTCCTCTTCCGACCGGATCGCCTTTCGGGCGGCTGGCGCGGGCTCCTTCGCGTGGCGACCGGCCTCGCGTACGGCGTGGCCGGGGTGGCCGCGCTCGGTGGCCTCGTCGACGTGCGCATCCTCGCGTGGGCCGGCCCCCCGCTGATGGCCGCCGTCCTGCTGCAGCTCCTGCTGCATCTCACCGCCCACGGCGAGTTCCGGGCCACCCGTGATCAGCGGCTGGCCGCGCGGGTCTCGACGGCGCCGAGCCTGCCCTTGGAGCAGGTCCTCGCCGAGGAGTACGAGCGCATCCACGGCCCGCTCGGCGCCGCGGCCGACGGCGGACTCGCCGGACTGTATGAGGCCATCCACAACCTCGGTGAGAAGCGCACGGCGCTGTGCCTGTCGGGCGGCGGCATCCGCAGCGCCACGTTCGCGCTCGGCATCCTGCAGGGACTCGCCCGGCTACGGATGCTGCCCCAGTTCCACTATCTCTCCACGGTGTCGGGCGGCGGCTACATCGGCAGCTGGCTCACCGCGTGGCTGCACCGCTCCGGCAACGACGTGAACGCGGTCTGCGACGAGCTAGGGGCGATCGACGCTACGAACAAGCTCGCCCCCGAGGCCACGCCGATCTTGCACCTCCGCGACTACAGCAACTACCTGGCGCCGCGCGCGGGGCTGCTCTCCGCCGACACCTGGACGCTGCTCGGCACCATCATGCGGAACCTGTTCCTCGTCTGGTCCGTGGTGCTCCCGCTCCTCGCGGCCGGGCTGATCCTGCCGCGCCTCTACCTGGCGCTGGCTCACTCCGCCCCCGGCTCCCCCGCGGTCAGCGTGGTCGGCGGCCGCATGCTCCTGGCGGTGGGCGCCCTCGCCCTGGCGTGGGCGGTGGGCTACATCGGGGCGAGCATCCCCAGCAGCACGAGGGCGTTGCGCGACCAGAACCTCTTCCTCGTGCGGTGCCTGGTCCCACTCCTGATCTCGGTGCTGTGTCTCACCCTCTACTGGGCGTGGTGGCCCACGCGGCAATGGCAGCACTTCGTGGGGCTGGCGCTGGTCGTCCACCTGATCGCCTGGGCCGGCTACACGATCTGGCTGAGAACGTCTTGGGGACAAGGGCGTCGAGGCGAGGGCTCGCTCCTCAAGCGCCTGTCGGCGTTCTTCGCCGAGTTGCTGATCGTCGTCATCGCGGGCGTGGCCGCGGGCTATCTCGCCTCGATCCTCTCCAACGTCTTCTTCCCGCGTCTCGACGGCTTCCTGATGCTCTACGCGTGTCTGGCACTCGGCGTGTTCCTGAGCGCGTTCCTCCTCGCGGCCACCCTGCTGGTCGGCCTCATCAGCCGCTGGACCGAGGACGAGGATCGCGAGTGGTGGGCCCGGGGCGGCTCGTGGATGCTGCTCATCGGCGTCGTCTGGCTCGTGCTGAGCGCGCTCGTCATCTACGGCCCGATGCTCCTCTCCGGCCAGGTCGCGCGCTGGCTCCTCGCGTCGGTGGGCGGCGTCTCCGGCGTCATCACGGTGCTCGGTGGATGGAGCGCGAAGTCGGCCGCCGGGTCGGCGCCCGCCTCGACCGGCCTCCCGGCCCGCTTCAAGCGGCTGATCCTGCCCGGCGCCGCCGGGGTCTTCGCCGCGGTGCTGCTGCTGGCCACCTCGTGGCTGACCAGCGCGGTGCTGGGCGCCCTGCAGGGCATCGCGGTGGCCCGGCCGCCAGCCGCGCCCGCGCCGCAGTGGCCGTTCCTTGACGTGCCGCCGAGCAGCCACGTGGCCGTGCTGCTGACCTCACCGCCCTGGCTGGTGCTGGCGGTGGGCGTGGCGCTGGCGCTGCTCGGCTGCGTGATCGCGCTGCTCGTGAACACCAACCAGTTCTCGCTGCACGCGATGTACCGCGCGCGGCTGATTCGCGCCTATCTCGGCGCGTCCAACAGCGAGCCCCAGCGGAACCCGTTCACCGGCTTCGACGAGCGCGACAACATCCAGATGGCGGATCTGTGGCCCAACCGGCCGCCGTCCTCATCGCCGGCGCCGGCCACGGGCCGCCGCCGCTCCCTGTTCCACGTCGTCAACATGGCGCTCAATCTCGTGCACGGCGACCGGCTGGCCTGGCAGGAGCGCAAGGCGCACAGCTTCACGGTGTCGCCGCTGCACGCGGGGAGCCTGGCGGTGGACGCGGCGGGCGGCTATCGTCGGACCCGCTCCAATCCCGACGTCCCCCACAGCCGCTACGGCGGCGCCGACGGCATTTCCCTCGGCACCGCCCTGACCATCTCGGGCGCGGCGGCGAGCCCCAACATGGGGTATCACTCCTCGCCGCTCGTCACCTTCATGATGACGTTCTTCAACGCCCGCCTCGGCTGGTGGCTAGGCAATCCGGGCTCGGCCGGCCAGGACACGTTCTATCTGGCCAATCCGCGCTTCCCGGTCCGGCCGATCGTGGCCGAGGCGTTCGGGCTGACCGAGCGCACCTCGCCCTACGTCTACCTGTCGGACGGCGGGCACTTCGACAACCTCGGGCTCTACGAGATGGTGCTGCGTCGCTGCCACCTGATCGTGGTGAGCGACGGCAGCTGCGACGCCCACTGTGACATGAACGATCTCGGCGGCTCCATCCGGAAAATTCGCGCGGATCTCGGCATCCCCATCGACTTCCCGGGTGGGATCTCGATCTACCCGCGCTCGGCCGACGTCGCGACGCTGGCCCGGGGCCTCTACTGGGCGGTGGGGCGCATCCGCTATTCGCTCGTCGACCCGCCGCCGACGGACGATCCGGCGGCGCGCGAGGCCCGCGACGGCTGGCTGCTCTACCTCAAGGCCGCCTACTACGGCACCGAGCCGCCCGACATCTACGAGTACGCGCGGGCCAACGACCAGTTCCCGCACGAGTCGACGGTGGACCAGTTCTTCACCGAATCGCAGTTCGAGAGCTATCGCATGCTCGGCCTGCACGCGGTCACGCGGCTCGGAGCCGGATTCGCCGGCCGCTCCCTGGACGACCTGGTGCGCCACGCCGGCGCGCCGCCGCCCGCGCCGCGTCCCTAGCCGCGCTCGCCGCCGGCCCGGCGGACGACCCGGCGCAGGGCCTCGAGGTGCGGAAAGCAGGAGGCGAAGCGCGGGGGCACCAGGCTGTGCCCGACCTCGCCGAGGTGATCCGTCGGCCACGGGGGCTCGGCCAGCGGTTTCCAGGCCGCCGAGGCGACGCTGACGAGCCCGTCGTTGTCGCGCTCCTCGGGCGATCCGCCCACGTCGCGGATGTAGCCCGAGGTCATGCGGAGCAGGTACGCCTCCGCTCCCACGCCCGCGTAGCAGTAACACGGGACGCCGCCGGTTCCCGGGTGCGCCTCGTTGAAGCGCCGGGCGAATCCGCTGGTGAGGTTGTCCATCGCGCCACTCCGCAGGCCGAGCACGCTCATGGCGCGGCGGAGTCCGCCGTAGAGCCGCCGCCGCACCATGCGCCGATCCGGCTCCGGTCCCACGAGGAAGTCCGCGATGGGGCTGCCCCGGTGCGGCGTGCCGATCGTAGAGAGCGACGCGATGCGCGAGGTCAGGCCGGAGAGGTTCCGGTCGAGGAGATAGCGCGCGTCGAGTCCGCCCATGCTGTGTCCCACCACGTGGATGGGACCGTCCGGGTCCGGGAAGCGGAAGCGGGTGATCTCGGCGGCCAGCCCTCGCGCGCGGGCGTCGATGGAGCCGGTGAGTGGCACGCGCGGGAAGCACGCGCCCGGGAAGGCGGCACGTACGCCACGGAAGTAGTCGTTGCGGAGGAGGCGCTGCGGGAACAGGAATCCGGAGGCGAAGACCAGGTTCAACCGGGGCGCTCGGCTGCTTCGTCAGCGGATGATCGATTGCTCGTGGACATGGGCGGCATCGTGCGCTGGCGGCGTCCTCCCGGTCAAGTACAGTGGAGGCCAACAGGAGGACCGCTCATGGCACAGGCATTGTCGCAGGAGATCAAGCAGCTGGTCGACCGGCCGAACTTCGCCCATCTCTCGACCCTCATGCCCGACGGCTCGCCCCAGAGCGTCCCGGTGTGGGTGGGCCGTGAGGGCGAGCGCATCCTGGTCTGCACCGGCGAGGGCTCGCTCAAGGCTGCGAACACCCGCCGGGACCCGCGGGTGGCGCTGTCGATCGTGGACTTCCAGAATCCCTACGAAGAAGCGCAGCTGCGCGGCCGCGTGGTGGAGCGACGGCCCGACCCCGATCTGCGGATCATGGATCCGGTATCGCACAAGTACACCGGCAAGCCGTTCCCGCTCCGCAACCCGCAGGGACGGGTGGCGCTCGTGATCGAGGTCGAGAGGGCCCGCTACGCCAAGCTGCCGTTCGAGCACACGCCGCCGCGCTGAGCGCGCGCGGGATTAGGCGTCGAGCAGCTTCTCGAGCGGCGTCGCGGTGACGCCCAGGGCCTCCGCGACCGCGGCGTGCACCACCTGGCCGCGCCAGACGTTGACGCCACGGGCGAGCGGGGCGTTGCGGCGGACCGCGCCCACCAGGCCATGGTCGGCCAGCTCCTGCACGTAGGGCAGGGTGGCGTTGGTCAGCGCGAAGGTGGACGTGCGGGGCACGAGCGCCGGCATGTTCGCCACGCCGTAGTGGACCACGCCGGAGACGACGTAGGTCGGATCGAGCAGCGTGGTCGCGTGGATCGTCTCGACGCTGCCACCCTGATCCACCGCGACGTCCACGATCACCGACCCCTCCTTCATGGAGGCCACCATCTCCTTGGTGACCAGCACCGGCGCGCGCGCGCCGGTGACGAGCACCGCGCCCACCAGCAAGTCGGCGCGACGGAGCACCTGGGCGATGTTGAAGCTGTTCGACATGATCGTGATGACGCGGCCGTGGAAGAGATCGTCGACAGCGCGGAGGCGATCGAGATTGATATCGAGGATCGAGACGTCGGCACCGAGGCCGAGGGCGATACGCGCCGCGCTGACGCCGACCGTGCCCGCGCCCAGCACCACGATGTTGCCCGGCGGTACGCCCGGCACGCCTGCGAGCAAGATGCCGCGGCCACCGCGCGCCCGCGTGAGATAGGCCGCGCCCTCCTGGACCGAGAGCCGCCCCGCCACCTCGCTCATCGGGGCCAGCAGCGGCAGGCTTCCGTCCGGCCGCTGCACGGTCTCGTAGGCGATGGCAACGCCGTCGGCCTGCTGGAGCGCCCGCGCTAGCTCCGGCACCGCGGCGAGGTGGAGATAGGTGAACAGGATCTGCCCCGCGCGCAGGCGGCCGTACTCCTCCGGCACCGGCTCCTTCACCTTCAGCACCATCTCGGCGCGAGCCCACACCTCGTCGGCGGATCCGAGGTCGGCGCCCTCGCGCGTGTACTCCTCGTCGCGAATGCTGCTGCCCAGTCCGCCGCCTCGCTCGACCAGCACGCGGTGGCCGTGTTCTCGTAGTGCGCGAGCGCCCGGCGGCGTCAGGGCGATGCGCTGTTCGCCCGGCTTGATCTCGCGTGGCACCCCGATGATCACGACTGGAGCGTACCATTCGTGGCATGGCCTTTGCGACAGAACAAGCCCTGTGACCACTCGCGCCGTGCGCGGGCGGCTTGCGCTCGCGGCGACGCGCGGGAGGGAACTGTTACGCGGTAAGGTTTACATGCGCTATCACGTTCTGGCTGCGGACTACGACGGCACCCTGGCCCACGACGGCCGGGTCGACGAGCCCACGCTCGCCGCCCTGCATCGACTGGCCGAAACCGGCCGGAAGCTCGTGCTCGTCACCGGGCGGCAGCTCGACGATCTGCTGTATGTCTTCCCGAGGGCGGATGTCTTCACGCGCATCGTCGCCGAGAACGGCGCGGTGCTGTATCGCCCGGACACGCGCGAGACGCGTGATCTCGCCGAGCCGGTGCCGTCCGCGCTGGTGGATACCCTGCGCGGCGCGGAGGTGACACCGCTGGCGGCCGGCCGAGTCATCGTCTCGACCTGGCACCCGTGGGACACCACGGTGCTCGAGGCCATTCGTACTCTCGGACTCGAGCTGCAGGTCATCTTCAACAAGGGCGCGGTGATGGTGCTGCCCTCGGGCGTCAACAAGGCGAGTGGTCTCCTCACGGCGCTCGCCGATCTGAAGATCTCTCCGCACAACTGCGTCGGCATCGGCGACGCCGAAAACGACCACGCGTTCCTCGGCGTGTGCGAGTGCGCGGTCGCCGTCGCCAACGCCCTGCCCATGCTGAAGGAGAAGGCGGACTGGGTGACGACGGCCGATCACGGCGCCGGTGTCGTCGAGATCATCGACGGTCTGGTCCGGGACGACCTCGCGGACCTGGAGCCTCGGCTGACCCGCCACGCGATCCCGCTCGGCACGAGCGCCACCGGCGCCGACGTCGGCATCCGGCCTCAGGGCGACAGCGTGCTGATCGCGGGGCCCTCGGGGAGCGGCAAATCCACGCTGACCAGCGCCATGCTGGAGCGGTTGATGGAGGCCGGCTACCAGACCTGCGTCGTCGATCCCGAAGGCGACTACGCCTCGCTGCCCGGCGCGATCGTCCTGGGCGATCAGGAGCACGCGCCGAGCCCGGAGGAGATCCTCGACGTCCTGGACGCGCCGGCCCGCCACGCGGTAGTGAACCTGCTAGGCGTGCCGCTCAAGGACCGGCCCGCGTTCTTCGATGCACTGCTGCCACGCCTCCAGGAGCAGCGGGCGCGGGTGGGGCGACCGCACTGGCTGGTGATCGACGAGGCCCATCACCTATTGCCGCCGACCTGGAATCCGGCGTCGCTGACGCTGCCCCGGGCGCCGACCGGCGTCATCCTGATCACCGTGCATCCCGAGCACGTCGCGGCCGCCGTGCTCGAGAGCGTGAGCGTGGTGGTCGGGGTCGGCGGCTCGGGGGCCGACGCGATCCAGGGCTTTTGCGGCGCGACCAGCCGGCCGGAGCCGAGCTGGGATCCCGTGACGCTCGGCGCCGGCGAAGCGCTCTTCTGGTCGCCGCGGGGCGACGCGGCCCCGCTCGCCTTCCGGGCCTCGCCGCCGCGGGCGGAGCGCCAGCGTCACGTCCGCAAGTACGCCGAGGGCGAGCTGGGTCCGGACCGGAGCTTCTACTTCCGCGGTCCCCAGGACCGGCTGAATCTCCGAGCCCAGAACCTGGGCCTCTTCGTCCAGATCGCCGAGGGCGTCGACGACGAGACCTGGCTGCACCACCTGCGCCGGGGCGACTACTCCCGCTGGTTCCGGGACGCCATCAAGAACGAGGACCTCGCCCGCGAGGGGGCCGCCATCGAGGAGACCGCGGACATCTCGGCCGCGGACAGCCGCTCCCGTATCCGCGCGGCCATCGATCAGCGCTACACGCTCCCAGCCTGACGTCCCGGCCCGATCGCGCTACACTGACCGGCGTGCTCCGCGACCCCATCTTCTGGCTGTTCGCGCTCTCGGCCGCGCTCCTGGCCAGCGGTGCCCTTGGCGTGATCTTCTCGACCCGGCGCGCCCGCGAGCGCGAGCGGTCGGGGCAGGCGCCGGCCACGGAGGTGGGCGCCCAGCTCTTCCGCTTCCACGAGCTGCAGGCTGAGATCAAGCAGCTGAGCGCAGAGGGCGATCGGGTGCGCGCCGAGCGCGATGAGCTGCAGACCGTGATGTCGCGCCTGTCCGCGCTGCTGGAGACCGCGCCGCCCGTGGGCGGGTCTCGCCGGCGGCGGAAGGCGTCTCGCGTTTCACAATCGGTCGTCCCCGGGGTCTCAGGGTCGGTAACCGAGACCACCTTCACCGGGGAGGCACCCATGAGCGACAAGGCGAGACTGTTGCGTGACGCGGACGAGGCATTCGGCGAGCTGCGCGAATCCATCGACGGCCTGTCCGACGACGAGATGCGTCGGATCTGGCTGGGCAGCTGGGGCGTGCGCGAGATCCTGATCCACATCTCGGGCTGGCACGACGAGATGGCATCGGCGCTCGGCCGGGTCGCGAAGGGCCAAGAGGCGTATCCCGCCGGGACCTACGACGACTTCGACGCGTGGAACGCGCGATTCGTCGAGCAGAAGACCGGGGTGAAGACCGCCGACGTCATCGCGGAGCTCGAGGTCTCGCACCGCGCGTTCATCGCCGCGGCGGCCGCGGTGCCGGAGCACTTCTTCGCGCCGGGCGCCGCCGCCGTCGGCCCGCTCGAGGGCGCGGGGGCGGGGCACTACCGCGAGCACGTGGCGCAGATCCGCCAGTGGCGCGACGGAGCGTGGGTCTCGTGACCCCGATCGGCTTCGCGCTCTTCGAGACCGAGGTCGGTCGCTGTGGCATCGCGTGGAGCGCGGGCGGGATCGCCGGGGTGCAGCTGCCGGAGAGTAGCGACGCCGCGACGCACGCGCGCATGCTCCGTCGCTTCCCGGGCGTGCGCGAGACGACCCCGCCGGCCGAGGTGCAGCGCGCGATCGACGCGATGATCGCGCTCCTGCGCGGAGAACCGAGCGAGCTCGAATCGGTCGCGCTCGATCTGGACGATGTCCCGCCGTTCGAACGGAGCGTGTACGAGGTCGCGCGCACCATCCCGCCCGGCACCACGCTGTCCTACGGGGAGATCGCGCAGCGTCTCGGCGCGCCCGGCGCGGCGCGCGACGTGGGCCAGGCGCTCGGGCGCAATCCGTTTCCGATCGTGGTGCCGTGCCATCGGGTGGTGGCCGCGGGCGGCAAGCTGGGCGGCTTCTCGGCGCGGGGCGGCGCCGCCACCAAGCGTCGCCTGCTCTCGGTCGAGCGCGCGAAGGGCCACGGGGCCCTGCCGCTCTTCGCGGTCAGGCCTCCCGCAGCAGGCGACCGAAGCCGGCGATAGGCTCGCGCACCCCCGCGAGCCGGAGCGCGCGCCAGAGGCAGGCCTGGTTGCTGCTGATGACCGGCTTGCCCAGGTCGCGCTCCAGCGTCTCCAGCATCGCCACCGTGGGCAGGCCGGTCCCGCTCAGCAGCACCGCTTCCGCGTCGCGGGAGTCGGCCCGACGGGCGAGGAGATAGGCGCGCTCCTCGGTCTCCGAGTAGATGTCGTGCACGTCGGTCAGGCGGTGGTAGCCGACCAGGTCGAAGCCGGCCGCCTGCCAGTAGGCCTTGCCCTGCAGGCTGATCGCCTCGGGATACGGCGTGCCGAGCGCGAGACGGGTGACGCCCAGGTGTCGGAGCGCGGCGAGCGCCGCGTGCGCGGCCATCAGGGTCGGTGCGCCGGTGCGTGCGGTGATGCGGTCGATGAGCGGCGCCTCCTGGCCGAAGCCCAGGGCGTAGCTGGACGCGGTGTGCGCCAGCACCACCACCGCGGGGCGCACGTCGGCCAGTGTGGCCGCGGGCGCATCGATGCCCTCGCGGTAGGCACGGCTGCGTTCCTCCATCCCGGCCGCGCCTCCGGCGGGCCCGTCGGAGGGCGGGGCCTGCATGCGCGCGAAGTGCAGCGTCACCCCCTCCGGGACCATGCGGTACATCTCCGGCTCCACCGTCGGGTTGCCCGGCGGCAGCAGCACGCCGATGCGGGCCCGCCAGCCGAACATCAGGCGCCGCCCGGTGGGTCCGAGGGCGCGGAGGGCGCGTCGACGCGGACCATGCGGACGAAGTTGGCGACGAGAGCCGGGCTGTGGAAGGTGCCGACTCGTCCGGTCAGCACGGTGAGTGCGAACTCGCGCGAGCGGGCCTTGGCGTAGGGCCGCGTGGTGCAGATGGCGTCGTAGACGTCGGAGATCGAGGTGAGCTGGCTCGCGAGGGTCGGCCGGCGGTGGACGCGCGGGACCGGATAGTTCGGCTGGCCGTCGTAGCGCATGTGGTGCTCGTAGGCCACCAGGATGGCGAGCGGGTGGACGGTCTCGACGCCACAGAGATGCGTGGCGCCCTCCTGCGCGTGGCTCATCATGATCCGCCATTCCTCTCCTTCGAGCTTGCCGGGCTTGTTCAGCACTTCGAGGGGGATCTTGAGCTTGCCGATGTCGTGGAGGAAGGCGGCGAGGCCGATCGCGTGCAGGCGCGCGCCCTCGATTCCGAAGGAGCGGGCCTGGGCCAGGGTCAGGAGCGACACGTTCACCGAGTGGACGAACGTGTAGTCGTCGTGGGTCTTGAGCGGGGCCAGCGGCAGGATCTCGCGGGTGGCCCGCTGCAGGGCATCCATGAGGCTCCACACCACCTGCTCGAGGCGGACCAGCCCGCCCTTGCGATCGGCGCGGAACTCGGTGAACGCCTCGCGCGCGCCGTCCACGCTCTGACCGGTCAGCAGCTCGATCGGCGAGTCGTCGCCGGCCCCGCCCCCGCCTCGACCGAGCGCCAGGGCCCCCGGCCCCAGCAGCTCCACGCGGCCCACCACGATGTGGCGGGTCGACACCGGCGCACCCCTCAGCGCCACCGCGGTGAGGAAGCGCACGCATTCCTCGGTGTCGACGTCGCGCCCGATGGTCAGCCGCTCCACGCTGCGCCGGGTGAGCGCGCGGATGAACTGCTGGTGGTAGAGGCTCCCGGTCCGCAGCGCCTTGCTCTCGACGACGAGGTCCGGCCCCACCACCAGGAACGTGACCGAGTCCTTGCCCATCTCCCGGCACGCGGTGACCACCGCCTCCAGGATCCGCTCGACGTGGCTGGCCAGGGCGGGATGATCGGCCCCGTACAGCGCGCGCATGTTGATGCCGGCGATGAGGCTGACCACCAGCCGATCGACCGCGGTGAGCGCGCCCGGCGCCGGTGCCGTGCTCATGCCGTCCCGCCTTTCCGGAGGCCGCGGCAGATATCGCGGATCATCGCGTCTCGAGACCGCTCTCCGTGCGCCACGTAGGGGGCGCGCGCAGCCTCGTCGTAGGAGCTGAGGAGACGGTAGGCGGCGCGACGCTCCTCCAGCGCCACGATCGGGAACGGCCACTCGCGGAAGAAATGCGCTATACGCGGCAGCACCGCCGGATCGCTCAGATCGGCGAGGGCGCGGAGCGCCTTGAGGCGGATCGAGCGCCGACGGCCCATGAGATCCCACCGGCGCAGGATCTCCACGAGCAGGTCGGTGGCCTCGCTGATGCCGTGCTGGCCGGTGAGCAGCACCGCCGCCTCGGCGAGGCGCGGATCCGGATGGTGAATGGTCCGCGCGAGCAGGTCGTGCGGCACCTTGGGGTCGAACGCGAACAGCGCGCGGATGGCCTCGAGGCGCACCCGCAGATCCGGGTGGTCGGCGCAGTTGCGGATCTCGTCCATCGCCGACCGGTCCTGCACGCGCCGGAGCAGCAGGACCATGTTGCGCACCACGTACCACCGCGGATCGGCGAGCAGCCGCCGCGTCTCCGGCACGATGGAGGGACCGAGCGAGGCGGCCAGCTCGATGAGCCGCAGCCGCCGGGCCCGCTCCGGCTCGGCGGCCAGCGCCTCGAGCAGGCCGCGCGAGGCGGAGGCGCCGAGCGCCAGCACCAAGGTCTGCACCTGGACGAAGGGCGGCCCGCCCGGCTGGCGGCTCGCGGCCACGAGCGAGGCCAGCAGGTGCGCGTCGGCGAGGGTGGCGATGAACTCCTCGAGCGCCTCGCGCCGCTCCGCCTGGGCCGGGTCCGCGGCCAGCTCGCGCACCCCGTGGATGATGCCGATGGCCTGGGTGAACCGGTTGGCCTGCAGCGCGCGCGTGAAGATCTCGCGCAGCCGCCCCAGGACCAGCGGACGCACCACCTCGGGCGACGTCGCGATCATGTCGAGGACGGTGATGACCACCCGCCGCTCGATCGCGTCGTCGCTCTCGGTGTCGGGACCGAAGGCGTCGGGGTCGGCGGCCATCTCCACTGCGATGGCCGCGAGGTCGATCGTGGGCTTCTGGGCCAGCAGCGCGCGGTGGTCCTCGGGATTGTACCGGTCGACGTCCTCTTCACGGAACAGCGCGGCCATCTCCGCGAGATCGCCGGGCGGCTCAGTCAGGAACGAGGTGTCCGAGATCTCCTCGTGCGTCTCGGCCAGGGCCTGCGCCATGCTGACCGCGTGCGCCGAGAGCCGGCCTTGCTCGCGCGCCAGCCGCTGCAGACCACGGAGCACGTCGGCCGAGGGCAGCGCGGCCGCCAGCGCGGCCAGGCGCGCAGTCGAACCCTCGTCGGTTGCGAGCACGCGCAGCGCGGCGGCCAGGACCGGCTCGCGCACGTCGGCAGGCAGCGTGCGGATGAGGTGAATGATCTGCGGGTTCAGCCGGTCCCGCTCGTCGGCGTCCGCCGCGGCCAGCCGGGCGCCCACCTCGCGGGCGAGGGTGTGCGCCGAGGCGGGGCCGAGCCCGCCGCTGGTAGCGCTGCCTGCGCCCGCCCCGCTGCCTGTCCTGGGGCCTCCCGCGATGCCCGCCCCGCCGCCGAGGTCGGCTGCGCCCAAGCCGCCGCGACCCGACCCGCCGCCCTGGCCTTTGCCCGTGCCGGTGCCGCCGCCCCCGGGTCCTCCGGCGGGACCGGCGCCCACCCTGCCTCCGGAGCCGCTGCCCGGCTGACCCGAGCCGAAGCCGCCTCCGGGTTCGCCCCGCCCGGCGCCGCCCGTGCCGGCTCCACCCGCGCTCGGGCCGCCGCCGGTGCCGAGCGGACTGGGGGCGCCGCGGAATAGGGAGGCAATGGTCTCGGCCGAGTAGCCCTCGCGCGGCTGAGCCACGTCGCCACGCGCGCTGAGCGGCAAATCTTCGAGGAGAGCCTGGAGCAGCCCCTCCCAGAGTGAGTCCTTGCCCGAGGTCGCGCTCACGTCGGTGGTGGTGACCAGCGCCGAGTAGTCGATACCCGAGACCGTGATGTGATCGATCCCGGCCGCGCGCAGGTCCTCGACGGTGAGGGGCCGGTCGCGGGCGGGGCCGGTGTCGCCCAGCAGGATGAGGAAGCCCTCCAGCTCGCGCGGCTCGACCCCTTCATCGATCCGCAGCATCGCGCCGTTGCGGCGATAGAGGGCGCGCGCGAACGCCCGCACCTGTGCGGCCTCGAGCTTCTTGCCGCTGCTGATGAGGCCTTCGCGACCGATGCCCAGGGAGAGCGGGCTGGCCACCGCCAGGTACGCGCGGATGCGGCCGTGGGCGGTGGCGAGGGCCGCGGCGCGGGCGGGGTGACTCGGCGGATACGTGGCCAGATTGCGCCATGCCGTCACGAGTGACGACACGACCTCCAGGAGCGTCGGCGGCGGGGTCGGAACCTCCACGGTTTCGCGACAGTCTAGCCGACGCGGGCCGGTTCGCCCAGCTTGAGTGCCCAGGCTGCCTCGCTTATGCTCGCACCACCCCTACCGGAAGGAGACCCGGTCATGAAAGTCAGCGCGTTCCATCTGATGCCCCACCGAGAGCTGCCCCCGGACTTCGAGCGGCGTCATCCGAGCGTCTGGGTCACCCCGCCGTGGTGGGAGCTGGCCGACGCCCGGCGCGTGGGACAGTACTACAACTGGACCCTCGACGAGCTGCTCCACGCCGCCCGCGCCGGGTTCGACGGCGTGTGCACCAACGAGCACCACCAGAACGCCTACGGCTTCATGCCGAGCCCGAACCTCATGGGCAGCGTGCTGGCCAAGCAGACCAACGGGCTCGACGTGGCCATCGTGCAGATGGGCATGACGCTGCCGACCACCTCGCCGCCGGTGCGCGTGGCCGAGGAGTACGGCATGCTCGACTGCATCAGCGGCGGCCGGCTGGTCGCCGGGCTGCCACTCGGCAGCCCCATGGACGTCAACCTCGCCTATGGCATCACCCCGATGGAGCACCGCGAGCGCTACCGCGAGGCGTTCGAGCTGGTGCTGAAGGCCTGGCAGGCGAAGGAGATCTTCGCGTGGAACGGGAAGTACTTCCAACTGGGCCAGGTGAACCTCTGGCCGCGGCCGATCCAGGAGCCACATCCGCCGGTGTGGGTGCCGGGCTCGGGCAGCATCAGCACCTTCGACTTCGCGACCGACCACAACGTCTGCTACTGCTTCCTCTCCTATGCGGGCGCGCGCGCCGCGACCGCGATGATGGACGGGTACTGGGACGTCGTGGATCGGAAAGGGCTCGAGCGCAACCCGTACCGCGCCGGGTTCCTGCAGCTGGTCGCGGTATCCGAGACCGACGCGCAGGCGGAGACCGACTACGCCCGGCACGTCGAGTACTTCTACCACAAGTGCCTGCACGTGCCCGCGCAGTGGTTCGCACCGCCGGGCAACCAGGACTACCGGAGCCTGCTCGCCGCCAACCGCAACCCGGTGCGCCGGGCCGAGGATCCGAAGACGCTCCGCTACAAGGATTTCGTCGAAAAGGGCTACGTCATCGCGGGCAGCCCGGCCACCGTGAAGGAGCGGCTGATCGAGGAGGTGATCAAGCGCCTGAACGTGGGCAACCTGATGATCCTGGTGCAGATCGGCTCGATGCCGCACGAGCTCACGCTCAAGAACATCGACCTGTTCGCGCAGGAGGTGCTGCCGCACCTGCGCGAGATCTGGGACGACAAGGGCTGGGAGAATCACTGGTGGCCGAAGAGCCTGCGGGCGAGCCGTCTGCCCGTCGGCGCCGCCCGATGACCCCGAAGGGGAAGGCCAGGCCGAAGGCCAGCAAGGGAAAGACCGTCAAATCCGCCCGTTCCAAACCCGCCCTCTCCGCCCAGGGGAGAGGTCAGGGCATCCGCTCGGTCACCGTCTGGCAGGGCCGCGTGCCGATGCACGTCCACGTGAAAGGCGCGGGGCCCGCGGTGGTGTACTTCCACGGTCCGTGGGGCCTCACGTGGGGGCCGTTCCTCGACGCCCTCGCTCGGCGCTTCACCGTCTACGCGCCCGAGCATCCGGGCACCGCCGCCGGAGAGCCCGATGCCATCCAGCACGTGGACAACCTCTGGGACCTGGTCCTCTGCTACGACGAGCTGCTCGCGCAGCTGGGGCTGCGCGAGGTGATCCTGGCCGGCCACTCCTTCGGTGCGATGGTGGCCTGCGAGCTGGCCGCGCTGCACCCGGCGCGGGTGAAGCGCCTCGTGCTCATCGATCCCATCGGGCTCTGGCGCGACGACGCGCCGGTGGTCAACTGGATGCTGCTCGCGCCCACCGACATCCCGGCGCACGTGTTCCGTGATCCCGCCGCCGACGCCGCGAAGGCGCTCTTCGCGGTGCCCGAGGATCTGGACGGCGCGGCGCTGGCGCGGACGCGGCTCAGCTGGGCGATGGGCGCGACCGGCAAGTTCATCTGGCCGATCCCCGACAAGGGCCTGAAGAAGCGGATCCACCGCGTCAGCGCGCCGACCCTGCTGGTGTGGGGCGCGGACGATCGTCTGGTGCCGCGCGCCTACGCCAAGGAGTTCGCGGGCCGGCTCGGCGACTCCCGGCTCGAGGTGGTGGCGGGTGCCGGACACGCTCCGCACCTGGAGCAGCCGGACACGACCGCACGCGCTGTGCAGGCCTTCCTCGCGGGCTGAGTTCAGCGCGCGCATGCCGCTGCAGCGCTCGCGCCGGAACAAGATGATCGCGGGCGTCTGCGGCGGCATGTCGGAGTGGCTCGGCTGGGATCCCACGATCGTGCGGATTCTCTACGTGGTCGTCTCCGCGGTCTCGGTGGCGTTCCCGGGCATCCTCGCCTACCTCGTCCTCTGGATCATCATGCCCAAGGCGCCGAAGGAGAGCAGCGGCTGAGCACAGCGCGTCTTGCCTTTCCCGCAACGAGTCGACTATCCTTGGCCACCCGCGAGATCGGCCGCGCCGCGTGGCCGCCCCCCGGAGCGCCTCACGGTCAGGGTAAGGAGGCCCATGATGCAGAACACGCCCGTCGCCAGCTATAGCCTCACCGTTCGCGTCATCATCGCCAACAAGCCGGGCATGCTCGGCAAGGTCACCTCCGCCATCGGCGAGGCCGGCGGCGACATCGGCGCCGTCGACCTGGTGGAAGCCGGCCAGAAGGACATGACGCGCGACATCACCTTCAAGTCCTCCGACGAGGCCCACGGCCAGCGCATCGTCGAACGGCTGCGCGGGGTGCCCGACGTGACCGTGGTCAACGTGTCCGACCGCACCTTCCTGATGCACCTGGGCGGCAAGATCGAGGTCAACGGCCGCGTCGCCGTGAAGACGCGCGACGATCTCTCGATGGCCTACACCCCGGGCGTGGCGCGCGTCTGCATGGCGATCCACGACGATCCCGAGAAGGTCTACAACCTCACGATCAAGCAGCACACGGTCGCGGTGGTCACCGACGGCTCCGCGGTCCTGGGTCTGGGCGACATCGGCCCCGCCGCGGCCCTGCCCGTGATGGAAGGCAAGTGTCTCATCTTCAAGTCCTTCGCGGGGGTGGACGCGTTCCCGATCGCGCTGGCCACCAAGGACGTGGACGAGATCGTGCGCACCGTGAAGGCGATCTCCCCGATCTTCGGCGGCATCAACCTGGAGGACATCGCGGCCCCCCGCTGCTTCGAGATCGAGGAGCGGCTGCAGGCCGAGCTGGACATCCCGGTCTTCCACGACGACCAGCACGGCACCGCGGTGGTGACCCTGGCCGCCCTGATCAACGCGCTCAAGATCGTCAACAAGAAGCTCTCCGACGTGAAGATCGTGTTCACCGGAGCGGGAGCCAGCGCGATCGCCACCGCCAAGCTGCTCATGCTGGAGGGCGCGCGCAACATCATCGCGTGCGACCGGGCCGGCGCCCTCTATCGCGACCGCACCGAGAACATGAACTCGATGAAGAAGTGGTTCGCCGACCACACCAACGCCGACAACCTCAAAGGCACCGTGCGCGACGCCATGGTGGGCGCCGACGTGTTCATCGGCCTGAGCGGGCCCGGGGTGGTGAAGGTCGACGACCTGGGCGCGATGCACCGCGACGCGATCGTGTTCGCGATGGCCAACCCGACCCCGGAGATCATGCCGGAGGAGGCAGGCAAGTACGTGCGGGTGATGGCCACCGGTCGGTCGGACTATCCCAACCAGATCAACAACTCGTGCGGGTTCCCCGGCTTCTTCAAGGGCATGTTCGACGTCCGGGCCCGGCGGGTCAACGACGAGATGAAGCTGGCCGCGGCCCACGCGCTCGCCGACATCGTCACCGACAACGAGCTGTGCGAGGAGTACATCACGCCGTCCATGTTCGACGCCCGGGTGGTGCCGGCGGTCGCCAGCGCGGTGGCCGACGCGGCGGTGAAGACCGGGGTGGCGCGGCGGAAGCGGGGATAGGAGACCTCCATGCGGATCGCGCTCGCGCTCGTCCTGCTCGTGCTGGCCCCCGTTGTCGCGTGGGCGCAGGCGCCCATCCAGCTGAAGGCGGGCACCGGCGTCGGCCCCGGCAACCCGGTCAACGACGCCCTCTACGACCTGGCCAAGCAGCTCGACCAGAAGACGGGCGGCAAGCTCAAGCTCGACGTGGTGATCAGCAACGGGCTGGCCAAGGGCGAGGCGGCCCACCTCGAGGGCGCCCAGCTCGGCACCATCGACATCGTGCCGATCGGATCGGCGCCGATCGGGGGCATGTTCGAGCCGGCGTTCCAGGCGCTCGACCTGCCGTTCTTCTGGTCCTCGCGCGAGCAGGTGTGGAAGGTGATGGACGGACCGATCGGTCAGGACCTGCTGAAGCGGATGGAAGCGAAGGGCGTCAAGGGGTTCTGCTTCGGCGGTGGCTGGGGCTTCCGCAACATGATGGTCAACAAGCGGCCGATCATCACCCCCGAGGACATGCGCGGCCTCACCATCCGTGTGCAGGAGTCGCCGGCCTACGTGGCCTTCATGAAGGCGCTCGGAGCCAATCCGGTGCCGATGCCTTACGTCGAGGTATACCTGGCCATGAAGCAGGGCACGATCGACGGCATGGAGCTGCCGTCGTTCACCCTGACGTCGGACAAGTTCCAGGAAGTGACCAAGTACTACTCGCTCACCCGGCACTCGTATCCGCCGATCGCGTACTTCATGAGCATGAAGCGGTACCAGTCGCTGTCGCCGGACCTGCAGAAGACGGTGGGCGAGGCGATGCAGCAGACCTGCGCCCTCCACCGGCGGCTCGAGGTGGAGCGCGAGAAGCAGGACTACGACGTGATGAAGAAGGCGGGGACGCAGATCAACGAGGTGAAGGACCTGAAGGCGTTCCAGGTTCTCATGAAGCCGGTGTACGCCAGCGTCGAGCAGCAGGTCGGCAAGGAATTCATGGACCGGCTCGCCACTGCGGCCCAGGCCGCGAAGTAGGGAGTATCGCAATGGCCGCCTACGTCATCGTGGACCTGACAGTGACCGACCAGCCGACCATGGATGAGTACCGCAAGCTGGTGCCGGGCACGCTCGCCAAGTACGGCGGGCGCTTCCTGGTGCGCGGCGGCGCCCACCAGACGGTGGAGGGCGACTGGAAGCCGAACCGGGTCGTGGTGCTGGAGTTCCCGAGCATGGAGCAGGCGAAGCGCTGGTACGACTCCGAGGAGTACCGCGAGCCGAAGGCGATGCGCCTGCGGGCCGGCCGGGCGAACCTGATCATGGTGGAAGGCGTGTCCTAGCCCACGACGTCCCAGCGAGGAGAGCGACCCATGGCCTACACCCTCGAGACGTTCGCGGCGGCCGCCCACGACATCCTCACCGCCGATCCCGGCCCGGCCGGTCGCGAGCGACTCCGCGCCCTGGTCGAGGACGTGTTGAAGGACGACGCGTTCATCGCCCGGTACCTGGGGGACGACGTGCCGGAGCGCAAGATCCTCTACACCGACCCGCAGCTGGGCTTCTGCATCCTCGGCCACGTCTACCGCGGGGCCCGCGAGAGCAACCCGCACGACCACGGGCCCACCTGGGCCATCTACGGCCAAGCCCGCGGCGAGACCTTGATGAACGACTGGGCCCTGGTGGAGAAGGCGACCCAGAGCAAGCCGGGCAAGGTGCGCCTCGTGCGCAGCTATCCGCTGAAGCCGGGCACGGCCCACGTCTACAACGAGGGCGACCTGCACTCTCCGCGGCGCGACGGGCCGACGCGGCTCATCCGCATCGAGGGGACCAACATGGACACGGTCAAGCGGCTGGCCTACGAGAAGGTCTGACGGCCGCCCTCGCGTCACGGCGGCGGCGCAAAGGGGGATCCCCGGGATGAAAGACCATCTCCGCTTCGTCGACTCCGACATGCACATCATGGAGCCGCCCGATCTCTTCGAGCGATACCTGGATCCGAAGTTCCGCGAACGGGTGGTGCTTCCCGTCGGCCCCGACGGCCGGCCGAAGCGCGGCACCATCGTCATCGACGGCCTGCCCACCACGATGGACGCCGAGCTGCAGCAGTACCGCAAGCGCGCGAGGGCCGGCGGGGCCAGCGCGCACAACACCCAGCCGCTGTCGGGCTCGCGGCTTCAGTCGACCAATCGCCTCGACTTCGCCATCGAGCGCAACTACGACCCCGAGGCGCAGGTCATGGGCATGGCCATCGAGGGCGTGGACATCGCGGTCCTCTACCCGACCACCGGGTTGAGCCTGCTCGCGCGGGACGACATGGACCCGCGGCTGTCGCTGGCCCTGTGCCAGGCCTACAACGACTGGATCCACGAGTTCTGCCGGTATAGCCCGGAGCGGCTGAAGTTCGTCGCGATGCTGCCGGTGCACGACGTGCACCTCGCCTGCCGGGAGCTCGTGCGCTGCGTGCGCGAGCTGGGCGCGGTCGGCTCCTTCGTCCGGCCCAACCTGGTCAACGGCCACTACTGGCACTCCAACTACTGGGATCCGCTCTACTCGCTGCACGAGGAGCTGAACGTGACCTGGGGCTTCCATGAGGGCACCGGAGCCTGGTACTCGCACATGAACGTGCTGTACGGCGAGAACCGCTTCTACCGCCACGTGGCCAGCCACTGGATCGAGATGCAGCAGGCCTTGATCGCCATGATCATCGGCGGGGTCTTCGAGTTCCATCCCCGCCTGCGCGTGGGCTTCCTGGAGGCCCAGAACTCGTGGGTGCCCGGGCTCCTCTCGCGCATCGCGTGGGACTACCCGCAGTACCGCGACACCCACGCCCCGTACCTGACCCTGACCCCGAAGGAGTACTTCCGCCGCAACTGCTGGGCCGCGGTGGAGGGCAGCGAGCCGGAGATCGAGGCCACCGCCTCGCTCATCGGCGCGGACCGCATGTGCGTCTCCACCGACTACCCCCACTTCGACTCGAACTTCCCGTACGTGTCCGACAACGTGTTGAAGAATTGCTCGCATGAGACCGCCGCGCAGATCCTGATGGGCGGGGCCCATCTCTACGGCTTCGGCCCCGCCGACTTCGAGAAGGCGGATGCCGCCGTCGCAGCGTCACGGCCCTCCGTCCCGGAGGCCGCGGGCGCGGTGGCGGTCTCGCGATAGCCCCCTAGGCCGGATCTCCGGATCCGAGAGGAGCGACCCATGAAAGCCGCCATGTTCCACGGACCGCACCAACCCCTGACGATCGAGAACGTCGACATCGACAAGCCCATGGGTCGCGAGGTGCTGGTGCGCACCGTCGCCTCCGGGGTGTGCCACAGCGATCTGCACTTCGTGGACGGCTACTACCAGTTCCCGACGCCCGCCATCCTCGGCCACGAGGCCGCCGGCATCGTGGAGGAGGTCGGCCTCCAGGTCAGCGAGTTCAAGCCGGGCGATCACGTCATCTGCTGCCTCTCCGTCTTCTGCGGCCACTGCGAGTACTGCCTGACCGGCCGCACCCACCTCTGCCAGACGCGTCCGGCGCGCGCCAAGACGGATCCGCCCAAGCTCTCGTGGAAGGGGCAGCCGGTGAACCAGTTCGCCAACCTCTCCGCCTACGCCGAGAAGATGCTGGTGCACGAGAACGGCCTCGTGAAGATCGACGACGCGATGCCCTTGGATCGCGCGGCGCTGATCGGCTGCGGGGTGACCACCGGGGTGGGCGCGGTGCTGAACACCGCGCGCATCGAGCCCGGCTCCACCGTCGCGGTCTTCGGCGCGGGCGGCGTGGGCCTGGCCGCGGTGCAGGGCGCCCGCATCGCC
>DATFWA010000134.1:0-8751 GCA_035259825.1 Candidatus Methylomirabilota bacterium | reverse complement strand
GCGCAGGCCTCGGTCACGCAGGCCCGCCCGTTCCGCGAGATGCTGGCGCTCGATCCGCACGTGAGCGCCGGACTCACCCCGTCGCAGATGGAGGCGCTGCTCGACCCCGCGCGCTACACCGGGCTCTGCCGCGAGATGGCGGAGCGCGGGGCCGCGCAGGCTCGCGCGATCGCCTCCGACGTCGCGCTGCGCCTGGCCTGAGCCGTCGCGTGCCCCCGATGCACGGCGGGCTGACCGAGCGAGGCATCTGGGCCGCGCGGGGCGGTCACGGCGATCGGCTCCTCGTCCTCCTCCACGGCATGGGCGCGAACGCCTCCGTCTGGGAGCCGCTGCTCTCCGTCGTCGAGCGCTCGTGGAGCGGCCGATGGCTGGCCCCCGACCTGCGCGGCCACGGCCGCTCGGTGCGCGAGGGCCCCTACGGCATCGGGGCGCACGCCGCGGACGTGGCCGCGCTGATCGAGGCCGAGGCGCCGGGCCCGGTGACGCTGGTTGGCCACTCGTTCGGTGGCGCGGTCGCGGGGCTGGTGGCCTCCGGCTGGTTCGGTCCGCGCGTCGGCGAGGTGGCGGCTTTCGGCGTAAAGATCGAGTGGACCGAAAGCGAGATCGAGAAGGCACGCGAGCTGTCGCGTCGGCCGGCGCCCGCGTTCGCCACTCGGGAGGAGGCGACCGAGCGCTATCTCCGCATCTCGGGACTCGCGGGTCTGGCGGATCCGTCGTCCGCCACCGCGGTCGCCGGCGTGCTCGGCGACGACGGCCGCTTCCAGGTGGCGATGGATCCGCGCGCCTACGGGGCGGTAGGCCCGTCGATCGCGGGTTTGCTCCGCCTCGCGACGGCGCCGCTGCGGCTCGCCGCGGGAGATCGCGACCCGATGGTCACGCTCGAGCAGATGCGGCGAGTCGATCCGGCCGCGCGGCTCTTTGCCGGCGCGGGCCACAACGCCCACTGGGAGGCGCCCGGCCTGGTCTGGCCGTTCATCGCGGGAGGCGCGCGGTGACGGACTCCCGCGCGCTCGCGCTCGGCTTCGACCTCAAGCGGCTCGACGCGGCCTTCCTGGACGATCCGTACCCGGTCTATCGGGCCCTGCGCGAGCACGATCCGGTCCATCGCATGCCGGACGGCTCGTACTTCCTCAGCCGCTACGACGATTGCGCCGCGGTGTACCGCGATCCCGACACGTGGAGCTCGGACAAGACGGTGGACTTCCGTCCGAGCATGGGCGAGGGCCTGCTCTACGAGCACCACACCACGAGCCTGGTGTTCAACGACCCGCCGTACCACAGCCGGGTCCGCCAGCTGCTCGCCCCCGCGTTCACGCCCCGGGCGCTGGCCGCGCTGCAGTCCCGCATCGAGAGGCTGGTGGATCGGCTGCTCGACCGCGCGGCCGAGCGTGGCGGCATGGACCTGATCGCGGACTTCGCCGCCGCCGTGCCGATCCAGCTGGTGGGCGACATGCTCGGCGTGCCCGAGAGCGAGCGCGGGCCGCTGCGCGACTGGTCGCTCGCCATCCTGAGCGGGCTGGAGCCGGTGCTGACCGCGGAGCAGCGGCAGCGTGGCGACCGCGCGGTCGGCGAGTTCAAGGCCTACCTGCGCGACCTCATCGATCGGCGCGAGCGTGCGCCGACGCACGACGAGGGCGAGATCCTCTCCAAGCTGACCGCGGGGAGCGCGCTCGGGACGGTTGACTCGGCCGGCGAGCGGCTCAGCGAGGTGGAACTGCTGCACAACTGCATTTTCCTCCTCAACGCCGGGCACGAGACCACCACCAACCTGATCGGTAACGCGGTGGATCTCCTGCTCCGCCACCCGGACGCGCTGGCCGGGCTGCGCGCGGAGCCCGGTCTCATCGGCACCGCGGTGGAGGAGTTCCTGCGCCTGGAGAGCTCGAACCAGCTCGGCAACCGGCTGGCCGCGCGAGACGCAATGCTGGGCGGCGTGCCGATGCCCGCCGGCACCTACGTGCACATCGGCATCGGGGCGGCCAACCGCGATCCGGACCAGTTCCCCGAACCGGACCGGCTCGACCTGCGCCGGCACCCGAACCGGCACCTGGCCTTCGGCACCGGCATCCACGCCTGCGCGGGCATGTGGCTGGCCCGCATGGAGGGCCAGGTGGCGATCGGCCGCCTCGTGCGGCGCTTCGGGACCATCGAGCGGGACGGCGCCTTCGTGCGCGGCGGCCGCGCGCGCTTCCGCGGTTTCCTGCGATACCCGGTGCGGCTGCGCCCCTGAGGGAGGCTCAGTCCACCACCGCGATCGCCTCCACCTCCACCAGCAGGTCGGGGTGCGCGAGCTTGCGCACCTCCACGGTGGTGCTGGTGGGCAGCGCGCCGAAGTATTCCATGCGGACGTCGACGTGCTTGAAGAACTCCTCGATGTCGGTCACGTAGGTGTTGGTCTTGACGATGTCGGCGAGCGTGGCGCCGGCCGCGGCCAGCGCGGCCTTGATGTTCTCCCCCACCTGGCGGATCTGCGCGCGCATGTCGCCGGCCCCCACGACGTCGCCGCTCGATCCGCGGGCGAGCTGGCCCGACACGAAGATCGTCTTCTTGCCCTCCACGACGACTACGTGGGAGTAGAGCACGTGACCGCCCACCACCCGCTTGCTGAGCGAGGCCGGCTGGATGTTCTGTCGCTTCATGGCGCCCTTTCTGGTCGGCTGGATTGCGTGTAGCCGCCGCGGTCGCGGGCGGTTAGCATGGCGCCTACCGTAGTCCGCCGGACCGGGATCCGTCAACCAGCCGGATGAAAGGACGCCTCACGAGAGGAGAGCCGCGCCATGCTGCCCACGCACGGACGTTACGACTATTCCAGCATCACCACACGGGCCGACTACTCCTGGCCGGGCGGCCGGCGCCTCGCCGTCTACCTCGCGCTCAACATCGAGGCCTTCGGGTTCGGAGTCGGCAAGGGCGCGGCCATCGCGCCGCCGGACCAGGCCCAGAGCCACAGCGTCTACAGCTGGCGCGACTACGGCAACCGCGTGGGCATCTGGCGCCTCTTCGAGCTGCTGGACGAGCTAGGGATGCCGGCCGAGGCCCAGCTCAACGCGGCGGTCTACGAGCTGGCGCCGGACATTCCCGCGAAGCTCCGCGCTCGCGGCGACGAGATCCTCGGCCACGGCATCACCAATTCCAACGAGCAGGGGCACCTCGGCGAGGCCGAGGAGCGCGCTCTCATCACGGAGGCGACCGCCACCATCGAGCGGCACGAGGGCGCGCGGCCGGTGGGCTGGATGAGCCCGTGGCTGTCGAACAGCGGCGTCACCATGGACCTGCTCCAGGAGGCGGGCTACCGGTATGTGATGGACTGGACGATGGACGACCAGCCGGTGTGGCTGCGCACGCGCAAGGGCCGCATTCTCTCCATCCCGTACCCGATCGAGGTCAACGACACCCGCGGGATCATCTGGTACCACCACACCTCGGAGGAATTCGCGGACATGATCGTCGACCAGTTCGACGAGATGCTGGCGCAGTCCAAGCGCCAGCCGCTGGTGTGCCCGATCTCGCTCCATCCGTTCGTCTTCGGCCGGCCGTACCGGATCCGGCGGCTGCGCCGCGCGCTTCAGCACATCCTGACGCACCGGGACCGGGTCTGGCTCACCCGGCCGCGGGACATCTGCAGCCACGTCGAGGGGTTGCCGGCCGGCGTCGTGCCCTGAACTCCTTGCTTCGTCGGAAACACGGAAGCGCGTAGAGTCGAAGCACCCATCATGGCCACGTCCGGACGCTCACGGGCTCGCCGCGGCCCGCGGACGCCGCCCTGGCGCAGCACCCGCACGCTCCAGTGGACGCTGCGCCTCGTGCTGGCCGCGCCGCTGGTCATCCGTCTCGTGATCTTCGCCGCCGTCGCGGTGGGCCTGTGGTCGGTGGTGAACTGGACCTACCACGTGATCCGCAAGCCCACCGAGCTGTTCTTCCCGGTGAGCGGCACGCTCGCCAAGACGCCGCCCGAGACCTGGCGGCAGTACGCGCCGCTGTTCCGCCGGCACTCCACCGCGACGATCACCCCCGAGCTGCTGGCCGCCCTCGCCCAGGTGGAAGGGGCGGGCGATCCGATGGCCCGCACCTACTGGCGCTGGCAGGTCGCGTGGAATCCGTTCGAGGTGTACCGCCCAGCCTCGAGCGCGGTCGGCATGTACCAGATCACGGATCCGACGTTTCGCGAAGCGCGCCGCTTCTGCGTCCGCGATCACGTGGTGCGCGAGGACGAGTGCTGGCTCCGCGGCCTCTACATGCGGGTGCTGCCGAGCCACGCGGTGGAGATGACCTCGGCGCTGCTCGACCGCGACGTGGCCCGCATCCTGGAGCGTCGCCGCATCGCGGTGGCCATGCCGCGGCAGAAGCAGGACCTGGCCGCGATCATCCATCTGTGCGGCGCGGGCGCCGGGGACGACTTCGCCCGGCGCGGCTTCCGGCTCGCGGCCGGCCAGCGCTGCGGCGATCACGACGCCGCCGGGTACCTGGCCCGGGTCAACGGCATGAAGCAGCAGTTCGCGCGCCTGGCCGCGAACAGTTGAATCGGGGCCGCGAGGAGCATAGGCTACCGGCCATGACAGACTCCACTTCCGCGTCGCGGCTGTCCCCGATCCAGCCGGGGGAGCCGGCTCCCGAGTTCAAGCTGCCGGCGGTCAATCACGAGGGCACCATCTCCCTGGCCGAGTACCGGGGCCGGAGCCCGCTCTTCCTCGCCCTCTTCGTCGGCCTGTGGTGTCCGTTCTGCCGGCGGTCGATCGCCCAGATGGGGACGATCGAGGGCCGCATCCGCGCCGCCGGGGTGGAGACGCTCGGCATCGTGGCGAGCGCGCCGGAGAACGCGCGGCTCTATTTCAAATACCGGCCGACCCGCCTGCGCTTGGCCGCCGATCCCGAGCTGTTCACGCACCGGGCGTTCGGCGTGCCCAAGCCGGAGCCGACCCCCGAGATGATGGACCAGATGGCGGCGACGCGGATCAACCCGACCGGTGATCTGCCGGAGCCGCTGCCTGTCCACGAAGCCGCGGTGGCCATCGAGCGGCTCGACGGCGGCTTCACGCCGACCGCGACCGACCAGGCGGACATGCAGCGGCAGTGGCCACAGCTCAAGGGCCAGTTCCTGATCGACCGCGACGGGATCGTGCGCTGGACCAACATCGAATGCGGCGCGGAAGGCCTGGCCGGCCTCGGCAAGTTCCCGACCGCGGACGAGATCCTGGCCGCCATCCGCACCCTTCCGAGCTGAGCCGATCCGGCTCGACGGAGTCACCCCATGCGACCCCACCGGGCGGTCGGCAGTGTCGTCGCGATCCTGCTCCTCGCGGTCGGCTCCCTGTTGCTGGCGCCCGCGCACGCGCAGAAGAAACCGATCAAGATCGGCTTCCTGGCGCCCCTGACCGGCGCGGCGGCCCAGATCGGCCGCGACATGGAGAACGGCTTCACGATGTACCTGGAGGAGACCGGCTACCAGATGGCCGGCCGAAAGGTCGAGGTCATCGTGGAAGACACCGCGGGCAACCCGGGCACCGCGATCACCAAGTTTCGCAAGTTCGTCGAGAGCGACCGGGTCGACATGGTGGTGGGCGAGACGTTCGCCCACATCGGTTACGCGCTGGCTCCCAAGGCCGACGAGTACAAGATGCCGACGATCTTCCCGGTGATCGCGGCCGACGACCTCACCCAGCGCAAGCCGTCGAAGTGGGTGGTGCGCCTCGGCTGGACGGGAAGCCAGCCTTCGCATCCCTTCGGCGAGTACGCCGCGAAGGTGCTCGGCTACAAGCGGGTGGCCGTGTTCGGCACCGACTACGCGTTTGGCTATGAGGTGGTCGGCGGCTTCCAGCGCTCGTTCGAGGAGGCGGGCGGCCAGGTGATCCAGAAGCTCTGGGCCCCGCTCGGCACCACCGATCTGGCCCCGTACCTGAGTCAGATCAAGCGCGACGCCGACGCCGCCTTCATCATCGTGGTCGCGGCCTCCGCCCTGCGGTTTCCGACCCACTATCAGGACGCGGGGCTGAAGGGGCGGCTGCCCGTGATCGGCGGCGCGGTCATCGTGGACGAGTCCATCCTGCCGACCTTCGGCGACGAGGCCCTCGGCATCGTGACCCCGCTCATGTACAGCGCGGCGCTGGACACCCCGGCCAACCGGCGCTTCGTCGCCGAGTACCGCAAGAAGTACAGCAAGGTGCCGTCGTACTTCTCGGAGACCTGCTACACGAGCGGCCGGTGGATCAGCGAGGCGGCCAAGGCGGTGGGCGGCAACGTGGAGGACCGCGAGAAGTTCATGAGCGCCTTCCGCAGCGTGGAGATCCCGGACGCCCCGCGCGGGCCGCTCAAGCTGGACCAGTGGGGCAATCCGATCCAGAACATCTACGTGCGCAAGGTGGAGCGCAAGAACGGCGAGCTGCAGAACACGGTGATCCACACCTTCCCGGCCGTCTCCCAATTCTGGACGTACAAGCCGGAGGAGTATCTCAAGCTGCCCGTGTACAGCCGCGACTATCCGCCCTGCAAGCACTGCTAGCGGAGCCGGGCGCCCGGTGCTGACCCGCGTCGATCACGTGATGATCTGCGTCCCCGACCTGTCTCGTGGCATCGATGCCTACCAGCGCATCGGCTTCAACATCTACCCGGGCGGCGCCCACACCGGCCGGGCCACCCACAACGCGATCGCGTTCACCGGCGACGAGTACATCGAGGTGCTGAGCATCCGCGATCGCGCGGCGGTTGTGGCCGGCAGCCCCGACGAGAGCCTCGCGCGCTACCTGGACGAGGGTGGGGGATTCCGGGTGGTCGCGCTGCAGAGTGACGATCTGGCCGCGGACGTCGCCGCGATGCGGGCGCGTGGCGTGGACGTGGGCGAGATCCGGGACAGCGGTCGGCGCACTCCGGCCGGGCAGGAATTGAGGTGGCGGGCCGCGTTCCTGGGCGGAGCCGACGCGCTGCCGATCTTCATCATCCAGCACCTGACCCCGTTCGCGCAGCGTCGGCGCCAGGTCCCGAAGGCGGGCGACCATCCCAACGGCGCGCTGCACGTCGAGCGCGTGTACATCGCGGTGCCCGACGTTGCGGCGGCATCCCGAGCCTACGCCCGCGTGCTCGGCCTGCCCGTGCCAGAGGTCCATCGCGGTCAGGTCATCAAGGCCGACATGGCGGTCTTCGACCTGGGCCCGACCGGCCTCTCGGTGGCCCAGCCCGCCGAGGCCGGCCCGGCCGCCGAGGCGCTGGCCCGCCGGGGGCCCGGCCCGTTCCAGGTCCTTTACCGCACCAGCGGCATGGACGGCGCGGTGCGGTGGATGAAGGCCCACGGCCTACCCGAGCCCACACGCGGCGTGCGGAACACCGGCGAACAGGCGATACTGGTGGGGCCGGAGCACGCCGGCGGCGCCTACATAGGATTCGTCGGGCCGGCCTGAGCGCCCGAGACCGAGATCAACGACTGGAGACGACAGACATGGCCAAAGCCGCTTCCCTCGATCACGTCAACATCAAGGTCCGCAACGCGGAGCGCTCCTATCGCTGGTACGCCGATCTCCTCGGCCTGCACACGCAGGACATCTTCTACGTGCCGGGCACCCAGAAGATCCGGGCGGTGTTCCTTTCGTGTGATCCGGAGCACGCCCACGACATCGCGCTGTTCGAGGTGGGCGCCGATGCGCAGGCGCCGCCGAAGGACGGGGTCGGGCTGAGCCACGTGGCGTGGCGGATGTCGACGCTCGACGACCTGGCCGACATGTACCGCGGGCTGCAGGCGCGCGAGATCCCGGTGCGCGTCGTGGACCACACCGTGTCGATCGGCGTCTACTTCTCAGATCCGGACGGCAACGGCCTCGAGGTGTACTACGAGCTGCCGCGAAGCGAGTGGAAGCAGGAGCGCCCGTTCTCGGAGGCCGGCCAGAAGGGCCGGTTCCCCGGGCCCTGGGACGAGGCCCTGCGCCAGCCCGCGCCGGCCGCGGTCTAGCCCTTCCGGTCCCGCTCCCGGTAGTCGCCGAACGCGGCGTCGCGTTGGCTCAGCAGGTCGCGCACGCTGCTGCCGTCGCGCCTGAACTGCGCGCGATAGGCCTGGCTCGCCGCGGTGGAGAAGGCCAGCGCCTGTAGCTCGGTCCCGGCGCGGATGGCCGCGCGCAGCCCCATGATCTCCATCGCGCGGTGGACCGCCCGCTTGTTGATCTGGGTCAGCTCGGTGGGCACCAGCGCCACGCGCTCGGCCACCCCCAGCACCGTCTTCTCCAGCTCGGCCGCCGGCACCGCGCGGTTGGCGAAGCCCTTGGCCGCTGCCTCGGTCCCGCTGATCGCGTCGCCGGTCAGGAACATTTCCATCGCGGTGCGCAGTCCCATCAGCCAGGGATGGAACTGGTTGTCGGGCGGGCTCATCAGCCGGGTCGGTGGGTAGCCGATGCGCGCGTCCTCCGCCACGTAGACCAGATCGCAGCACGCGGCCAGCTCGCTGCCCCCGGCCAGGCAGTAGCCGTGAACCTGGGCGATGACCGGCTTGGCCAGATCCCAGATGGTGAACCAGCTCTCCACCACGTGGCGCGCCCACTGCCCGGGCCCCCCGGGCGAGTAGAAGGGCTGGCCCACCGAGTTGTCGGCCGAGAGGTCGTAGCCCGATGAGAAGCAGGGGCCCGCGCCGCGCATGATCGAGACCTTCACGGCTGGATCGGCGTCGGCTTCCTTCAACGCGGTGAGAATCGAACCGCGCAGCTCGTTGCTCAGCGCGTTGCGCTTCTCCGGACGGTTCAGGGTGAGACGGCGGACGCCGGGGAGCGGGTCGTCGAG
>DATFWA010000133.1:0-6688 GCA_035259825.1 Candidatus Methylomirabilota bacterium | reverse complement strand
GCCGAGGTGATCGGCGGGCATCAGGTGCGCAACGTCGCCACCGTGGGCGGCAATCTCGTGAATGCCTCGCCGGCGGCGGACCTCGTGCCGTGCCTGCTGGCCCTCGACGGTGTCGTGACGCTGCTCGGGCCGGGCGGCGAGCGGGACCTGCCCATCGAGCGCTTTCTCGTCGGCCCCAACCAGACGGCCCGGCAGCCGGACGAGCTTCTGACCCGTGTGAGCCTGCCCGCGCCGCCCGCGCGCGCAGCCACCGCGTTCCTGAAGGCGGGCCGGCGTCGCGCGATGGAGATCTCGGTGGTGTGCGTGGCGACCCGCCTCACGCTGGACGCGAGCCTGGAGCGTTGCCTGGAAGCGCGGGTCGCTCTCGGCGCCGTCGCGCCGACGGCCGTGCGGGCGTACCAGGCGGAGCGTGCTCTCGAGAACCAGCCCGTCGGCGGCGAGGCGTTCCGACGGGCGGCGGAGGCAGCGCAGGAGGCGTGCCGTCCGATCGACGACGTGCGGGCGTCGGCGATGTTCCGGCAGCATCTGGTCGGCGTCCTGGTCCGTCGGGCTCTCGAGCGCTGTGTCGAGCGCGTGCGCCAATCCGCCCACGGCCGAACCGCCTAGACGCGGGGAGAGACGATGGCGAAGATTCCGATCACGCTCCAGATCAACCGCGAGCGCCACGAGGCGCTGGTGGAACCGGACCGTACGCTGCTCGACGTGCTGCGCTCGGACCTGGGCCTCACCGGCACGAAGACGAACTGCCTCGACGCCGAGTGCGGGGTCTGCACGGTGCTCGTGGACGGACTGGCCGTGAACTCGTGCCTGTACCTGGCGGTGGTGGCCCAGGGCCGGGCCATCACCACCATTGAAGGCCTGGCGCCCGCCGGCACGCTCCACCCCTTGCAGCGGGCCTTCGTGGAAAGCGGCGCCGTGCAGTGTGGGTACTGCATCCCGGGTATGATCCTCGCCGCGAAGGCCTACCTCGACGACCACCCCCAGCCGAGCGAAGCCCAGATCCGGGAGGCGCTGGCCGGCAACCTGTGCCGGTGTACCGGGTACCAGAAGATCGTCGACGCCGTGCTGGCCGCCGCGAACTGCATGACCGCCGAGAAGGTGGCGTTGTGAGCGGAGCGTCGCGAGTCGTCAGCCGCTCGTTGGCGCGCATCGATGCGCCGGGCAAGGTGACGGGCACTGCCGTCTACGCCGCGGACTTCGCCTTGCCCGGAATGCTCTACGGCAAAATCTTTCGCAGCGCCGAGCCGCACGCGCGCCTCGTGCGCCTCGACACCACCCGCGCGGCCGCCATCGCCGGCGTGCGCGCGGTCATATCGGCAGCCGACGGGCCCGACGTCCGGTACGGGGCTGCGGTGAAGGACGAGCCCGTGTTCGCCTCGGACATCGTGCGGTACGTCGGCCAACCGGTGGCCGCGGTCGCCGCGGTCACGCTCGAGGCGGCGGAGGCGGCGCTGGCCGCGATCGAGGCGGTCTGCGAGCCGCTCCCTCGCGTGCTCGACCTGGCCGCCGCGCTCGCCCCCGGCGCGCCGCTGGTGCACGAGGGCTGGCAGACCTACACGGCGATCCCGATCCTCCAGCGCGACGGCAACGTGTGCAACCGCGCCCGCATCGTCGTCGGCGACGTGGAGCGCGGCTGGGCCGAGGCCGACCGGGTCTTCGAGCACCGGTTCACCACCGCGATGGTCCATCAGGGCTACACCGAGCCGCGCGCGGCGGTGGCCGCCTGGGACAGCTCGGGCCAGGTGACGGTCTGGTCGAACACCCAGCTCCCGTTCGACGTGCAGGCCACCCTGGCCGATATCCTCGCGATCGCGCCGTCCAAGGTCCGCGTGATCGTGCCCGGGGTGGGCGGCGGGTTCGGCGGCAAGCTGCGGATCGGAGTCGAGCACTTCGCGGCGCTGCTCGCCCGGAGGGCGGGCCGGCCGGTGAAGGTAGTGACGACAAGCGAGGAGGAGCTGACCGCGGCGTACCCGCGTCAGGGCACGATCATCGAGCTCAAGACCGGGGTGACGCTCGACGGCCGCCTCACCGCGCGCCAGGGTCGCATCTACTTCGACACCGGCGCCTTTGCCGGCTCGGGGCCGGGCGTCGCGTCGGTGGCGACGATGGTCCTGGCCGGGCCGTATCGCACCCCGAACCTGCATCTCGAGGGCTATGCGGTCTACACCAACAAGACTAACTGCGGTTCCTACCGCGCGCCGTCGGGGCCCCAGGCCAACTTCGCGGTCGAGTCGCAGATGGACATCATCGCCGATGCGCTCGGGATCGACCCGCTCGAGCTCCGGCTGCGCAACATCGTGCGCGAGGGCGACGAGGGGCCGACCGGCCAGGTCCTGAGCGCGGTCGGGCTCGAGGAGTGCCTGCGGCGCGCCGCCGAGGCGATCGGCTGGCGGGACCGACGGCCGGCGCCGGGCCGCGGCAAGGGCCTGGCGATCGGTTGGTGGACGACCACCGGCGGCTCGTCGGGGGTGTACGTGAAGATCAACCCCGACGGTACCGTGGCGCTGAACACCGGCGCGGTGGAGATCGGCACCGCGGCCCTCACCGGCGCGGCGCAGGTCCTGGCCGAGGCCCTCGGCGTGGACCTGGCCGACGTCACGGTCGTGTCCGGCGATACCTTCTCGACCCCGTTCGACTTCGGCGCCCAGGGCAGCCGCACCGCCTTCGCGGTGGGCAACGCCTGCCGCGCCGCCGCCGCCGAGCTGCAGCGCAAGCTCTTCGCGCTGGCCGCGGCCCAGCTCGGTGCGCCGGAGGAGGCGCTCGCCCTGCACGACAAGCATGTGGTCGGCCCGGGGGGCCGGGTGTCGCTCGCCGAGCTCGCGCGGCAGTCCCAGGTCGCGGGCGGCGGGATGATCGCGCCCGGCACGTTCATCGCCCCGGCCACCGCCTACGACACCAAGCGTGTCGAGGGCCACGTGTATCCGGCATTCCACTCGCCGAGCTTTCACGCCCACGCGGTGGACCTCTCGGTGGACGCGGAGACCGGCGAGGTCGCCATTCACAAGTACGTGGTGGCCCAGGACGTGGGCTTCGCCCTGAACCCCACCTACATCGAAGGACAGATCGAGGGCGGCGTCGCGCAGGGCCTCGGCCAGACTCTCTCGGAGGAGATCGTGTACCGCGACGGGCGCGTGCTGAACGCCAATCTCACCGACTACAAGATGCCGACCACGCTCGACGTGCCGCGCGTCGAATCCATCCTGGTGGAGCACCCGGGCCGGGTGGGACCCTTCGGAGCCAAGGGCGTGGGCGAGCCGCCGAACATCGAGCCCCCGGCCGCGGTGGCCAACGCCATCGCGGCGGCCGTCGGTGCCCGGATCAGCAGCCTGCCCATCACCGCAGAGAAGATCGTGCTCACGCAACGCGCGGGCTCCGGCTGATGCCGCTGACCACCGGTCTCCTCCTGTTGCCCTCGCAGCCCGCCGCCCGGCTGGCCGAGATCGCCCAGCTCGCCGAGCGCACCGGCTACGACTACCTCTGGCTGGCCGACGAGCGTTTCTTCCGGGAGGTGTACGCCTCGCTGACCCTGTGCGCGCTGCGTACCCAGCGCATCAAGCTCGGCCCGTGCGTGACGGATCCCTACTCGCGCCACGCCGCGCTGACCGCGATGGCGATCGCGACGCTCGACGAGATCTCCGGGCAGCGCGCGGTACTCGGCATCGGGGCCGGCGTCAGCGGCTTCCGCGAGCTCGGGATAGCCCGCGACAAGCCCGGTCTCGGCCTGCGCGAGGCGGTGGAGGTCATCCGCAAGCTCCTGGCCGGGGAGACCGTCACCTACAAGGGCGCGGTGGTGCAGATCGAGGGCGGCCATCTCGACTTCAGGCCGGTGCGGGCGGACGTGCCCATGTATATCGCCTCCCAGCGGCCAGTGGGCGTCCGCGCGGCGGGCCGGGTGGCGGACGGGGCCATCATGCAGGGCTGTGTCGCGGAGCCGCTGCTCGCCTTCTTCCGCGATACGGTTTCCGCGGGGGCGCGCGAGGCCGGCCGCGATCCGGCGCGCGTCGACCTGGTGGCGCGGGTCAACGTCTGCGTGCACGACGACCGGCAGGTGGCGCGCGATCTCATGAGGCCGACCATCGTGCGGAGCCTGGCCGCGCAGCACCCGGACTTCTTCACCTTCAGGACCGCGGGGGTGACGGTGCCGCCCGCGCTCGCCCGGCATCTCGAGGGGCTCAGCTACGCCTACGATCCGCGCCCCTTCCAGGCGGCGGCGGCCGAGGTGCCGGACAGCTTCGTGGACGCGGTCACCCTGGCGGGGCCTCCCGACGAAGTGGCCACCGGCGTCGCGCGCCTCGCGCGGCAGGGGATCACCCAGTTCATGCTCTACCCGCTGTCGCCCGACGGCCGCGTCGAGGTCGTGATCGAGCGGTTCCAGAGCGAGGTCATGCCCCGGGTGAGGGCGGCGGTCCCGTGACGGTCACGGTGGTGATGCACGGCACGCTGCGGCGCTTCCTGCCGGAGGGGGCGGTCCGCGCCACCCTCGACCTGCGCGCGGGCGCTACGATCGGGGATCTGCTCGCCGAGCTGGGCGCCGATCAGGACACGTGGCTCGTCGCGCGCAACCAGGCGGTCGCCGAGCGGGACGCGGTGCTGGCCCAAGGCGATGTGCTCGACTGCTTCGAACCCGTGGCCGGCGGCGCGGGCGCCGTCGTCGCGCGCTGAGCGGCGCGGGGAGAGACCATGCCGGTACGCTACGTGATCACGACGCTCAAACCCGGCGTCAAGCGCGAGGACTACGAGCGGTGGCTGGTGGAATACGATTACAAGGTGGCGCGGTCGCTGCCGAGCATCGTGAGCTATCGCACGCATCGCATCGAAGGGCCCATCAACGGCGCGGAGACGGCGGGCTGGAGCTACATCGAGCGGATCGAGATCCGCGACGTGGACCAGTACCAGCGGGACATCGCGTCCCCCGCGGGTCAGGAGCTCATGCGTCAGCTCTACGACAACTACCTGGAGCGATCGAAGAACATCTTCTTCTGGTCCGAAGAGATCACGGATTGACACCACCGGCCATGCCCTGGACCGTTCGCGACGCGAAGGAGGATTCGACATGACCCGACCCGCGCCGCTTCCCGCGACCTTTCGCTGGCTGCTGTTCCTTGCGCTCGCTCTAGTTCTGGGACTACTCGCCCCCAGCGTCGCGGCCGCCGCCCCCGAAGGACAGCTGACGTGGGCCGTGCACGTCTCGCTCGCCCCCAGCTGGTTCGATCCCGCCGAGACGACCGGGATCATCACCCCCTTCATGTTTCTGTACGCGATGCACGACGCGCTCGTGAAGCCGATGCCGGGCAACCCGCTGGCGCCGAGCCTGGCGGAGTCCTGGACCGTGTCGCCGGACGCCCTCAGCTACGAGTTCGTGCTGCGAAAGGGCGTGAAGTTCCACAACGGCGACCTGCTCACGGCCGAGGACGTCAAGTTCTCCCTGGAGCGCTATCGCGGCGCGGCCTCCGGGCCGTTCAAGGCCCGGATCGCCGGGATCGACGTGGTCGACCCCCACCGGCTTCGCATCCGCTTCAAGCAGCCGTGGCCCGACTTCATGACCTTCTACGGGACGATGGCCACCGGGGCGGGCTGGGTCGTGCCCAAGAAGTACGTCGAGAAGGTCGGTGACGACGGCTTCAAGAAGGCGCCCATCGGAGCCGGCCCCTACAAGTTCGTCTCCTTCACGCCCGGGATCGAGCTGGTTCTCGAGGCCAACGAGACCTACTGGCGCAAGACGCCGAGCGTGAAGCGCCTGGTCTTCCGGGCGATCACGGAGGAGTCGACTCGACTGGTCGTGCTCAAGCGCGGAGAGGCCGACATCGCCTACTCGATCCGCGGCCCCCTCGCTGAGGAGCTCCGGCGGACGCCGGGGCTGACGCTCAAGCCGAACTACCCTCCGGGGACGTTCTGGCTCGTCTTCCCGGAGCAGTGGACGGACCCCAAGTCTCCGTGGGCCGACAAGCGCGTGCGCCTGGCGGCCAGCCTCGCCCTCGATCGCCAGGCCATCAACCAGGCCGAGACGCTGGGCCTCTCGAAGATCACCGGCAACATGATCCCCCACACCTTCGACTTCTACTGGCCGGCCCCGATGCCGACCTACAGTCCCCAGAAGGCCAAGCAGCTCCTGGCCGAGGCGGGCTACCCGAACGGCTTCGACGCGGGCGACTACTACTGCGACGCCTCGTACGCCAACCTCGGAGAGGCGGGCGTGAACTACCTGAAGGCGGTAGGCATCCGCGCCCAGCTGCGCCCCCTGGAGCGGGCGGCGTTCATTCTCCAGAACAGCCAGAAGAAGTTCAAGAGCATCATCCAGACGGCGAGCGGCGCCTTCGGGAACGCGGCCACGCGGCTCGACGCCTTCGTGGCCGCCGGCGGCACCTTCACCTACGGCACCTATCCAGACATCGAGGGCCTCATCCAGGAGCAGGCGACCGAGCTGGACGGGAAGCGGCGAGAGGCGACGCTGCACCGCATCCAGCAGCTCATCCACGACAAGGCCATGGTCGCGCCGATCTGGGAGCTGGCGTTCATCAACGGGCACGGCCCGCGAGTGGCCGAATCGGGCCTCACCCTCATTCCCAACCACGCGTACTCTGCGCCCTACGAGGACCTCAAGCTGAAGGAGAAGTAGGAGGCCGTGGCATGGCGAGAGACGGCTATCGCATCTTCGACGCCGACACCCACATCATCGAGCCGGTCGAGC
>DATFWA010000132.1:0-3725 GCA_035259825.1 Candidatus Methylomirabilota bacterium | reverse complement strand
ACCACCAGCCGCTCGCGGAAGCGAAGCGCCCCTCCGTCGTCCACCATGATGTCGACGTAGCGGCCGGTGGCGAACAGATCCATGGTCCCGTCGCGCATCACCCGCACGACGAGGAACGGGGTCTCGGCGCGCACCGCGCCGTCGTCGCCCGGGCTGATGGCGGGGAGACCGACCAGGTGGCGATAGACCTGCCGCTCGTAGATGTTGGCCTCGCGCAGGGCGGCCACGCGGTCCTGCAGCATCCCGCGCGTGTCGGCGTACACGAGGCCCGCCTCGAGGCCGCGGCGATAGTTGTCGGCCGAGGTGATCTTGTACAGGCACGGATCGGTGAAGAACTCCGGCCACTGCTCGAGCCGGTCGTCGTCGATGGCGCGCGCGTAGGCCGCGTTGAGCTGGGCCACCCGCTCGGCCAGCACGTCACTGGCCCATGTAGCGGCGATACGCCTTCCAGAACCCGCGCACCGACGCCTCGGTAGCGCGCGTCTCCTGCGACTCGGCTTCCTCGCCGCCCATGTTGACCACCGAGAGCGCCTCGCCCGCCGCGACCACGCCGCGCTGAACGAAGCCGCCCACGCAGCCGTCCTCCATCGACACGTAGCCGGCGGGGCCGACCAGGTTCGACTGCTTGAGCCGGCGGCGGCGCATCGCCTCGGTGTCGTCGGCGAAGCCGAGGTAGGTCCAGTGCAGCTCCATCGCGTTCGGGCCCTTGGGCAGCACCTGGCGCACGGCCAGGCAGTTGGAGATCTGCTGGAGCACGAAGCCCGGGAACACGGTGAGGATCTGCAGCTGGATGCCGTCGCCAAACTCGTCCACCGCGTCCAACAGGCTCGGATCGGCGAGGCGGTACTGCTCCTTCTCGGAGCGGATGCCCTGGTCGCGGTACGCGGTGCTCTGGGCGTCGTCGGCCCGGGCGATGGTGGTGCTGGCGTGGTGACCGCCGTCGGGGCTGACCAGCACGCCGCCGCCCTGGGTGAGCCGGGTAATGCGGAACGTGCCGAAGAACGCGTGGAGCAGGCTCGCGTGATAGGTGTCCTTCACGTTCTCCACGTAGAGCTTCCAGTTGTTGGGCAGCGCTTGCACGAACCGGCCCATCACCCGCAGCGGGCGTCGCAGGACCCGCCGCACGCGTCCCAGTACTTCGTCGCCGAGGTACGTCTCGAGCGGGGGCGCCTCGGCGGAGAGGCTCCCGAAGACGAGGCCATTCAGCACGGCGGTGCGCAGCTTGCGCGGGGCGTGATCCGCCTTGCAGAAGGACGCCGGCATGCCGCCGCGTCCGTTCGATCCCTTCTCGAACGCGATACCGACCAGGGAACCCTCCAGGTCGTAGGTCCAGGCGTGGTAGACGCACTGGAAGTGGCCTCGGGCGTGGCCGCTGTCGTCGAGCGCGATCAGCGCGCCGCGATGGGCGCAGCGGTTCTCGAAGGCGTGGATCGCGCCTTGTGCGCCGCGCACCACGATGACCGGCATCTCGCCGACGAAGGTGGTGCGGTAGTCACCGGGCTTCTCGACGTCGGACTCGAGGCAGACATAGCTCCAGGTGGGACCTTCGAAGATGCGGCGCAGCTCCGCGCGGTAGTTGTCCTCGTCCTGGTAGACCCAGTACGGCACGCGCGCCAGTGACGCGCCCGGCCATTCGTGGCGCGGTTCATGGACTGCCATCGCGGCCGGAGCATAGCATAGCCGCGAGAGGCGCGGGATCGGGCGCGGCGTATCGCGGGATCGAGCGCGACGGCGCGGGTCCTGTCGTCGGGGTTGTGCGGTCAGACGCGCCGTTCTCGAGCCGGAAGACGGGCGGGTGGCGTCGGGGTCGGCCTGCCGGGCGGCCGAAGTGGGCCCCCCGAGTCCGGTGCGCCGCTCGACGAGCGGCGAGTCCGGCGAGTGGGTGACGGAGGCCGAGCCGGCAGGCCGACCCCGACGACAGGACCCGCCCGCCTCGCGCAAGGAACGTGCGGCCGGTCAGGCGAAAGCGGGTATTACTTCGCGGGCGAAGAGCTCCATCGAGCGCAGCACGCGGGACTGCTCCAGGTCGCCGAACCAGAAGCTGCAGTTGAAGTGGGTGATGCCGACGTCCTTCTGGAGGCGCTGGATCTGGCGGACGCAGGTCTCGGGCGTGCCGATGACCAGATAACGGTCGAGGAGATCGTCGACGGTGGGCTCGGTGGGCGCCAGCACCGGGATGGCCCGTCCGCCCTCGACGCGCTCATAGTGATTGCGCAAGCTGAGCGTTACCCGCATGTTCCAGCGGGCCTCCTCGGCGGCGGCGCGCGCGTCGGCCTCGCTGGTGGTGACGTACACTGCGCGCTGCACGCCCACCCGCAACGGCGGATCCGGCTTGACCTCGGCGACCACGCGGTCGAACAGGCGGCGGAACTCGGCCATGCGCTCGATCGGCACGCCGAAGCCGCCGGTCAGCACGTTGAACCTGCGCCGTACCGCGCCCTCCACCGAATCCGGGCTCTGCGCGGTGATCCAGATCGGCGGACGCGGGCCGCCGAGCTCCGGGAAGATCGTCGTCTCCGGGATCTTGAACAGCTTGCCATCGTAGGAGAACGGCTTGCCCTCGAAGGCCTTCAACATGATGTCGACGGACTCTTCCCACCTGGCGCGCCCGCTCTCCAGCTCGAGGCCGAAGCGCTCGAACTCGTAGTGCTGGTAGCCGCGGCCGAGGCCGATGTCGATCCGTCCCGGCGCCAGCGTCTCGAGGGTCGCGATTTCCTCGGCCACCACCAGCGGGTGGTGCAGCGGCACCACGATGACCGCGGTGCCCACGCGCAGGCGGGTGGTCCGCGCCGCGATATAGGTCGCCAGCTGCACCGGGCGCGAGAGGTACCCGTAGGTGGAGAAATGGTGCTCGGCCAGCCAGATGTTGTTGAAGCCGAGGCGCTCGGCCGTGAGGGCCATCTCGATGGCGCGCGCGTAGATCTCCCGTGAGGATCGCGCGGAGGGCGACTGCATCAGCAGGAAGGTCCCGAAGTTCATGGCCGGGCGGTCTCCTCGGTCTCGCGTCAGGTGAGTGCCAGGAACTCCCGCGCGTTGTCATGGGTCAGGCGGCGGCGCGTCGCCGCGTCCAGCCCGAGCGCGTCGAGCGCGCCGACCGGGTCGTCCACGCCCATCTTGAAGGGATAGTCGCTCCCCAGCACGATGCGCTGCGGTCCGAAGGTATCGAGCGCGAAGGCCAGCACCTTGGGCGAGAGCGTGAGCGAGTCCACCCAGACGCGGCGCACGTACGCGCTGGGAGGCTGCGCGAGCGCCCGGTTCGCCTCGCCGATCGCCTCCCAGCCCTTGTCCAGCCGCGGCAGGATGTAGGCGAAGGCGCCGCCGCCGTGCGCGAAGCACCAGCGGATCCGCGGCCAGCGCTCCAGCACCGAGCCGAAGATCACGCGGGTCATGGCCAGCGCGGTCTCGAGCGGGAAACCCGCCACCTGCGTGAGGTTGTTCTTGCGGAACCGGGGATCGCCCAGGATCGGCGCCTGCGGATGCACGAAGATCGCGATGCCCAGCGCGGACGCGGCGTCCCACACCGGGCCCAGGCTCTCGTCGTCGAGATCGAGGCCGCCCACGTTGGCGCCGATCTCCACGGCCGGGAAGCGCAGCGTCGTGGCCAGCCGCTCCAGCTCTTTGACCGCGAGGTCCGGCGCCTGTAGCGGCAGCCCGCCCGCGCCCAGGAAACGGCGCGGACTCCGGCCGACCAGCTCGGCGATCGCGTCGTTTTGCATGCGGCACCA
>DATFWA010000131.1:0-33116 GCA_035259825.1 Candidatus Methylomirabilota bacterium | reverse complement strand
TTTCAGATCAAGCGAAGTCAGTCAGGGAGGGAGGGCATGGCCAAGCCGGTCGAGGAGCGGGTGAAGGAGATCATCGTCGAGCAGCTCGGAGTCGAGGAAGACGAGGTATTGCCCGCCGCGAAGTTCATCGAGGACCTCGGGGCGGATTCTCTCGATACGGTGGAGCTCGTGATGGCCTTCGAGGAGGAGTTCGACCTCGAGATCCCCGACGAGGACGCCGAGAAGATCGCCACCGTCGGGGACGCGATCAGCTACATCAAAGAGAACTCGTAGGACGCGGCGGAGCCGGAGATGGTGGACGCGCGCCGAGTCGTCGTCACCGGGGTGGGGGCCGTCACGCCCGTGGGCAACACGGCCGAGGAGTTCTGGGCCGCGCTGCTCCTGGGCAAGTCGGGCATCGGCCCCATCACGCGCTTCGACGCCGGGCCGCTGCCCACCAAGATCGCGGGCGAGCTCAAGGGCTTCGACTCCCTCCGCTACATCGACAAGAAGGACGACCGCAAGCTCGACCCGTTCCTCAAGTACGCGATCGCCTGCGCGGTGATGGCGGTGGAGGACGCGGGGCTGAACGTGGAGCGGGTGGACCGCACCCGCTTCGGGGTGCTGGTCGGCTCCGGGATCGGCGGCATCACCACGCTCCTGGATACGCACAAGACGCTCCTCGAAAAGGGCCCGGACCGAGTGTCGCCGTTCTTCATCCCGATGCTGATCATCAACATGGCCTCGGGGCTCATCTCGATGCGCTTCGGGGCCAAGGGCCCGAACTCCTCGATCGTCACCGCGTGCGCCACCGGCAACCACGCCATCGGCGACGCGATGAAGATCATTCAGCGCAACGACGCCGACGTCATGATCGCGGGCGGGTCGGAGGCGATCATCCTGCCCCTGACCTTCGCGGGCTTCTGCCAGATGAAGGCCATGTCGACCCGGAACGACGAGCCGACCCGGGCGAGCCGTCCCTTCGACGCGGCGCGGGACGGCTTCGTGTGTGGGGAAGGTGGGGGCCTCCTGGTTCTAGAGTCGCTCGAGCACGCGCTCGCCCGCGACGCGCGCATCTACGCGGAGGTCGTGGGCTACGGGATGACCGGCGACGCGTACCACATGACCGCGCCGGACCCGGAGGCGGAAGGGGCCGCGCGGGCCATGACGCTCGCGGTGCGGGACGCGGGGATCGAACCGTCGACGGTGGGCTACATCAACGCCCACGGCACCTCGACGCCCTACAACGACAAGTCCGAGACCATGGCGATCAAGCGGGTCTTCGGCGAGCACGCGCGCAAGCTGGCGGTCTCGTCCACCAAGTCGATGACCGGACACCTCCTTGGCGCGGCGGGCGGCATCGAGGCCATCGCCACCGCGCTGGCCATCCATCACGGGGTGCTGCCTCCGACCATCAACTACGAGAACCCGGATCCGGACTGCGATCTCGACTACGTGCCCAACCAGGCGCGCAAGCAGGATGTGGAGATCGCGCTCAGCAACGCCTTCGGGTTCGGCGGCACCAACGCCACCCTCGTCCTCCGGAAGTATCGCGCCTAGTTGACCGCCGCGGTCGATCCGCGGGAGGCGCTGGGCCGGCGCCTGAGCCACTCCTTCCGGGACCGCGACCTGCTCGCGCAAGCGCTCACCCACCGCTCCTTCGCCAACGAGAATCCGGGCGCGGCCGACAACGAGCGGCTCGCGCTCGTCGGGGACGCGGTGCTGGCCCTCGTCGTGGCCGAGCGCCTGCTCGCCGAGGCGCCCGGCGAGCCGGTCGGCGTGCTGACGCCGCGGCGCGCTGCGCTGGTGTCCGGCGAGAACCTCGCCCACTGGGCGCGCGATCTGGGCCTCGGCGCGTACCTAAGGCTCGGACGCGGCGAGGAGCAGACCGGCGGACGCGACAAAGAGTCAATGCTCGCCACCGCGCTCGAGGCCGTGCTGGGTGTCGTCTACCGCGAGGGCGGGCTCGAGGCGTGCCGGCGGGCGGTCGCGGCGCTGGCCGTGTGGTAACCTGCACCCATGCGCCTCTGGCCGTTCTCGTCGACCGCGCAGCTGAATGAGAGCACGCCCGAGGGCTATCCGATCGTCGAGGATCTGCTGCGTCGCAACGTGGAGGACATCTTCCGCGTCGAGCGCCAGGAGGTCCGCGGGGCTACCTTCGGCTGGGGCGGGACGCTGCTGGTCGAGCCGGCGCGCGCCCTCGCCCTGATCGAACCGCGCTTCAAGCCGTTCGGCTACACGCCGTTCCTGGGCCGGCAGGGTGATCTGGTGTGGATCCGCGCGGTGCCGCTCGCCGAGGTGGGCGAGCGGGGCCGCTCCAGCACCAACATCGTGCTCTTCGTGCTCACCGTGCTCTCCACGCTGGCCGCCGGCTGCATGGTCACCGGCTCCTTCCCCTTCGTCACGTTCAACCCGCTCCTGCAGCCCGCGAAGCTGCTCGACGGCTTCCCCTTCGCGTTCACCCTGCTCGCGATCCTGGGCACGCACGAGTTCGGGCACTACTTCACGGCCCGTCACTACGGCGCCTCGGTGAGCCTGCCGTTCTTCATCCCGGCGCCGCCGCCGATCTTCCTGTTCGGCACGATGGGAGCGGTCATCCGGATGCGTTCGCCCGCGCGCGATCGCAACTCGCTCTTCGACATCGCGGTGGCGGGGCCGCTGGCCGGCCTGGTGGTGGCGATCCCCGCGCTCCTGCTCGGACTCAGCTGGTCACGGGTCGGCATGGTGCTGCCCGAGCACACCGGGCTCACCTTTGGCGACTCGCTCCTGATGCGAGGCCTGACCTGGCTAGTCTTTGGGCCGATCCCTCAGGGCATGGACGTCTTCGTGCATCCCGTCGCGCTCGCCGGCTGGGTCGGGCTGTTCGTCACCGCCCTGAACCTGTTCCCGGTAGGCCAGCTCGACGGCGGGCGGATCGTCTACGCCCTGTTCGGGCCGTGGCACCGGCAGGTCTCCATGGCGACCTTCGTGGCACTCATGGCGCTGGGCGCGCTGTTCCGCTCCCCCAACTGGATCGTGTTCGCGGGGCTGATCCTGCTGCTGATGGGCTTCCACCACGCCCCACCGCTCGACGACCTGACCCCGATCTCACCGCGGCGTTACGTCCTCGGCGTCTTCTGTCTGATCCTGCTGGTCCTCCTGATCCCGCCCGTCCCCATCAGCTAGCCGAGGGGCGAGTCTCCATCCCGACATTGCGATCGGGTGACGTGTGCCGGCGGCCGCTCGAAATCTCGGAATGCAAGGCCTGACCCCGGTGTAAGATTGCCGCGCTTTGCGTCGGCAACCGCTCGTCACAGTCCGTATCGTCGGGGAGACATCCGCACGTGCCTGAAGATCGGGCAGACCAGAAGGGCCTCGAGTCGCTGATCCGCAAAGGCGAGGTGGACACCGTGCTCACGGTGTTCGCCGACGGCATTGGCCGGCTCATGGGCAAGCGCGTGGTCGGCCGCTACTTCCTCGATCACATCCTGCACAACGGCGTTCACGCCTGCATCTACCTCTTCACGGTGGACATGGAGATGGAGCCGCTGCCCGGCTTCAAGCTCACGTCGTGGGAGCGCGGCTACGGCGACATGAAGCTGGTCCCCGACCTCTCGACCTGGCGGCTGCTGCCGTGGCTGCCCAAGACCGCCCTCGTGTTCTGCGACGTGTACACCGAGGAGGGCGAGCCCATCGAGGAGGCCCCGCGCTGGATGCTGCGGCGTCAGCTGGAGCGGGCCGGGAAGATCGGCTACCGGGTGAAGACGGCGTCGGAGCTGGAGCTGTACCTCTTCAAGGAATCCTTCGATGAGGCGCGAGCGAAGCGCTTCCACGACCTCACCCCGGTCTCGAACTACCTCGAGGACTACCATATTTTGCAAACCTCCAAGGAGGAGCCGCTGGTGCGGGCCATCCGCAACGGGATGGAGGCGGCACGGGTGCCGGTGGAGTTCTCCAAGGGCGAGTGGGGGCGTGGGCAGGAGGAGATCAACCTGCGCTACGCGGATGCGCTGGAGATGGCCGACCGGCACGTGCTGTACAAGCACGGGGTCAAGGAGATCGCCTGGCAGCAGGGCTGCTCGGTGACGTTCATGGCCAAGTACGACATGGGCGCGGCCGGCTCGTCGTTCCACCTGCACTCGTCGGTGTGGGACCGCGCCGGCCGTCGTAACCTCTTCGCGGCCAAGGACTCGCGTACGGGCACGCCGCTGTTCCAGCAGTGGCTCGCCGGCCAGATGGCGATGGCCCGCGAGCTTGCCTACTTCTACGCGCCGACCATCAATGCCTACAAGCGCTACCAGGCCGGCTCGTTCGCGCCGACGCGGATCGCGTGGGGCTGGGACAACCGCACGTGCGGCTTCCGGATCTGCGGCGAGGACGGCGGCTTCCGTGTGGAGAACCGCATCCCCGGCGCCGACGCCAACCCGTACCTGGCCTTCGCGGCCACCATCGCGGCGGGCCTGCACGGGGTGGAGAAGAAGCTGAAGCCGCCGGCCATGTTCGACGGCAACGCCTACGAGAACGGCACGCTGCCCCAGGTGCCGAAGACGCTGCGCGAGGCCTTGGCCGAGCTGGAGCGCTCCCGGGTCGCCCGTGACGCCTTCGGGCCAAAGGTGGTCGAGCACTATCTCCAGCACGGGCGGCTCGAGCAACAGGCCTTCGATCAATCCGTCACCGACTGGGAGCTGCTGCGCAACTTCGAGCGCATCTAAGTTCGGCCGGAGGCGAGAGGACCAGGCGAGGGGGCCGCAGAATGGAGAAGCTCGGATGACAAGAAGGCTCGAACGAAAGGTCGCGCTGATCACCGGCGCGGGCATGGGGATGGGCCGCGAGGCCTCGGTCCTGTTCGCGGAGCAGGGCGCGGGGATCGTGGTGTGCGACCTCAACGCGCGTGCCGCCGCGGAGACCGTCGAGCTGGTGCGCAAGGCGGGCGGCGAGGCCCTCGCGGTGGTCGGCGACGTGGCGGTTGAGGCCGACGTCCGGCGGATGGTTGAGGACGGGGTGCGCCAATTCGGGGCGCTGCACATCCTCTATAACAACGCGGGTGTTTTGTGGAAGGACCGGGATCGGTCGGTGCTGGAGACGGACGGCGAGCAGTGGGATCGGGTGATGGGCATCAACCTCAAGAGCGTGTTCTGGGTGACCAAGCATGGGATTCCGCACCTGCAAAAGGCGGGCGGTGGCTCGGTCATCCTGGTGGGCTCGGTCTCGGCCCTCGCCGGCTTCACGCGGGCGCAGGATGCCTACACCGCGGCCAAGGGCGCGCTGATCTCGCTAAACAAGTCGCTGGCCATCCAGTTCGCGAAGGACAACATTCGCTGCAACGTCATCCATCCGGGGATCATCGAGACCCCGTTGCAGGCCCCGTACCTCAACGACGCGCTGCGGGCCGAGTTCAAGATCGGGATCCCGCTGGGGCGGATCGGCCAGCCCCGCGACATCGCGAATGCCGCGCTCTTCCTCGCCTCCGACGAATCCTCTTTCATGACCGGAGCCGAGATGATCGTGGACGGCGGATTCATGGCCCAGTGAGACCCCACCCACCCACTCCAAGGAGGCCTTTCATGCTGACACGCTCGCGCGGCGTCCTGGCCCTGATCCTGGCGCTGCTGGTCCTCTCGGCGGCCAGCCCGGCGACGGCCCAGAAGCAGACCGTGGTCATCTACACCGCGATCGAGAACGAGCAGATCGCCGAATACAAGAAGGCCTACGAGAAGGCGCTGCCGAATCTCGACGTGAAGATGCTGCGGCTGTCCACCGGCGATATCGCGGCCCGGTTCATGGCCGAGAAGGACAACATGCAGGCCGATGTCATCTGGGGCGTGGGCGCCACCAACATGCTCCAGTTCAAGAACGCGGGCCTGCTCGAGCCCTACGCGCCGAAAGGACTCGATCGCGTCCAGCCGCTCTTCCGCGACAAGGCCAATCCGCCGGCCTGGGTCGGCCTCGACATCTACATGTCCGCCTTCTGCTTCAACACCGAGACCGGCAAGCAGCACAACCTGCCGAAGCCCGAGTCGTGGGCCGACCTGACCAAGCCGGTCTACAAGGGCCACGTAGTGATGCCGAACCCGGCGTCCTCGGGCACCGGGTACCTCTCGGTGGTGTCGATCCTGCAGCGGATGGGGGAGGCCGAGGGCTGGAAGTATCTCGACGCGCTCGACAAGAACATCGCGGAATACACGAAGTCCGGCTCCAAGCCCTGCAAGGACTCGGCGGCGGGCGAGCGGGCCATCGGCGTGTCGTTCGAGTACGTGGCCCACGAGATGATCAAGAAGGGCTCGCCGGTGGCGATGGTGCTGCCCAAGGAAGGCTCCGGCTACGAGATCGAGGCCAACGGGCTCACCAAGAAGGGCGCCAAGAACCCGGCGGCCCGGCAGTTCCTCGACTGGGCCATCACCGACGAGTCGCTCAAGATCGCCTCGCAGTTCTTCGCGGCGGTGAGCGTCGCCGGCTTCGCGGCGCCGGAGGGGCTGCCCAAGGACATCAGCAAGGTCGTGTTCCCGAACGACTTCGACTGGTCGGCGAAGAACCGCGACCGAATCCTCGCCGAGTGGCAGAAGCGGTACGCCAAGTAGCCCCGGCGCGGGCTGAAGTGGACGCCGCGCTCGCGCGGCTGGGCTATGTGGCATTCCGGCCGGGTCAGCGCGAGGCGGTGGAGACGCTGTTCGCCCACGGCCGGCTCCTGCTGGTGGCGCCGACCGGCGGTGGCAAGAGCCTGAGCTACCAGCTGCCGGCCACGCTGCTCCCCGGCACGACGCTGGTGATCTCCCCGCTGGTCGCGTTGATGGCCGATCAGGTGCAGGCCCTCGAGGCACGCGGCGTGGCCGCCACCTACCTGGCGGCGACCCTCGACGCCGGCGAGATGCGCCGGCGCATGGCCCGGCTCGCCTCGCGGGCGTTTTCCCTCGTCTACGTGGCGCCGGAGCGCCTGGTCTTCCCCGGCTTCCGGGCGATGCTGCGCGGTCTGGACGTGCCGCTCGTCGCCGTGGATGAGGCCCACTGCATAAGCGAGTGGGGCCACGACTTCCGCCCGGAGTATCTCGGCATCGGCGCGGTGATCGGCGACTTCCCCGAGGCTCGCGTGCTGGCGTGCACCGCCACCGCGACGCCGATCGTGCGCGACGAGATCCTCGCGCGTCTGGGCCTGCCGCCGGACACGCCGCAGATGGTCCGCGGCTTCGCCCGGCCCAACCTGGCCCTCCGGGCCGTGGAGGTGGATGGTCGTCGGGAGCGCGAGCGGCTGGTGGACGCCGCGCTCACCGAGGCGCTCGGCGGTCCCGGGAAGGGCGGGGGCACCGCGATCGTCTACGCGCCGACGCGGAAGAAATCCCAGGATGAGGCCCTGCGCTTGGCCCCGCACGGCTGGCGCGCCGTCGCCTATCACGCGGGGCTCGAGGGCCGAGCGCGAGAGATCGCGCAGCGCGAGTTCGCCGAGGGCCGCGTCGAGATCGTGGTGGCCACCAACGCCTTCGGCATGGGGATCGACCGGCCGGACGTGCGCGCGGTCATCCACCTGGGCCCTCCCGGCTCCATCGAGGCGTACTACCAGGAGGTAGGTCGTGCCGGCCGGGACGGCGCGCCGGCGCTCGGCCTGCTGCTGGTGAGCGCCGGAGATCTCGCCCTCCGCCGGGCGCTGCTGGAGCGGGGAACGGATGGCGTCGCCGCGGACCCGGTCATGGTCGAGCACAAGTGGGGCATGTTCCTCGAGCTGATTCGCTGGGTCGAGGGCGGAAGCTGCCGTCACGACGCGATTCTTCGCTACTTCGGGGACGAGGCGGAGACCCTGGCCGGATGCGGCCGTTGCGACGTCTGCCAGGGGCTGCAGGCCGACCAGGAGGCGGGCGATCAGGACCGCGTGACCCTCGTCGTGCGCAAGGCTCTGTCCGGCGTGGCGCGGGTGCACGAGCGCTTCGGCCTGCAGACGGCGGTCAGGCTGATTCACGGCGAGGCCGACGAGCGGATCGAACGGGCCGGGCTCACGCGAGTGCCGACCTTCGGCAACCTCAAGGAGCACTCCGCGCCCTGGCTCCTCGCGCTGCTCCGGCGCTGCGTGTCCGCGGGCTGGGTGAGCTTCAGCGGACGCGACCGCCCGGTGGTCGTCCTGACCGAGGAAGGTCGCGCGGTCATGAAGGGCCACCGGCCCGCGCGGCTCCTGCTGCCCGCGCTGACCCGGAGCGTACCGGCGCGGGCGGCCACGCGGCCCGCCGAGCTGGGCCGCCGTCGGCCGGCCGCCGAGGCCACGGACCTGGACGCGGCCGCGCAGGCGCTGTTCGAGGCGCTGCGCCGTCACCGGCTCACGGTGGCGCGCGCCGAGGGGGTGGCCCCGTTCATCATCGCGAGCGATCGGACGCTGCGCGAGATCGCCACGCTGAGACCGCGCACGCTCGACGATTTGCAGCAGGCGCATGGGGTAGGGCGCCACAAGGCCGAGCGGTACGGCGCCGGCCTGCTCCAGGTCGTGGCGGCCGCTGCGGATCCGGCTTCACGGCGGTGAGCGCGGATACGTCCCGGCCAGCCGCGGTCGCCCTCGAGGGCATCGCCAAGAAGTTCGGCCAGTTCGTGGCCCTCAGCGGGGTGAGCCTGTCGGTGCCGGCGGGCGAGTTCGTCTGCTTCCTCGGACCGAGCGGCTGCGGGAAGACGACGCTGCTGCGGATCATCGCCGGTCTGGAGCGCCAGAACGCCGGCTCCGTGATGATGGGCGGGCGCGACGTCTCGTCGCTGCCGCCGAGCCGGCGCAACTACGGCATCGTGTTCCAGTCCTACGCGCTGTTCCCGAACCTGACGGTCGCGCGCAATGTGGCCTACGGGCTCGAGACCCGCAAGGTGGCCCGGGCCGAGATCGAGCGGCGGGTCGACGAGCTGCTGACGCTGGTGGGGCTGGCCGCGCACCGGCACAAATACCCGGCGCAGCTCTCGGGGGGTGAACAGCAGCGGATCGCGTTGGCCCGCGCGCTGGCCCCGTCGCCCGCGCTGCTCCTGTTGGACGAGCCGCTCTCCGCGCTCGACGCGCGCGTGCGTCAGTCGCTGCGACACGAGATCCGCGCGCTGCAGCGGCGGCTCGGCGTGACCACGATCATGGTCACGCACGATCAGGAGGAGGCCCTGGCCATGGCCGACCGCATCGTGGTGATGAACCACGGTGCGGTGGAGCAGGTGGGCGCGCCGGTCGAGGTCTACACGCGACCGCGCTCGCCGTTCGTGGCGCGGTTCGTGGGCCAGATGAACTTCATCGAAGCGACCGCCGGCGAGCGACCGGGCTGGGCACGGCTCGGCGCCGTGCAGGTGCGGCACGTGGCGGCCGAGCCCTTCGCCGCCGGGACCCCGCTGACGCTGGCCATCCGGCCGGAGGAGATCGTCGTGGGCGAGGCGACGGCCGGCGTCGAGAATCGGCTAGTGACACGCATCCGGGCGGTGCAGTTCCTGGGCCCGTTCACCCGGCTGAGCCTCGCGCCGCCGCATGGCGCCCCCGCGCTGGAATGCGACGTGGCCGCCAGCGCGTTCGCCGCGCTCGGGGCGGCGGAGGGCGGCGAGCTGGCGCTGGCGCTCAAGCCCGAGGCGCTCCGGGTGTTCCCCGCCCGCGTCTAGGGCATGTCGGACACGCTTCCGGGCAGCCTGCCCGCGGCGATCCCGGACCGGACGGTCCGCCACCGGCTGGGTGGCGAGGACGTCGTCCGCTTCGTGCTGGTGGCCGTCTTCGCGGCCATCCTCTATCTCTTCGTCCTCTACCCGCTCATCCACGTGATCTGGCGGAGCCTGCTCGGGAACGACGGCGCGTTCGTGGGGCTCGCCAACTACCGTCGCTACTTCGGCACGCCGGCCATCGCGGCCTCGATTGGCAACAGCCTGTTCGTCTCGCTCGTCTCCATGGTGATCACAGTGGTCCTGGCCTTCGTCTACGCGTACGGCCTCACCCGGACCCTGATGCCGTGCCGCGGCCTCTTCCGGGTCGTGGCGATGCTGCCGCTCTTCGCGCCCTCGCTGGTGCAGGCGCTCGCCTTCATCTACGTGTTCGGCAACAACGGGATCATCACGCGCACCACCGGCTTCAACGTCGGCATCTACGGTCCCAAGGGCATCGTGGCCGCCGAGGTCTTCTACTGCTTCCCCCACGCGCTGCTGATCCTGGTGGCCGCGCTGTCCGCGACGGACGCGCGTCTCTACGACGCCGCGCGCACCCTGGGCGCCTCGCCGCTCAAGACCTTCCTCACCGTGACCCTGCCCGGCGTCAAGTTCGGCCTGGTCAGCGCCTGCTTCGTGGTCTTCACGCTGGTGATCACCGACTTCGGCGCGCCCAAGGCCATCGGGGGCAAGTTCTCGGTGATGGCGACCGAGATCTACAACCAGGTCTCGGGTCAGCAGAACTTCACGATGGGCGCCACCGTCTCGGTGGTGCTGCTGATCCCGGCGGTGCTCGCGTTCCTGGTCGACCGCATGGTCCAGCGCCGCCAGTACGCGCTGGTGACCGCGTCCTCGCGGCCGCTCTCGCCGCGGCGCCGCCCCGCGGCCGACTGGGGCTGCTTCGCCTACTGCGCTCTGATCGCCGGATCGATCGCGGGCCTGTACCTGGCGATCGCGGTCTACTCGCTGGTGGTGCGGTGGCCCTACAACTTCACGCCGACCCTCCGGCACTACACTTTTGCCACCGTGGGCGGCTACGCGCCGCTGGCCAACAGCGTCTACGTCGCCGCGCTCACCGCGCTGGTCGGCACCGTGCTGGCTTTCGGGGGCGCCTACGTGGTCGAGAAGTGCCGGACCGCGTGGAGTGGCCTCCTGTACCTGCTCGCCGTGCTGCCGGTGTCCATTCCGGGCATGGTGCTAGGACTCGCGTACATCTTCGCGTTCAACGCCCCGAGGAGCGTCCTCAACGCGCTCTACGGCACTCTCGGAATCCTGATCATCTCCAACGTCGTGCACTACTTCACGGTCGGCTTCCTGACCGCTACCACCGCGCTGCGGCAGATGGACGCCGAGTTCGAGAACGTCTCCGCCTCGCTCGGCGTCCCGTTCTACCGCACCTTCTGGCGGGTGACCGTGCCGATGGCGCTGCCCTCGATCGTGGGCATCAGCATGTACTTCTTCCTCAACGCGATGGTCACGCTCTCCGCGGTGGTGTTCCTGGTCGCTCCGGGCACCGAGCTGGCCGCGGTGGCCGTGCTCCTGATGGACGACGCCGGCGACACCGCGCAGGCCGCCGCGATGTCGGTCTGCATCATCACGATCGGGCTGGCCGTGCGCCTGGGATACTGGGCCCTCCTCCGGGGTGTCAGCCGTCGCACCGAGGCCTGGCGCGACCCGGGCGAAACAGTAAAATAATGCGAAGCCACCTTAGAGAGGTCATCGCTTGCGATGACCGTCAGAACATAAAGGGCGTGTTACCAACCGCCAATGGTCAGGTGCGCAGAGAGGGCCCAATGACGAACGCAGTAGTGAACATTCAAGGCCACAAGGGCCAGTTCTTCGAGGTGCTGCAGGAGACGGAGCGGACGCAGACCGCGGTCATGACCATCGCCCCCGGCCGGGACAGTGGGCCGGAAGAGACGCATGCGGGCGACCAGGTCGTCTACGTGATCGAAGGTGAGGCGATCGTGACCATCGAGGGGACGCCGCACCGCGCCCGGTCCGGCGCATGCGCGGTGATCTCAGCGGGGGCGCGCCACCACGTGAAGAATCCGAGCGGTACGGCGCTCTTCTGCCTCACGGTCTACGCGCCCCCCGCGTACTAGTCATGGCGACTTCCGACATGACCGCGCTCGTCACCGGGGCCGCCCGCGGCATCGGCTTGGCGATCGCCACGCGGCTGGCCGCCGACGGCCTGCGGGTGGCCCTGCTCGATCGCGACGGCGAGCGGGTGGAGGCGGCGGCCCGTTCGGTTGGCCGCGGCGCGATGGCACTCGGCGGCGACGTGACCAGGACGAAGGACGTCGACGGCGCCATCGCCCGCGTGGAGAGCGAGTGGGGGCGGCTCGACGTGCTGGTCAACAACGCGGGGATCACCGGCCGCTCCTTTCCGATCTGGGAGCTGTCCGACGAGGACTGGCAGCGGGTGATCGACGTCGACCTCACCAGCGTCTTCCTCTGCTGTCGGGCCGCGGTCAAGGTGATGCTGCGGCAGGCAAGCGGGCGCATCATCAACATCGCGTCGATCGCCGGGAAGGAGGGCAACCCGACCCTGGTGCCGTACTCGACCGCCAAGGCCGGCGTGATCGGTTTGACCAAGGCGCTCGCCAAGGAGGTCGCCACGCGGGGGATCCTCGTCAACGCGGTCGCGCCCGCGGTCATCGGCACCGAGCTGCTCGAGCAGATGGAGCGAAGCACCGTGGATCTGCTGGTCTCCAAGATCCCGATGGGCCGGGTGGGCCGGCCGGACGAGGTCGCCGCGCTGGTGGCGTGGCTCGCGTCCGACCAGTGCACCTTCAGCACCGGGGCGGTCTACGATCTCTCGGGTGGGCGAGCGACTTACTAGAGACGGACCACCCGGCGCGTGATACCGATGCCGCCGGCCGCCCGGAGTGTCCTGCGCGCGCTGCTGTTCGGAATCGCGGTCAGCGTGGCCGTGACCGGGCTCTCCCGCGTCGGCGTGCTGGCGGGCTGGGAGACGCGCGCGGTCGATGCCTTCCTCTTCCTGCGCGATCCGGTGCGCGCCCCCGGCATCGTGGTGGTGGCCCTCGACGAGGACGCCTTCCGCAGCGTCGGCGAGCGCCAGCCCATCTCGCGCCGGTATCTGGCCGACCTGTGCGACGTGCTGCTGCGCAGCGGCGCGCGCGTGGTGGGCCTCGACATCACGCTGAAGGTGCCCGCCGAGGAGGACGAGGCGCTGGTGGCGGTAGCCCAGCGCTGGAACCGAGGCGAGCGCCGTCCGCTGGTGTTCGCCGCGGTGGCGACGCCGGTCCACGCGGCCGCTTACGCGCTGGATCCGCTCTTCTCGAGCAACCTGCCAGGGCTCGTCGGCTTCTCGAACGGGCTCATCGGCTCGGACGGCATCATCCGTCGCATGGCGCCGACGCTGCCCGCCGACGGCGATCGATCGCTGCCCGCGCTCTCCCTGGCCGTGATGGCCTCGCTGGCCGGCTACAACGAGCAGACGCTGGCCGCCGCGCTCACCGGCGCGGGCGGCACGCTCGGCCTGCCGGTGCGCGACCGGCACGGCGTCTTCGGCGAGGCCGAGCCGCTCGATGTGCGGACGCTGCGCGAGTCCACATGGCGGATCGACTTCACGGGACCGCCGGGCACCCTGATCACGTTCCCGAGCGGACCGATCGTGGAGGCCGCGCGGCGCGAGGTCGAGCCCGCCGCCGACAATCCGTTTCGCGGCCGCGTGGTGCTGGTCGGCGCGACCTTCGCGGAGAGCCGCGACGCCCACGCTACCCCGGTCGGCGCGATGTCGGGCGTGGAGGTCCACGCCAACATGGTCCACACGCTGCTCACGCGCCGGGCCTTCCTGCCACCGCCCTGGCCGGTGAACTTGGCGGTGCTCATCGCAGCCTGCGTGCTCGTCGCCCTGCTGTCGCTCTGGCTGCGCGCGGGACTGGTGGCGCTGGTCGCGATCCTGTTCGTGATCTGCGTCACCGTGTGGAGCTACGAGGCCTACACTCGCGGCGGCTACTGGCTCGACTTCCTCGCGCCGGTGCTGGGGATGTTCCTCTACCTCGAGGGCTCGCGGCTCTTCGCCCGCCGGCGGCTGCGGCGGGCCTTCGGGCAGTACGTGGGGCCCGAGGTGATGGACCGCGTGCTCCACCAGGACCCGGCACTCGACGGCGACGTGCGGGTGGTGTCGGTCCTGTTCTCGGACCTGCGCGGCTTCACGATGGTCGCCGAGCAGCTCTCGCCCGAGCGCATCTCGCAGACCATGAACGAGTACTTCACCGCCATGATCGACGTGATCCTGGCCCGCCACGGGATCGTGCAGGACTTCGTCGGCGACGCAATCCTGGCCGTCTTCGGGGCTCCGCTGGCCGATCCCGACCATGCCGGCAACGCGGTCACCGCGGCCCGCGAGATGCACGCGGCGTTGGAGCGCCTGAACGCGGGCTGGGTCAGGGCCGGCCGGCCGGCCCTGACCATGGGGATCGCCATCAACACCGGCCAGGTCTTCGCGGGCAACGTGGGGTCTCCACGAAAGAAGAAGTATGCGGTGATCGGGGATACAGTGAACACGGTGACCCGCATGGAGGGGCTGAACCGGGACTTCGCCACGTCCATCCTCATCAGCCGGGCGACGTTCGAGGCGATCCGCGGCCGCGGGGCGGTCAGGCCCCGCGGCACGGTACCGGTGAGGGGACGCGCGCAGCCGGTGGAAGTGTTCGAGCTACTGCCGGCCTCGGCCGGGGTGGGAGGAGTGAATGGCTAGAGCGCTGGTCCGGCTGGTCGTGGGCGTGCTGGCTGCCGCATCGGTGGCGACGGCTCAGGGGCGGGACATCGGCGCCATGATCACCGAGATCAAGGCCGGGCGCGGGCGCATCGAGGTGCGCGGGCCGGGCGCGTCCGAGTGGCGGCCGGCCGGGCCGCTGCTGGCGCTCAAGGTCGGCGACAGTCTCCGGGCCACCGAGGACGCCGCGGCGGTGGTGGTGCTGGCCGGCCGGCGCGGGACGGTGCAGGTGGACGCGGCCAGCTCGCCCTTCGTGGTGACGGCGGCGCCGGCCGAGTCCAAGCTGCAGAAGGCGTTCCTCCTGCTCGAAGGCGGACTGGGCTTCCTGGGCAGCAACCCCCGCGAGACGCCCAAGCCGGTGCTGTCGACCCGGAGCACGGCGCGCCCGCCGGTCATCCTGAGCCCCCGGACCGGCGCGGTCCTGCCGGAGACCTTGCAGTTCGAGTGGCAGGGCTACCAGTTCGCACGCTACACGATCCGCGTCACCGGGCCTTCCGGCATCGTGCTGGAGCGTCCGGGGTTGACCGGCGCGCGCTTCGCGTATCCGGCCGAGGCTCCGGCCCTGGTGCCGGGCGCCACCTACACGCTCGAGCTGTACTCGGGTCAGACCCGGGTGGATGCCACTCAGTTCGAGGTGGCCGACCGGCAGCGCGCGGACGACGTGCGGCGCGATCTTCGCGAAGTCGACCAGGCGCTGGGTCCGGGCGTGCCGGCCAGCTCACGCGCGGTCGTGGAGGCCGGATTCCTGGCCAGCCGCGGATTCCTGCACGACGCGCGCGCGGTAGTGGTGACCGCCCTCGCCGCCGACTCGGACCAGCCGAGCCTCCATGCGCTGCTGGGCGACCTGTACGCGCGGACGGGGCTGCAGCGGGAGGCGGACGAGGCGCACGACCAGGCCCGGCTTCTCGTCACCGACCCTCCGCGACGCTAGGCGCCCGGCGGCGTCGCTACCGATTCAGGTTCAGTTTCAGTGCGGCGGCGAGGAGGGCGAGCTTCGAGACCGATTCGGTGATGCGATCATCGAGAGCCATGGCGACGGCGTCGCGGAATGGCACGATGCGCCGCTCGAAGAACTCGTCGTCGTCGGAGGCCAGCGGATCCGCCACCAGATCCTCGCCGATGAAGCAGTGGGCGGTCTCGTCGAGATAGGCCGCCGATGGGAGGAACCGGGTGAGGAATGTGAGGCGCCCCGCCCGGTAGCCACCTTCCTCGCGTAGCTCGCGCTGCGCGGCCGCCTCCGGCGTCTCGCCGGGCAACCCGCCGCCCCCGGGTAGCTCCCAGGAGTCGGCGCGGGCCAGGTGACGGAACTGCCGCACGAGCAGAACGCGCTCGGCGTCCACGAACGGGACCACCCCGACGGTCAGACCGACGTGCAGGATCGGGTAGGTCTTCTCGACGCCGGTCGGCAGGCGCCAGACATCATCGCGAAGCGTGAGCTTGCCGAGCCGCTCGCGCGGCGTCGAGCGCACGAATCGCCAGCCGGTGATCGAGTCGTCGGGGGCCACGGAAAGCCTCGCCGCGTCAGTGTGCTATCGTAAGGGCCATGACGCAAGAGCGCCCCGCCGATCGGCTGATGGAGAAGCTGCTGCGTGCCATCGAGCTCTCGCTCAAGGCCACCGAGGCCTCGCGTGAGGCGGTGCAGGAGATCCTCCGGCGCGGCGCCGAGACCGGCATCTTCTTCTCGGGCGCGCGCGCGGCCGAAGGCACCGAGGGTTTCGATCTCACCGAGCAGGACCGGGACTTTCTGCGCTCGCTCTCCATCCGTCCCGATCCACGCTGACCGCGCCATGCGCGCGCTCCTGATCCTGGTCGTCCTCTTGCTGGCCCTCGTCGTCCTCTCGCGGCTGCCCGCGATCTTCAAGTCGAGGCTGCCGTCGGCGCCGCCGCGGCGCGACGAGCTGGTCAAGGATCCGGTCTGCCAGACCTACGTCCTGATGTCGCGCGCGGTCCGCGGCGAGGCGGGCGGCGCTCCCACGTACTTCTGCAGCCGCGAGTGCGCGGCCCGCTACGAGCAGGGCGAGCGGCGGGCGTGACGTCGGCTGCGGGCCGGAACGCCGCCGGCTACGATCTGCTGGTCTGCGACCTCGATGGCACCCTGATCGACGGCTCGAGGACGCTCGAGCCTTCGCTCGTGACCGCCTTCCGTCGGGCTGCGGGATGCGGGCTCGCCATCTCGATCGCCACCGGCCGCATGCCCGCGGCGGCCGATCGCTACCGTGACGAGCTGGCCATCACCGCGCCAGTCATCTACTACAACGGTGCGCTCGTCCGCGACGGGAGCGGCGGCCCCGACCTGGTCTCGCTCACGCTGCCGCGCGGCGTCCTTGCCCGCGCCTGGGCGGTGTTCTCGAACGCCCCCGTGCACCCGATCTTCTATCGAGACGGGCGGATCTACTGTGTCGAGAAGACCTTCGAGGTTCGCCGCTATTGCGACGAGGAAGGGCTGCGCGTCGAGGTGGCGGACGATCCGGCCGGGTTCCTGCAGCTGGGCGCGTTCATCAAGACCCTGCTCATCGCGCATCCGCGCGATCTCGACGTGGTCCGGGAAGAGCTGACGCCCGTCGTGGCCGAGCACGGCCGCCTGGTGCGCACCCGGCGCGACTACCTCGAGATCATCCCGGTCACCGCGTCCAAGGGCGCGGCGCTGGCACGGTTGGCCGCTCACCTGAGCGTGCCGCTGGCTCGCGTGGTGGCCGTGGGCGATCAGGAGAACGATCTCGAGATGCTGCGCGAGGCCGGGCTCGGGGTGGCCATGCCGCACGCCCCCGAGCCGGTGCGCCGGGCCGCCGATCGCGTGGCCCCCGAGGCGGCAGAGGGCGGCCTGCTCGCGCTGTTCGGCGAGCTGTTCCCCGGCCGCTTCGACTGACGCCGTGCCCGCGCATCCCGATCCCTGGCGCGCCATCGATCGCCAGCCCGACCCAGCGCGATACGTGCGCATGATGGAGTCGCGCGGCCAGACGCCGACCCAGGCGCGGCTGCGCCGGCGGTTCCTGCGGTTCTGCGGGATCACGCGCGGATGGCGCGTGCTCGAGGTGGGCTGCGGCAGCGGGGTGGTGACCCGCGACGTGGCCATCCTGGTGGGCCCGCGCGGTCACGTCACCGCCGTGGACAAGAGCCGCGTGCTGATGGCGGCGGCGCGACGCCGGGCGCGCGAGGAGCGGCTCGACGGCCGCATCGACTTCCGGCTGGGCGACGCGGGCGCGCTGCCGCTGCGGAGCGGCCGCTTCGATTGCGCGCTCGCGGTGACGGTGCTCCTGCACGTGGCTAGGCCGCGCGCCATGCTGCGCGAGCTAGTGCGGGTCACCCGCCCGGGCGGGGTAGTGGGGCTGCAGGACCAGGACTTCGGCACCCAGGTGCTGGACCACCCGGATCGCGCGCTGACTCGCCTGATCTTCGAGGGCGTGGCCGCGCGCCTGTATCCCGAGCCCTTCTCGGGCCGCACCCTGGTGCGCCGGCTCGTGGAGCTCGGGCTCGAGCGCGTACGCCTGCTCGCCGACGTCTACCAGGTGCGGAGCCTCGATCCGTTCACGCACGACCTGCTCGAGCGCCGCGCCGACAACGCGGTGAAATTCGGGCTGATCGGCGCGGCGCGGGCCGCGCGGTGGGTCGAGGCGATCGAGCGGGCCGATGCGGCCGGGCACTTCGTCTTCACCTTCAACTACTACGGGGCGACAGGCGCCAAGCCCCGCGCCTAGCCATTCGCACCGCCGGCGTGTGCTTACACGTCGGGCGATGGAGCAGGAAGGGAGGTGGAAAGGTGCGGGCGCTTATACTGGACGGGGCATGAGTGCCGAAGGCGTGAGAGGGCTGGAGTCGCAGCTGCGCGAGACCGCGGCGCTGCTCGCGGTCGCGCGGGTGGCGAGCGCCACCACCGACTTCGACGAAGCGCTGCGCCTCATCTGCCGCGAGCTGGCCAAGCTCACCGGGGCCGAGACCGTCGCGGCCTACGTCCGGCAGAGCGAGGCCGGCGAGCTGACGCCGGTCGCGGCCTATCACGTGCCGAAGGCAGCGCTCGAGGGCCTGGCCAGTGGCCGGCTGACCGCCGCCGACCAGCGCGGCTTCGACGCCGTGTTCCGGAGCGGGCAGATCATCTGGAGCGACGATCTGCCGACCGATCCGCGCTTCGCGATCGATCTCTTCCGCCGCTTCCCGCACCAGTCGGGTCTGATCATCCCGCTGTTCATCGATGGCCAGGTTGCCGGCGCCTTCTACCTGGTGTGGTGGGCGACGCGCCGACGCTTCGAGAACGCCGAGCTGGCTCCGCTGCAGGCCATCGGCGAGCAGGCCGGCGTGCTGCTGCGCAACGCGCGCCTGCACGACGCGCTCAACACGCGGGCCACGCGTCTGCACACGCTGGCGCGCCTCAACCAGCTCGTCTCATCCTCGCTCGAGCCCGACGAGGTGCTCTCCGGCATCGCAGCCTCCGCGGTGGAGCTGATGCAGGTGCCGGCGGTGTCGGTGTGGGTCCTCGACGGGATCGCGAAGCGGCTGGAAGCGCGCGCGGTGGCCGGAGGCATGACCGCCCTCCTGCGTCGAACGGTCGAGCTCGGCGAGGGCGAGGTGGGCTGGGTGGCCGCGGAGCGGACTCAGCTGGAGATCGCGGACGTCCTGGCCGACTCCCGCGTCACCGATGCCGACTGGTGGCGGCAGAGCGGCCTCCGGAGCTTCCTCGGCATCCCGATCGTCTTCCAGGACCTGCTGCTGGGCGTGCTCGTGTTCGGCGGGCGGAATCCCTTCCGGTTCGCGGCCGACGATCGGGAGCTGCTGGAGATCTTCGTCAGCCAGTCAGCGGCCGCGATCGCCAAGGCGCGCCTCTTCCAGGACATCCAGGATCGGCGGCGGCTGACCGAGGACCTCTACTCGCTAACCCAGGCCATGAACCGGACCATGGACTTGCAGGAGCGGGTCGACACTTTCACGGCCGGGGCGAGCCGCGCGCTCAACTTCGACCGGCTCAACGTCTGGCTCGCCGAGAGCGACGGGGCGACCCTGCGCCTGGTATCGGGCAGCGACGTACGCCCCGACGTGCCCCGTCACATCCCGCTCCAGGGCAGCGGCGGCTTCGAGGTCGCGTGGCACTCCAGGATCACGCTGATGGTCAGCAGCGACGAGCAGCTCGCGCAGATGCCGCCGCTGCCCAAGAGCCTGCACTCGCATCCGGTGCTCCGGACCCGCCGCTTCGCCCTGGTCCCGCTGCTGTTCCAGGGGCGGCCGATCGGCGTGGTCAGCGCCGACAACAAGCCGAGCCGGCGCCCGCTCACCAGGCGCGGGGTCGCCCACCTCGAGCTCTTCTGCCAGCAGCTCGCCACCTCGGTCAACAACGCGCGACTCTACGGAGAGACGCGTCAGCGCGAGCGCGATGCCACGATCCTGCTCGACGTGACCCGCAAGCTGTCGTCCACCCTCGAGCTCGACGAGGTGATCGACCTGATCTCCGACGGCACCATCGAGGCGCTGGGCTGCGCGGCGGCCGGCTTCTATCGCTGGGATCCGGCGCGCGGCGGGCTGGTCTTCGTTCGGGGCCGCAATCACCCGACGGAGTTCGCGCGGCCGCTGCTGCTCCGGCCGGGCGAGGGTGTCACCGGGCGCGCCTACGCCGAGCGGCGCCCCGCGTGGTGCAACGATCGCCTCGCCGATTCGACGATGGCCTACTCGGAGGGCAACGTGGCCGCGATGGCGCGGCCCGACGCGCCCCGCGCCTACCTGGCGGTGCCGATCCTGATCCGCGACGAGGTGTTCGGGGTGCTGGGCGGGTCGTACTTCTCGCCTCACGTGTTCACCGAGCGAGAGGTGAACCTGCTCGCCAACCTCGCCGCGCAGGGTGCGGTGGCCATCGAGAACGCGCGCCTGTACTCGGCGACGCGGCAGAACCTGGCCGGCGCCGCGCTGCTCAACGCGGCCGCCCGGACGCTGCACCGCACGCTCGACGTCAGGCGGCTGCTGCCCGAGGCGGCCGGCACGCTCGCCCAGACGTTCGGGGCTCGCCGCACCGGGCTCGTGCTGTTCGAGGAGCGGGGCGGCGACGTGATCTCCTCGGGCGAGTGGAGCCACGAGGCGGTGCGTGCCCTCGCCGAGCCGCTGCGCCGGCGCGAGGCGCCGCTGCTGATCCCGGAGGCGTCGGCCCGGCCGGACCTGGTCGCTTCCGGCGCCCTGGGCTCGGGCGAGGGGCTCGCCGCCTTCCCGGTGCGCGGCCGGAGCCGCGTCCTGGGCGGGCTGCTCCTCGTGTTCACCGCGCCGCGCACGCTGACTGAGGCGGAGACGAGGCTCGTCGCTGCGTACGCCGACCAGCTCGCGATGGCGCTGGACAACGCGAGCCTCTTCGAAGAGGCCGAGAACCGGAAGACGCGGCTGGAGCAGGTGTTCGCCTCGACGTCGGAGGGCTTCCTGGTGCTGGACCTCGAGCGCCGCGTGGTCGCGCTGAACCGGCAGGGCGGCGATCTCGTCGGGGTGAACCCGCACGAGGTGATCGGCCGTAGCTTCTCGTCGCTGATGGAGACGATCGAGGGATCCGTCGAGTGGACCGATGCCGCCGGCCAGGCCTTCGCGGCCGCCGTCGGCCGCCCCGAGCAGACCGCCGACGGCGATCTCGAGGTGTGGCGGCCCGACCGGCGGACCCTGCGCTGGCTGGCCATGCCCACCCGGGACTTGCTGGGCGCGGTGGTGGGCGCCACCGTCACGATCCGGGACGTCACGCGCGAGCGCGAGATCGACCGGATGAAGACCGAGTTCGTCTCAACCGTTTCGCACGAGCTGCGCACGCCGCTGGCGTCCATCAAGGGGTCGCTGCACCTGCTCCTGTCCGACGAGGGGCTCGTGCTCGACGAGACCCAGCGCCACCTGGTCGACATCTCGCTCAAGAACACCGACCGCCTCATTCGGCTCATCAACAACATCCTCGACATCTCCAAGATGGAAGCGGGCCACATCCATCTGGACCTGGACCTGCATCGCCCGGTCGACTTCATCGAGATGGCGGTGGAGGGCATCAAGGGCTTCGCGGAATCGCGCGCGATTGCGATCGAGTCGGAGGTCGCCCCCGACACGCCCGAGGTCCGGGTGGACTTCGACCGCATGGTCCAGGTCGTGACGAACCTGCTCTCCAACGCGATCAAGTTCTCGCCCGAGCGCGGCCGGGTGGAGGTCGGGGCGCGCGGCGCCGGGAGCCAGGTCGAGATCTGGGTGACCGACCACGGGCAGGGCATCGCCCCCGAGGACGTCGGCCGCCTGTTCAAGAAGTTCCAGCAGCTCGACGGGCGCGCCGTGCGTGCGGTGGGGGGGACCGGGCTCGGGCTCGCGATCTGCCGCGGCATCGTCGAGGAGCACGGCGGGCGGATCGGAGTCGAGAGCCAACCGGGCGAGGGCGCCACCTTCAGGGTCCGCCTGCCGATGCCCGGCGTCGTCGGAGCCACGCCCCGTGTAGAGCTGCCGGCGCAGGGCCCGGACAAGGCGCAGCTCGTGCTCGTGGTGGACGACGAGCCCGACGTCCGGGCGCTGCTGCGTGACATGCTCAACACCGCCGGCATGCGCGTGATCGAGGCGGGTCGCGTGCTGGAGGGCGTCGAGATAGCCCGTCAGCACCAGCCCGACGTGATCACGATGGACCTCATGCTGCCGGACCTCGACGGGTTCGAGGCGATCCGGCTGCTACGTGAGCACCCGGAGACGCGCGACACGCCGGTGGTGGTCCTGAGCGCGATCGAGGTCGAGCCCGGCGACACGCGCGCCCTCGGCGCCACCGTGTGCCTGGTCAAGCCGTTCACGTCGGCCGACCTCCTAAAGGCCATCCGCTCGCAGGTGAAGCCGCACGACGAGGCCCGGCCGTGACCACGGCCCGCATCCTGGTCGTCGACGACGAGGCGGATATCAACACGGTGCTCAGCGTGACCCTGCGACGAGCCGGATACGAGGTGGTCAGCGCGGCCGACGGGGTCGAGGCGGTGGAGCGCCAGGCGCCCGATCTGATCCTGCTCGACATCATGATGCCGAGACGCTGCGCCGCATCCGGACGCACGCGCCCACCGCGCACGTGCGTGACGCTCTCGAGTGGCGGGCATCCCGATCCGGTCCTCTTTCGCGCCGGCGGCGAGCCGGCCGCGATGGACATGGGCGCGGCGGGCGGTCCGGTGCTCGGGGTCTTCGACGACTCGGTGTTCGAGCAGACCGCGCTCACCCTCGAGGCGCCGGGTGACGCGCTCATCCTGGTGACCGACGGGATCCTGGAGGCCCAGGACCAGGACGGGCGCCGGCCCGGGCGCGCCGCGCCTCGACCGGTGTTGGTCCGCGAGCGCGCGCGCAACCCGCAGGCGCTCGCCCGGCTCCTCGCCGAGGACGTGCTCCGGCGCGGCGGCTCGCGCATCCAGGACGACATGACCGTCATCGTGCTCCGGCGGTAGCGTCCCGCGCCCCAGGGAGGCCATTCCCGCATGCGTTGCCCGCTCCTCGTCCTGCTCGTGCTCCTCGTCACCGCGGGCGTCGCGTCCGCCCAGAAGGAAGTCGTGCTCCTCACCTCGTTCCCCAAGGAGCTGTTCGAGGCCTACAAGCAGGGATTCGAACAGAAGGCCCCGGGCGTCCGGGTGATCGTCAAGCAGCAGCAGACCAACCAGGCGGTGACGTATCTGCGCGAGACGCGCGCGCGGCCGGAGGTCGACATCTTCTGGGTCTCCGCGGTGGACGCCTTCCAGACCCTCAAGACCGACGGCCTGCTCGAGAAGGTGGCCATTCCGAAAGAGATCCTCGCGCGGATCCCGGCGAAGGTCGGGAGCTTCCCGCTCCACGATCCCGACGGCTCGTACTGGGGTTTCGCGGTCTCCGGCTACGGACTCATGTGGAACACGCGCTATATCGTGCTGCACAAGCTGCCCGCGCCTCGTGAGTGGACCGATCTGGCCGATCCGCGCTACTTCGGCCATCTCGTGATCTCGGCGCCCTCGCGCAGCGGCACCACGCATCTCACCATCGAGGTGATCCTGCAGGCCTACGGCTGGGAGAAGGGCTGGGCGCTCCTCCTGCAGACCGGGGGCAACATGGGCTCGATCACTGAGCGGAGCTTCGGCGTGCCGGAGGCGGTGGTCTCTGGGCAGTACGGTGTGGGCGTCGTGATCGACTTCTTCGGCCTCTCCGCGATCGCCTCCGGCCAGCCGATCGACTTCGCGTATCCCTCCCTCACGTCGGTGGTGCCCGCCTCGGTGGCGGTGGTGAAGAACGGCCCCAACCCCGCGAACGCCCGCGCCTTCGTCGAATACCTGCTGAGCGACGAGGGCCAGGTGCGGCTCTTCGCGCCGGAGATCGGCCGCCTGCCGGTGGTGCCCACGCTCTACGCCAAGGCGCCCAAGGGCTATCCCAATCCGTTCGCGATGACGCTGGGCGGGGTGGACTTCGACGACAAGCTCTCCTCCGGCCGCCGCAACATCGTCAACTCGCTCTTCGACCACGTGATCACGTTCCGCCACGCGGAGCTGAAGGCGGCCTGGGGCGCGATCCATGCGGCGGACGCTCAGGTTGCGAAGGCGAAGGCGGCCGGGCGCAACGTCGAGGCCGCCGCCGCGCAGCTGGCCGAGGCGCGGCACGCCGCGAGCGCGGTGCCGCTCGACGCCCGGCGCGCGTCCGACAAGGACGTCAACGCGGCGTTCAAGGACAAGCCGGACGTGAAGTCGCGGATGGAGACCGAGTGGGATACCGCGGCCAAGGCAGCCTACGCTCGGGCTCGCGAGCTGGCCGAGGCGGCCCCCTCCCGGATCCGGTAGGTACCGCGGCGTCTACTTCGCGGCGGGGAGCTTGGCGCGGATGGCGCGCGCCTGAGCTTCCATCTCGGCGGCTTCCGCGTCGCGATTCGTCTGCTTGAGGAGCGCGGCGTATTCGTCGAGGCTCTCGGCCACCTCCGGATGGTCCGGGCCCAGCGACTTGCGCTGCAGGGTGAGCGCCCACTGGTAGAGCGGCTCCGCCTGAGCGAAGCGGCTCTGGGCGCGGTAGAGCGACGCCAAATCCACGATGCCGGCTGCGACCTGCGGATGCTCGGGCCCTAGGACCTTCTCGCCGATCGCCTGGGCTCGCCGGTAGAGCGGTTCGGCCTGAGGGAAGCGGCCCTGGACGCGATAGAGGTTCGCCAGGCTGATCAGGTCGAGCGCGACGCGTGGCGACTCCGGGCCCAGGCGCTTCTCGTCGATGGCGAGCGCGCGCTGGTACGAGGTCTCCGCGTCCCCGTAGCGATTCTGGAGCCGCTGGGCTTCGCCGAGCGCGCGCAGGCTGCGCGCGAGGTCGGGGTGCTCGGGCCCGAGCGCCTTCTCCTGGATCGCGATCGCGCGGGTGGCCAGCGGCTCCGCTTGCGCGCCGTTCTGCATCAAGACGGAGACCTCCGCCAGGTCGCTGAGAGAGGCGGCCACGGCGGGATGCTCGGGGCCGAGCGCCTTCTCGCGGATGGAGAGCGCGCGCCGGCCGAGCGCATCGGCGTCGGCGTAGCGGCCGCGGTCGCGGGTGAGCGTGGCGAGCGGGTCGAGCGCCGTCGCGGTCTCGGGATGGGCCGGCCCGAGCGCCTTCTCGGCCACCGCGAGGGCGCGGCGGGCGAGCGGCTCGGCCTGGGCGAAGCGGCCCTGCTCGACGTACACCTCGCCCAGCGTCACCAGCGGCGCGATCACCGCGGGGTGCTCGGGCCCGAGCGCTTTCTCGCGGATGACAAGCGCGCGCTGGGCAAGCTGCTCGGTCTCCACGTAGCGGCTCTGGGTCAGGTAGAGCGCGGCGAGGGTGGACAGGCTCGCGGCCACCTCGACCTGCTCGGGCCCGAGCGCTTTCTCGCGGATGGCCAGCGCGCGTCGGCTCCGGGTCTCGGCGTCGGTGTAGCGGCCCTGCTGGCGCTCGAGCGAGGCGAGCGCGTCGAGCGTGCCCGCGACCTCGAGATGCTCGGGCCCCAGCACCCGCTCGTCGATGGACAGCGCGCGACGCAGCAGCGGATCGGCCTGGCCGTAGCGGCCCTGCGCGGTGTCCAGGCCGCCGAGCGCGGTGAGCGTGGCCGCGACCTCGGGATGGTTGGGCCCGAGCAGCGTCTCGCCGATCACGAGCGCGCGCTGGAGCAGGGGTTCGGCGGGCGGATATTGACCGCCGGCCTGATAGGCGGCGGCGAGCTGGCCCAGGCTCAGCGCCACCCGCGCATCTTGAGGTCCCACGCGCTCGGCGCGCTCCAGCGCGGAAGCGAAGAAGCGCTCGGCTTCCGCATAGCGCCCCTGCTGGTAGGCCCGGTCGCCCGCGGCCATCGGCGACTCCCAGCTCTGCGGATCGGCCGCGGGCTGGGCGGTGACGCCGACCGGCGCCGCGACGATCGCGAGGGCGGCGAGGAACCGGCCGAGGCGGCTAATTGCCCTTCCCGGTCTTCGTGAGCGGGATGATGCCCTCCAGCTCACCCTTGAGCATCGGATGCTGGTTGCCGCCCACGGAGCGCGACTTCTTGCTGACCTCCTGGGCCAGGTACTCGTAGATCTCCTGCAGGGACACGATGCCGTCCCGGTTCAGATCGGCGTAGCCCTGCAGCCCGCGCACGAGGTAGTACGTGAAGACACCGTGGCCCAGGTCGGCCAGCTCGATGGAGACCTCGGACGGGCGCGACGCAGTCACGATGGCGCGGCCCTTCGAGCGGGTCAGGCGGTCGAGGAAGATGTCGTCCACGTTGACCCCGCGGGTCTTGGTCGAGGCGAAGGTGCGGCCGCCTGCGGCGCCGCTGTAGCAGGCATCGAGGAACACGGTCACGCGCTCGGCCTCGATGCGCTGGAGCACGTTCTGCATCTCGTCCATGGGCAGGGCGCTCGAGTAGAGATCGTCGGGGTCCGCGTCGATCGGCACGAGGTACTTCGAGAGGCCGTCGCGCTCCATCCCGCGCTGGTCGACCTCGGAGGCGCCGTGGCCCGCGAAGTAGATCACGACCAGGTCGTCCTTGTGGGCCGAGCGCGCCAGGAAGGTTCCGAGCGCCCACTTGATGTTGCGCAGGGTGGGCTTGCGCTCGGTCTTGTCGGTGAGCAGCAGGATGTTCTCCTTCTTGAAGCCGCCCGACGCCACGAGGGTCTGGTAGATCGCATCGGCGTCGGCCACCGGGTAGCGCAGCTTCGGCACCGCGGAGTTCTCGTAGCCGCCCACCCCGATGACGACCGCCCACTGTGTGGAGGGCGGCGGCGCTGGGGGCGCGGGCGCGGCGGGGGCCGCGAGCGGGGGCACCGGCTTCGGGCGCTCCAGGATCACCGTGCGGACTTCCTGCCGCGCGGTGCCGTCCGGCTCGAGCGCGGTGATCACGATGGCGTTCGGGCCGTCGCGGAGCGTGAGCGGCGCGCTCACCGCCACCGACTTTTGTGGGCTCCGCTCCTCCTGCTGGTGGACCTCGGTGCCGTTGAGCGAGACGGTGATGCGGCTAACGCCCTTGCTCGAGCGGGCGACGGCCGCGACCACGCTTGCCTCGTCGGCGACACGCGAGCGGTCTTCCGGGTAGCGCACATCCACCGCGAGGGGCACCAGCCTCTCGAGGTGAATCGTCCGCATCTCCTGGTGCATCGTCCCGTCGGTCTCCGACGCGGTGACCACGAGGGTGTTCTGCCCCTCGACCAGCTTCACCGGCAGGTTCACCGCCATCGAGGGTTGCTGGGTCCGGTTCTCCTGCTTCCACAGCTCGACGCCATTGGCAGTGATCAGCACCTGCCGCACGCCGGTGCCCCCGTGCACCACCGCGGCGAAGGTCACGCTGTCCTGGTTCACACGCGCCTGGTTCGCCGGCGTCGAGATCGCGATGCGGAAGGCCGGGAGGCTCTTCGACGTGTCGGGCGGCAGTGCGGCCACCGCCGCGGGCGATGAGGACGGCGCAGGTGTCGCGGACGCCGGCGGCGTGGGCGCTGTCGCCGGCGGTGCCGGGGTCGTCGTCGCGGGTGCGCGCGGTGGTGCGGCCGCGACTGCCGGAGGTGTCGGCGCGGCTGCGGGTGGCGGCGGAGTCGCCGGCGCCGGCGGTGCGGGCGGCGCCGGGGGCGCGGCGAGCGGCGGCGTTGATCGCGGCGGCTCCGGCTGAGGCCTCGGCTCCGCGCGAGGCTCGGGCGGCGAGGCGGGCGCCGGCGGTGTGGGAGACGGGGCGGCGACGGCCGGCGGTCTGGCGGCTGGCTGTGCCGCGGCCGGAGGCGCGGCAGCCGGTGCGGCCGGAGGCGGAACGCTTGTCGGAGACGTCGCAGCGGCGGGCGGCGGGCTCGGTGAGGCCGGCGTCGGCGCCGGCGGCGGGGCGGCGGCCACCGCCGGGGCGCGCTTGTCGTAGAACAGCACCCGGCCTTCCTGGCGCGAGGAGCCCGCAGCGTCCGTCACAGTGACGATCAGCGTGTTCTTGCCGGGCGCGAGCTTGACCGGCACGCTCAGCGGCACGTCGTTGCCGAGCGCGCTCGACTCCTGCTTCTGCGCGATCTCGGCCCCGTTGAGCGTGACCGCGATGCGCAGCGCGCCCACGCCGCCCGTCACCTTGACAGTCAGCGTCGCGCGCTCGGCGGTGACGTGGCTCTCGTCCTTCGGCTCGATGACGGCCACCGCGAGGGGCGTCGCGGTCGGCTTGTCGAGGGCGACCGCCTGGAAGGCGAACCCGCTCAGATCGTTTCCGTCCGCGCGGACGAGCTGCTGGATTGCCGGCGCATACCAGAACGCCAGCTCCACCCGGCGCGCCTGCGGCGACGCGGCGAGGAAGCGCGGCTCCAGCACCTGCACGATGCGATAGGCCTTGAACGTGCCCGCGGGCACGCGCACGTCCTCGTAGGCGTCGACCTTCCAGGAGAACCGGGCGAGACTCTGCCCGTACTGTGGGTCTTGACTCTTGAGCGTGAGCCAGCTCACGCCCCACTGGCCGACCTCGAGCGGCCAGGTCGGCGAGGCCGGCGGCTCCATCTCCAGCACGACCTGCCCACCCCGGACGATCCGGGCGATGCCGAGATCGCGGGTGAGATGCACCTCGCGCCCGCCGTCGGCGGCGAACACGTAGCGGCTGTTCTCGATGCGGATGAGATCGTAGGCGCCGTCGCTGCGGATCCACTTGTCGCCGACCGTGTAGGTGGGGCGTTCGGCCTTCGGCGCCTGGGCCCACGTATCGGCAGTCCACAACGTCAGCGAGAGGATCGTCAGGAGGACGAGGATCGCGCCCGGGACGCTGCCCTTACTGCATCGCATCCACTTCATGGGAATCGCGTTACTCAGGCTCTCCCCAAAGCTCGTCCGGGCGGACATGGCGATCAGTGTGCAGTAGAGACTAAGCCCATGGCGTTGGCCCTGTCAACGAACGGAAAGTCGGGAATCTCCTTGACTCGCATGGCGTCCTGGACCAAGGTAGGGAGCGCTTTTCGAGTCGTTCCGCCGCGGTTGCCGGGGAGGAGTCCATGCGGTCGATCAGATCAGCCGTCGGGAGATGCTCCGCCATCGTCGCGCTCTCCGTCCTCGCTCTCACGGGCTGCGCGACGGAGACGCAGACGCCCAAGGAGGCCACCGACGAGTCGGCGCGGTCGCGCGTCTTCGTGGCCAACGAGAGCTCGAACTCGGTGACGGTGATCGACGGCGACAGCTTCCAGGTCGTCGGCACTGTGGACGCACGCAATCACGCCACTCACGACCTGGCCGTGTCGCGCGACGGCCGCTGGCTCTTCGCCACCAACCTGGCCTCGGGCCGCGTCTCGGCCATCAACACGCGCGCGCTGGAAACGGTTGCTTCGATCGCCACCGGCGATCGGGCGCACGTGGTGACGCTCACCAACGACAACCGCCAGGCCTGGGTCGCCAACATCGGCGACAACACGATCTCGATCGTGGACACCACGAGCTTCCGGATCCTCGGCACCATCGGGGTGGGGAAGGGGCCGACCGGGCTGACCTTCTCGCGAGACGGGCGCTTCGCGTACGTCAGCAACCAGGGCGACAAGACGGTGGAGATCATCGACACCACGTCGCTGAAGGTGATCAAGGCGATCCCGGTGGGCACGAACCCGCACTTCCTGGTGCTCGGTCCCGATGGGCGCATCTGGGGCACCAACACGGGTGGCACGGACATCTACGTCATCGATCCAGCCACGCAGGACAAGATCGCCTCGATCAACGTCGGCCCCGCCCCGCAGCAGATCGCGTTCGGCTTCAAGGGGCTACAGGGTCCGAACGCCTATGTCACCGTCGCCGGCCTGAACCGGGTGGTGGTGGTGAGCGCCGATCCCAAGAACCTCCGGATCCTCGAGCAGATCGACGTCGGCCAGCGCCCCAACGGGATCTCGGGCAACCGTGAAGGCACGCGCCTCTTCGTGGTCCACGAGATCTCGAACGACCTGAAGGTGATCGACACCGGTAGCAGCTCGGTGCTGGCCACCGTGCCGGTCGGGCGCAAGCCGATCCGCGTCGTCTATCACGGGAACTGAGCGCGCCATGAGCCGGATCGGATCCTGGGGACTCGCTGCCGGACTGGCGTGGGCCGCGTGGTGGCTGGCGCCGTCGCCCGCCTGCGCGCAAGGCGTTCCGGTGGGTACCGCGCAGAACGCGGTGGGCACGCTGGTGGTGGTGAGGACCGACGGCATCGAGCACCGGCTGCAGGGGCGCGGCTCGCTGCCGCTCTTCGAGGGCGACGTGCTCCGCACCGAGCCCGGCAGTCAGGCGATGGTGCAGATGCGTCCGGGTGCGCCGGTGGCGCTCAACGAGAAGACCTCGCTGAAGATCCTCTCGCGCTGGGAGAAGACGGCGGGGACGATCCGCATCCTGCGCGTGAGTCAGGGCGAGGTGTGGGCCAAGGCGGGCAGCGGCCAAGCCGCGCTGGAGATCGAGACGCCGGCCGCGGTCGCAACGGTCCGCGACGCCGAGGTCGACCTGAAGGTGGCCGAGGACGGACAGAGCGCGCTCACCGTCGTGAGTGGCAGCGCCGAGTTCGGCACGCCCTTTGGGGTCTGCGCGGTGAAGGGCGGAACCGCCAGCGTGGGGGCGCGGGGAGCGGCCTGCACCGCGCCGCAGCCGGCCAACGCCGCGGCCGCGGTGGGATGGAAGCAGGCGGTCAATCAGTGAGCGCGGCGGGGTCTCAGTCGAAGATCATGTAGAGGGCCACGCCCATCAGCCCGAACCAGATCAGGATGCCGATCGTGGCGGCACGCTGACCCTCCACCGGCTTCTTCTCCGAGCGACGCCGGGAGACCCGCAGGCCCATCAGCAGGATCAACACCGCTCCGACGACGAGGAAGATCGTGTCGACGGTGGTATTGTCGCCGTCCATGTGATCCTCGCGATCATCGGCTCGCCGTCACTTGGAGCGGGTGCCGATCGGGGGCCGCGCGATCTCTCGAATGGTCTCGATCCGCGCGCTGCGCTCCAGCTCATCCGCGTCGAACACGACCTCTTGCTGCTCGACCGAGCGGACGACGTACGCGGGACCGACCGAGCCGTCGGGGAACGAATGCGATCGCTCGAGGCGGGTCACGACGCCGAGGGGCACCCCGTCGGCCATGCGACTCAAGGTATCCCCGGCGCGAAAGAAGAACGTCCAGTCGCTCTGGCCCTTCGAGCGAGACGGCCGAGGTGCGGGATCCGGGACGGCTGCGGCAGGCGCCGGCTCCGGAGCCGCGACGACCGGGATCTCGGGGACCGGCCGAGCCTCGCGCCCGGATCGGATCAGCAGGGCGGTGGCGAGCGTCACGAGGAGGAGGCCGAGCAGCGACCCGACGAGAACCTTGAGACGGAACGACGTCATGTCCCGACGAGGAGCAAGAAGAGCGCCAGATTTTGCGCACTGAAAGGACGCGCATTTATGATGAGTCGCTCGACGTCGCCTGACAAAGTCTGGCTGTGGAGCGTGACAAGCTCGGGAGCTGAGCTCACTAGTGGCGATCCAACTAGGTGATTTCCGGCCGGCTTTCCCGTGGCCCACGTCTTGCTGCTTGACCACTACAGGCTGCTGACGACGTTGAGGAGGCCGGACATGGATACGCCAGTCAAGGATGGGCTGGTGCTGGAGAAGATGATGAAGCGCGGCGCGGTGGTGTGCGTCGTCGCGCTCGGTGGAGTCGCGGTGGGGCTGGCGGTCTGGGCGCTGCGGCGCTGGCAGGACGAGCGTCGGTATCAGGCCTGGCGTGCGGCCGTGACTGCCGATCCGTATCGCCGGGACCGCAACGGCTACCCGGTCGGCGCGCAGCTGGGTCTCTCCCGCGCCCGGTAGCACCCCGCCTCCCCCGCGACGGTGTCGCCTCGATGCCGCGCGTCATCGCCGCTTCCACGCATTCGGTCGCTCCGTTCCCACTGCTATACTCGTGGCGCAATGTGTGGGATCGTCGGCTATATCGGGAGCAATTTCGCGGAGATCGTCGTTGTCGACGGTCTCAAGCGGCTCGAGTATCGGGGCTACGACTCGGCCGGTCTGGCCACCCCGCTCGAGGGCGTCCTGAAGCTGCGCCGCCAGGTCGGCAAGATCGCCAACCTCGAGCGCGAGATCCTGCGCGAGCCGGTCGAGGCCCACGTCGGCATCGGCCACACCCGCTGGGCTACCCACGGCGCGCCCACTGTCGCCAACACCCACCCGCACACTGACGCCGCCCAGACCATCGCGGTGGTGCACAACGGCATCATCGAGAACTATCTCGAGATCCGCCAGAAGCTCGAGGCCGAGGGCTGCGTCTTCTCCTCGGCCACCGATACCGAGGTGGTCCCCCAGCTGGTCGCCTACCACATGGCCCAGGGGCTAGGGCTGGAGGCGGCGTTCCGGGCCACGCTGCGGAGGCTCGAGGGCAGCTACGCACTGGCCCTCGTCTCGGCGCGCGAGCCCGACGTGATCCTCGCCGCGCGGCGCTCGAGCCCCCTGGTGGTCGGCTACGGCGCCGACGAGTACCTGGTCGCCTCCGACGTGCTCGCCATCCAGCAATACGCGACCGAGGTGACCTACCTGGAGGACGGCGATGTCTGCGTCGTCAAGGCCTCCGGGGTCCGCATCACCGACGTGGACGGCGTGCTCGCGAACCGGCCGCATCACCGGGTGGACCGCGAGAGCCTCGTCGTTCAGAAGGAAGGCCATCGCCATTTCATGGCGAAGGAGGTCCACGAGCAGCCGCGCGTGCTCGCGCAGACGATCTCCGGGCGGCTCGCCGCGGGAGGCCGCGACGTCGTGCTCTCGGACCTCGGCCTGACCGCGGCGGCCATGCGCGAGCTGGAGCACGTGCAGATCGTGGCGTGCGGGACGTCCTGGCACGCGGGTCTCGTCGGCCGCTACCTGATCGAGGGCCTGGCCGGCATCCCGGTGCGGGTCGACTACGCGTCCGAGTTCCGCGGCACCGCGGCCCTGCTGCCGCGCCACTCGCTGCTGATCACGATCTCGCAGTCCGGGGAGACCGCCGATACCTTGACCGCGCTCCGGGCGGTGAAGGGGCGCAGCGTCCCGACGCTGACCATCTGCAATTCGCCGCGCTCCTCGATGGTGCGCGAGTCGGACGGCGTCATCCAGACCCTGGTGGGACCGGAGATCGGGGTGGCGTCGACAAAGGCCTTCACCGGACAGCTGCTGAGCCTGGCCATGCTCGCGATCCATCTCGGCATCACGCGCGCCGCACTGAGTCCGGCCGACGCGGGGCAGCTCCTCGATCAGATGTTGCGGCTTCCCACGCTGCTCGAGCACGCGCTGAGGCTCGAGAGCCTGGTCGTCGAGGAGGCGCGACGGCTGCAGGAGGCCCGGAGCGTGCTGTACCTCGGCCGCGGGATCAACTATCCGGTGGCGCTCGAGGGCGCCCTCAAGCTGAAGGAGATCTCCTACATCCACGCCGAGGGTTATCCGGCGGGAGAGATGAAGCACGGGCCG
>DATFWA010000130.1:0-2717 GCA_035259825.1 Candidatus Methylomirabilota bacterium | reverse complement strand
CCGCCGAGGCGCCGCGCGCGGCGTCGGACGGGGAGCGCGCGAGGACGCCGCCCCGCTCGGCGTGCTGCCGCATGCGCTCGGGCGCCACGTCGTGGCCGCGTACCGTGAAGCCGGCCCGGATCAGGTTCTCGGCGAGGGCCGAGCCCAGCAGCCCCATCCCGATGAGCGCGACGGTGGTGCTCACGGACCCCCTCCGGCGGGGCGCCGCGCCCCTGTGCTCTCTGACGCTCATCGGTCGATGATCTCGTCGGCGCGGACGAGCAGCGACTGGGCGAGGGTCAGACCGAGGGCGCGCGCTGTCTTGATATTGATGACCAGCTCGAACTCGGTGGGCTGCTCGATGGCGAGATCGCGTGGATTCGTGCCTTTCAGGATCTTGTCCACGTATACCGCGGCGCGCCGCCAGACGTCGGTGATGTCGGCCCCGTAGGACATGAGCCCGCCCGCCTCGACATAGGTTCGCAGCTCATACATGGCTGGTAGTCGGTTCCGCGCCATCAGCTCCGTCACGCGCCGCTCGTGCGGGAAGAGCAGACCGGCCGCGAATACCAGAATCGCCCCGGCTCCCGCACCCGCGGCGACCTTCAGCGCGCTCTCGACCTCGCCGACCTCCCGGATCTCAAGCGACAATGCCTTCCAGCGCCGCTCGCGGGACGCCGTCTCCGCGGCGCGCCAATTGAGCAGGCTGGCCTGGTTCCACAGGACGCCGACGGCCGGCGCGCTCGGCGCCGCCTCGCGAAGCAGCTCGAGGCGTTTGCCGGTGGTCTCGACCGACTGCAGGCTCAGGCCAGTGAAGTTGCCGCCCGGCCGGCCGAGGCTATTGACCAGGCCCTGCGCCACCGGATCGGGTGACGCCGACATGACCACTGGGATGGAGGAGGTGGCCTGCTTGAGCGCGGGCAGCGCCGGCCCGGGGGCGACGATGATGTCCACTCGAAGCCCGATCAGCTCGGCCACGAGGGCCGGGAAGCGCTCGGGGCGCGCGTCGGCCCCGCGCGCCTCGGTCACGTAGTGCTGACCGTACACGTACCCCAGCTCGCGCAGGCCTCCGATCAGCGCGCGGGTGGACGCGCTCCGCGGCTCGGGTCCGGTGATGTTCGCGGTCGGGTGCAATCCGAGGACCCCGATACGGGCCACTGGAGGTGTAGGCTGCGCGCAGACGCGGCGAGCGGCCAAAAGCCCGAATACCGCGCCGCCGAGGAACCGACGCCGACCGATCCGGGCGGCGCGTCGGGAGGCGGCCGTGCAGCGGGTCTCGGTCATGGGGTGAGCGGAGTATACAATAGGCGAGGGACGCCCCATGAGCGGCGAGCACACGAGCGAGATCCAGCACCGGGTGGTCGAGACCAACCGGATTCGCATGCACGTGGCCGAGCTGGGCACGGGTCCGCTCGTGCTCATGTGTCACGGATTCCCCGAGTCCTGGTACTCATGGCGCCATCAGATGCGCGCGCTGGCCGATGCGGGCTTCCGCGCCGTGGCGCCCGACATGCGAGGCTACGGCCAGACCGAGGCCCCTGCGGAGATCGAGCGCTATACGCTCCTCGACCTGGTCGGCGATCTGGTGGGGCTCCTCGACGCCCTCGGTGCCGAGTCGGCGGTGATCGCGGGTCACGACTGGGGCGCGCCGGTGGCGTGGCACTCGGCGCTCCTGCGCCCCGATCGCTTCCGCGCGGTCATCGCGCTGAGCGTGCCGTTCCGGCCCCGCGGCAGCACGCGGCCGACCAGCGTGATGCCGCAGACCGCCGACGCGATGTTCTACCAGCTCTACTTCCAGACCCCGGGCGTGGCCGAGGCCGAGCTGGAGCGTGACGTGCGGTCGACGATCCGGCGACTGCTCTATTCGGGCTCGGGCGACGGCGTGGCCGCGCGGGCCGGCATCGGCCATCCGGGCGCCGTCGGCATGGTCCCGCGCAGCGGCGGCTTCCTCACGCACGCGGTGGATCCGCCGGAGCTGCCACGGTGGCTCACTCCGGCCGACGTGGAGTTCTACACCGACGAGTTCACGCGGGCCGGGTTCCGGGGTGGGCTCAACTGGTATCGCAACATCGACCGCAGTTGGGAATTGCTGGCGCCCTTCGCGGGCGCGCGAGTCACGGTGCCCGCGCTCTACGTGGCGGGCGACCACGATCTGGTTGTGCGCTTCCCGGGGATGGACCAGCTCATCCCGAACCTGTCGCGGTTCGTTCCGAATCTGCGCAAGACGGTCATGCTGCCCGGCTGCGGCCACTGGACGCAGCAGGAGCGCCCAGCCGAAGTCAACGCCGCGATGCTGGAGTTCCTGAAGAGCCTGTAGTCTCCATCGCGGGCGCCACCTGCTCGGCGAACATCCGCATCGATCGCAGGGCCAGGTCGGTGGGGATGCCGGGCAGCGCCATCAGCAGCAGCACGTGCTGGTAGCCGGTGGCGTCGAGGTACTTCTGCAGGCCGTCGCGCACCTCGCCCGGCGTTCCGATGAGGGCCCAGCCGTCGGCCAGGTACTCGGGGAACGTCCGCAGCCGGAGCAGCGAGCGATCGAAGGAGCCGGGCACCGTGCCACCGGTGGCGTCGGAGCGCAGCACCGCCATCTTCCGCTGGTAGCCCATGAACGGACCCTCGGTGGCCCGCAGCGCCTCCTCGCGCGTCGGCGCGACGTGGACCACGCGCATGCCCCAGCCCCGGCGCTCGAGCGCCTCGATCTCGGCCTCCGAGCGCCCGGCGGCGAGCGAGGCCTCGCG
>DATFWA010000129.1:0-7925 GCA_035259825.1 Candidatus Methylomirabilota bacterium | reverse complement strand
CGGGACGTGGCTCGGCTCGGAGATGCCGATCAGGAGCCCGGCGCCGCCGAGCCCGAGCACGAGGACCGTGGCCTCGGCGACCCGGCTGAACAGCGGGCGACGGAACCAGGTCCGAGTCCGGTTGATACCGAGCACGAGGATGGGGGTCACCACGAGCACGGTGAGCGCGTTGCTCGCGAAGCGGATCCCCCACGCCGGCCAGTACCGGATGCCCTCGGGCCACGCGGCGGCGACCCACATCGAGACGTCGACGAACGAGGCCACGAACGGGGCGAATCCGGCGGCCACCGCGATGAACACGATCACGTGGCGGAGCTTGTCGAAATCGATGCGGGCGCCGACCAGCCGGCGCACGAGCACCGCGCCGAGGAGCGCCTGGCCGCAGTTGGTGGCGAAGAGCCCCAGCAGCAGCGGCAACGGGAATCCCGCGCGCATCTGTATCACGAAGTGGACCGGGAACGCGGCGAGCAGGAACAGCGCCCAGCGTCTCGGCGGCGTCGCGAGCAGAACCGAGAGCAGGATCGCGTTGGGCGGCCAGAGAATGGCCGGGCCGCCACCGGGGAACTTCGCCTGGAAGCCGATCTGCATCCCCGCGTAGTACGCCGCCGCGGTAAAGACGGCGAGCAGGACGGGACGGCTCGTCCGCGCCAGGTCGGTCAGGCGGGAGCTACGCCCCACGCGGTCCAGCAGTAGCGCGAAGGCGGTCACGGGTCGTCTTCGGTACCGGGTGTTGTCGTAACTAATCTGATCCAGGGCAACGGTTTCGAGCGCATGCGGCTCTTTCTCCTCGCCCTCCCCGGATGCCTAGAAAATGCGAGTGTCAATCAATTGGCGCCCAATGTCAAGACAACCGCGCCGACCGACCCCTACCATTCAAATTCGAGGAGAATCCAAGAGTGCATACCTTCAAAGTGGGGGACCCGGTGGAGCGCCGAGAGTGGATCGGCATGACCAAGGGACAGATCGTCGAGGTGAAGTGCGACGAATCGACGGTCGGGGTGGAGTGGCAGGTGGGATTCCGTCTGGCCGGCACGAGGACGACCGAGCAGGCGTGCGATCTGAGGAGGGCGGAATGACCATGCATCCTCCACCCGCTCGCCCAATTCGCTCGATTGCCCTGCGCGACGTCTACATCGAGGAGAAGCCGGGTCGTCTCACCGCGGTCTTCGTCCTGAACACCCGGCCCGATCGGCTCTGGGTCGACTTCTTCCGCGGCCGCGCCTGGTACAGCATCTACGATGCGGCCGCCGCGCGATTCGCCGGCCGGCGCGCCCGGATCGAGCTGCTGCGACGCGAGGACCTGCCCCAGCTGAGTGCGTCGATGGAACGGTTCATCGAGGGCGCGAACCTGGACGCGGAGCTGTCGGGACTGCCGTAGGGCCCGGGCGCGGGACGGCGGACGCCGTCTCCGCCGATCGTCCGGCGTCAGGTTCCGGCAAGCGCCCGGCCGATCGCCCCGATCAGCGCTTTCTCGTCGAAGGGCTTCCGCAGGTAGTCCACCGCCCCGGCCAGCCTCGCCCGCTCTCGTGTAAGGGCTGTGTCGTGCGCGGTGATGAAGATGATCGGGATCGGCCGCGAGTCGGGCAGCCGCTCGTGCACGTCGAAGCCGCTCAGGTCCCCCAGGTGGATGTCCAGGACCAGGCAGTCGATCTCCGCCAGCTGCGAGGAGGACAGGACCTCCTCCGCCGATCCGAACGTCTCCACCGAGAAGCCGGCGGCCTGCAGCAGCCGCCGCAGGGCGCGCAGGATCGAGACGTCGTCATCCACCACACCCACGGTCGCGCGCCGTCCGTACCGCGGCGGTCCGGCCTCGGGGGCCCGGGAAGTCGGTTCGGCCGTGCGCTGATCGCTAATGACGGTAGCCTCCCACCGTGCCGGTGGCTGGGGCCCGATGCATCGTCTTGGGCGATCAGATGTAGCAGATTCCCCCGTGCCGCCCTATGGGACGAAGGTCCTACCGGGGTAGGTGGCGGTGGCCGTGCCTACTGGAACTCCAGGGTCGCCGCGCGCAGGCCGCACAGCAGCTTACCGGCGGTCTCGAGACACCGATCGTTGGCGGGGGGCATCACCGGGCCGGCCAGTGAATCGCGGTGCCAGCGCTCGAGCGGCATCTCTTTCAAGATGCCGCGGCCGCCGGCCAGCCGCAGCGCGCGCTCGGTGGCCATCAAGCCCACGTCGGCACAGTAGGTCTTGGCCTGGTTGACCACGAGCATGGTGGCCTCGCGGTCCTCGTCCATCTTGACGGTCGCGGCCTCGTGCAGCAGGAGCCGCGCGGCCCGGATCTGGGTGCCGACCTCGGCCACCGTGCGCTGTACCAGCGGGTGATGGCTCATGGGCTCGGTGGAAGGCCGCTGGACCTTGGTGCGGGCGTACTCGGTCATGTATTCGAACGCGGCCTCCCCGATGCCCAGGTAGACCGCCGCGTAGCCGAGCGCGAAGCCCTGCAGATCGATGGTGAGGTACTGGCCCGGGCGGCCGACCACGTTCGCGGGATCGACCGCGCAGTCGTAGCGGATCGTGTGGCTGATGGTGCCGCGCATGCCGACGGCGTTCCAGGTGCCCTCGATCTTCACGCCGGCGTCGCGGCTGGGAATCATCGCCGAGATCACGCCCTCGCGCGCGCTGGTCTGGCCCTCCAGGATGCCGGTGACGAAGAAGTAGTCGGCGGCATCGCCGAGCGAGCAGAACTGCTTGACGCCGGCCACCCGGTATCCGCCGTCCCCGATGGGCCGGAACACGGTGTTGAGCACGAACTTGTCGCGGAAGCTCTGCTCGGGCTCGCTCGTGATCGACGCGATGCGGGCCCCCCGGCCCACGATCTCGCCGAAGTAGCGCCGCCGCTGTTCCTCAGTGCAGAGCGCCGCCAGGAAGGTGGTGACCGTCGAGTGCATGTTGAAGGTGAGCGCGGTGGCCGAGCAGCCCTTGGCGATCTCGCGGAGGGCGTGCACGTAGGTCACCGCGTCGGCGCCCACGCCGCCGTACTCGCGCGGGACGGTCAGCGCGAGGAGGCCGGCCGCATGCAGATCGGCGTAGTTCTCGTAGGGGAAGCTCGACTCGGCGTCGTACCGGGCGGCCCGCGGGGCGAATCGCTCGCGTGAGAGAGCGGCGGCCCGCTCGACCACGCGGCGCTGCTCGGCCGTCAAGGGCGGGAGCGGGAACACGGCCCCGCTAGACTAGCGCCACGGCGCGGACGGCGCAACCGGCGGGAGCGCGGGCCGTCGCCGCCGCTGTGGTACTGTGATCGCGACATGGCGACGCGACGGCGCGACGTGGCGGTGGCCGCTCCCGCGCGACCGGATTACCTGGTGGCTGGTCTCGCCGCCGCCGGGTTCGCGATCGCGGTCTACCTCACCTGGCTCAAGTGGACGGGGGGCAACACCACCTTCTGTCTGTCGGGCAGCGGCTGCGATATCGTTCAGGCCAGCCGGTACGGCACGCTGCTCGGGTTGCCCACCGCGCTGTGGGGCGCGCTCCTCTACGCGGCCATCGGCGCGCTCGCCGGGATCGGCCTCACCGCCTCTCGCTGGAACTGGGCCTTCTGGCTGGCCGCGGCGGGGGTCGGCGTATCGGTCTATCTCACCGCGCTCTCGCTGCTGGTCATCCACGCCACGTGCGCGTACTGCCTGGCCTCCGGCGCGATCATGCTGGCGATCCTGCTCGTGCTCTGGTGGCGTCGCTCCGGCCTGCCCGGGCGGAGAACGAAGCTGTCCTCGGTGATCGGGTACGCGGTGGCCCTGGCCCTGCTCGCTCCGTTCGGCGCCGCGTTCATCTTCGCGATGCCGGAGGGCGGCAGCGCCGCCTTCGAGGCCGCGCTGGCCCGGCACCTGCGCGACAAGGGGGCGGTGATGTACGGCGCCTACTGGTGTCCGCACTGCACCGAGCAGAAGGCGCTCTTCGGTGACGCCGCGAAGGACCTGCCCTACGTCGAGTGCGATCCGAAGGGCGTGAACCCGCGGCCCGACCTCTGCGAGAAGGCCCGCGTGAAGTCGTTCCCCACCTGGGTCTTCGGAGACAAGCGCCGGGAGGGCGTGATGACCCCGCAGGCCCTCGCCGAGTTCTCCGACTTCAAGGAGTCCCCGCGGTCCGCGAAGTAGTCTAGTGCGCTCCCGGCGCCGGCCGCGTGCGCACGCGCTTGAGCAGCATCGCCAGCGGCATGCTGCACACCGCCAGCACCGTGATGAGCCGGAAGTTGTCCACGAAGGCGAGCAGGGTCGCCTGCTGGACCAGCGTCCGGTAGAGGATCCCCAGCGCCTGCTGGGCCGCCGCGCTCGGCCCCACCTTCGGAGTGAGGGCGCGGCGGAGCGTCTCGAGCTTCTGGGCGAACATCGGATCGTACGGGGTCATGCGCGCCACCATCACGTTCTGGTGGACCTGCGAGCGGCGCGCCAGCAAGGTCGTGGCCAGCGAGATCCCGACGCCGCCGCCGAGATTGCGCATGAGGTTGTAGATGCCGGTGGCCCCGCCCATCTGGTCGCGCCGCAGCGTCCCGAACGAGACCGTGGACAGCGCGATGAAGATGAGCGGGTTGGCGAGACCGTTCAGGAAGGTCACCGCCGCGATGTTCGACCACGCGACCTCGAAGGTGAGACGGCTGAGCCAGACGCCGGAGAGGGCGAGCAGGCCGAAGCCGGCCCCGACCAGCATGCGCGAGTCGATGACGCCGATCAGCCGTCCCGCCACGAGGGCGGAGAGTAGCGCGCCGAGGCCGCGCGGGCTGGTGGCGAGCCCGGCCTCGAGCGCCGGGTAGCCGAGCAGGGTCTGCAGGAAGAGCGGGAGCATCGCGGTGGTGGCGTAGAGCACGATTCCCATCGCGGTGATGAGCAAGGTGCCGATGGCGAAGTTGCGGTCACTGAGGATGCTCAGGTTGACGATGGGAGCGTCGGCCACCAGCTCGCGCACGATGAAGGCGATCATCATCGCGCACGAGAGGGTCAGGGTCCAGCGGATCCACTCCGCGGCGAGCCAGTCGTCCTGCTGGCCCTTGTCGAGCACCACCTGCAGGGTGGCCAGCCAGATCGCCATGAAGGCGAGCCCCCAGTAGTCGATGCGACGGAGGCTGGCGCGCTGCAGGTAGGGCGGATCCTCGATGAAGGTCTGCGTCATCAGCAGGGCGAGCAGGCCGAACGGCAGGTTGATGTAGAAGATCCAGCGCCACGAGTAGCTGTCGGTGATCCAGCCGCCGAGGGTGGGACCCAGGATGGGCGCCACGATCACGCCCATCGAGTAGGCGGCCATCGCGCGCCCGCGCCGCGCGGGCGAGAAGCTCTCGAGCAGGATCGCCTGCGCGATGGGCTGTAGCGCACCGCCGCCGATGCCCTGCAGCACGCGCGCGAAGATCAGAAACCCGAGGCTGGTGGCCGCGCCACACGCCGCGGAAGCGAGCGTGAAGATGACGATGCACGCGAGCAGGAAGCGCTTGCGGCCGAAGACCGCGCTGAGCCACGCGGTCGTCGGCAGCACGATCGCGTTCGAGATGAGGTAGCTGGTGAGCACCCACGTGGCCTGTTCGGGGGTGGCGGAAAGGCTGCCAGCGATGTGCGGCAGCGCCACGTTGGCCACCGAGGTGTCGAGCACCTCCATGAAGGTGCCGAGCATGACCGAGATCGCGATGAGGACCGGGCTCGAGCTCGGCCGCCACTCGCCGGCGGCGTCCGCGGCGGACGTGGTCGGCGGAGCGTTCTCGTTGGCCATCGCTTGACGGGTTCGGTACCGCCCGCCATTATAAGCGCAACCCAATGACGGATCTCGACCAGGAGGGGATTTCCCGCCGCCTCCGTGCCCGCTTCGCCACCTATCAGGGAGCGCCGCCCCGTCATCGTCTCGCGGTCCTCGCCGGCGCGGCCGCCGCCGTCGTCTCGCTCGTCTACGGCTTCTACATCTGGCACTACTGGCGTCAACACATCTCCACCGATGACGCCTTCATCAGCGCGCACATCGCGCCGATGAGCGCGCGCGTGCCCGGCACCGTGAGCGAGGTGCTCGTCAACGACAACCAGGACGTGAAGGCGGACCAGACGCTGCTGCGTCTCGATCCGCGCGACTACGAGGTCGCGGTGGCCCAGGCGCGCGCCGCGGTCGCCTCCGCGAAGGGCGACCTGGAGAACGCGGTGGCCAACGTGCCGCTCACCGACGAGTCCACCCAGAGCCTGGTGCAGCAGGCCGACGCCGCGCTGGGCGCCTCGCAGCACGGCAGCGAGATGGCGCGGCACGACCTCGACGAGCGCCGCGGTCAGATCGCGGCCAAGCAGGCCGCCGTGGCCGCGGCTGACGCGGCGGTGCGCTCGGCGCAGGCCGACTACGATCGCAACAAGGCGGATCGCGATCGCATCACCGCGCTCGTGAAGGATGGGCTGGTCGCGCAGCAGGACATGGATCACGCCGAAGCTACCTACCGGACCGCGGAGGCCACGCTGGACGCGACCCGCAAGCGGCTCGATCAGGCGCGCAGCGAGGTGGCGCAGGCCGAGGCGTCGCTGCGCACCCAGCAGGCCGCGGTGGCCCAGGCGGTGCGCCGGGTCGACGAGAGCCGTGCCTCGCTGGACAACGCGCGCAGCCAGCGCCAGCAGGTGCGGCTCCGGCAGACGCAGGTCGAGGCCGCGCAGGGCCGGCTCTCGCAGGCGCTCGCGAACCTGCAGCAGGCGGAGCTGAACCTGGTCTATTGCACGATCCGCGCGCCGATGGCGGGACGCGTCGGCCGGCGATCGGTCGAGCCGGGCCAGGTGGTGACGGTGGGCCAGTCGCTGCTCACGGTCGTGGATCTCGACGACGTCTGGGTGGTGGCCAACTACAAGGAGACCGAGCTGACCCACGTTCGCCCCGGGCAGTCCGCCACCGTCACGGTGGACACCTATCCGGGCAAGAGTTTCAAGGCGCGCGTCGACTCGATCCAGGCCGGCTCGGGGGCGGTGTTCTCCCTGCTCCCGCCCGAGAACGCCACCGGCAACTTCGTCAAGGTGGTGCAGCGGGTGCCGGTGAAGCTGGTGTTCGCGCCCGGCGAGAACGCGCAGCATCTGCTCGTCCCCGGCATGTCGGTGGTGCCGGTGATCGCGATCCGATGAAGATCGATCTGCTCCTGATCCCGGTGGGCGCGCGGTATTCCGAGATGCGCGCGGCCGCTCGGGCCGCCGAGGACGCGGGCTACGACGGCGTGTGGACGTGGGACCATCTGCGCGACCCCGACGAGGCCGCGGAGGCGGGCGTGCCCGAGGCGTGGACCACGCTGACCGCGCTCGCCGAGGCCACCCGGCGCATCACGCTGGGTCCGCTCGTGCTCAACACCGGGCTGCGCCATCCGGGACTGCTCGCCAACATGGCGGCCACGCTGCAGCAGGTCTCGGGCGGTCGGCTGCTGCTCGGGCTCGGGGCGGGCGCGACGCGGTCGATGGCATACGCCCGCGAGCAGGAGGCGCTCGGCATGACCATCGCGGGCGACCGCGCGCGCGCCGAGCGCGTGGCCGAGACCGTGCAGGTGCTGCGGCGTCTCTGGAGCGATGATCGCTCGAGCTTCGCGGGGACACAGTTCCGCCTCGATCGGCCCTCCGGCTATCTGCGGCCGGAGCCGCCCCCGCCGATCATCGTGGGGGGATTCGGACCGCGCATGGCCGCAATCGCGGGACGGTACGGCGACGGCTTCAACACGCAGGCGATGCATCCCGATCTGGCCGGGCTGGGCCGCGTGGCCCGCGAGGCGCACCAGGCCTCGGGCCGCGACCCCGCACGCTTCGGCCTGAGCGTATTCGCCGGCCTGAGCGAGCGCTGGCTGCGCGCCGACACCGCAGAGCGCGCCCGCCTCGCGCGTCTCGAGGTGGACCGCCTGATCCTGCTGACCCAGCCGCCCTACTCGGTGCCCCGGCTGCGCTGATCTCCCTCTCCACACGGGGAGAGGGCAGGGTGAGCGGGCCTAGAGATCCAGCCGGTATCCCTTG
>DATFWA010000128.1:0-3933 GCA_035259825.1 Candidatus Methylomirabilota bacterium | reverse complement strand
CCCAGGCGCGTGAGCTTCGCGGCGTACTCCGCGCGAGTCTGGAGCGGCTTGTTGGACAGGAACGCAACCCGCCGGCCCGCCGCGCGGATCGCCGCGATGACCGCGTCTGCGCCGGGGATCAGCCGCTCGCCCAGGTAGACGGTGCCGTCGAGGTCGAAGAGCCAGCCGCGGTAGGGGAGGCGAGGGCGCATCCCCTCACCCGGCCCGCTCCCCGGTGGGGAGAGGGATCACCTCAGGAGAGGGACGACGGCGGCCTGGGCCAGGTCGAACAGCGGGCCGGGCGCAACCCCCAGCTGCACCACGCCCCACAGGGCGACCATTAGGGCGAGCGCCCCCGACAGCGACGGCGCCAGCACGGTGGGCGCGCCCTCGGGCTCGCGCATGTACATGTAGACGATGAGGCGCAGGTAGTAGTACGCGGCGGCCGCAGAGTTCAGCACGCCAATGACGGCCAGCCACACGTAGCCCGACTTCACCGCGGCGCCGAACAGGTAGAACTTCCCCACGAAGCCGGCGGTGGGCGGGATGCCGATCAGGGAGAGCAGGAAGATGGACAGGGCCAGGGCCAGCAGGGGATGCCGAGCGGCGAGGCCGCCGAAGTCTTCGATCCTCACCGCTTCCTGCCCGGCCCGCTCCAGCAGCACGATCGCCCCGAAGGCGCCCGCGGTGGTGAAGGTGTACACGAGCATGTAGAAGAGCACGCTGCCGTTGCCGAGCGCGCCGCCCGCCACCACGCCCACCAGCATGTAGCCCACGTGGGCGATCGAGGAGTAGGCCAGCATGCGCTTGAAGTTCTGCTGGGCCAGCGCCACCACGTTGCCCACTGTCATGGTGACCGCGGCCATGACCCACAGCAGCATCACCCAGTCCAGCGGCACCTGCCGCACCGCGGTGAGCAGCACCCGCAGCAGCGCCGCGAAGGCGGCGGCCTTGGACCCGGTGGCGATGAACGCGGTCACCGAAGTCGGCGCGCCCTCGTACACGTCGGGCGCCCACATGTGGAAGGGCACCGAGGAGATCTTGAAGCCGAAGCCCACCAGCAGGAGTCCGAGCCCGATGACCAGCATCGGGTCCTTGCCGGCCCCCGCGGCCACCGCGTTGGCGATGCGATCGAGGTTGGTGGTGCCGGTGGCCCCGAAGATCAGGGCGATGCCGTACAGGAAGAAGCCGGAGGCGAAGGCGCCGACCAGGAAGTACTTGAGCGAGGCCTCGCCCGCCTCGATGCGCGTGCGGAAGAAGCCGGCCAGCACGTACAGCGCCAGCGACATCGTCTCGAGCCCGAGGAACACGATGATGAGATCGCCCGCCGCTGCCATGAGCATCATGCCGATCGCGGAGAGCAGCACAAGGATGTAGAACTCGCCGGAGTCCTGGCCCTCGCGCCGGATGTAGTCCATCGAGAGCAGGAGCACGAGGCCCGCCGCGTACCCGATCACGATGTTGAAGAAAAGGGCGTAGGAATCCAGCACCACCATGCCACGGAAGCCGCGCAGCTCGGCGCCGCCGGTGGAGAACACCATCCAGAAGGTGACGACCAGCGCGGCGACCACGCCCAGCGCGCTGATGAAGCCGAGATGCTCCTTGCGGTCGCGCGGCGGCACCAGGTCGAGCAGCAGGACGACGCCCGCGGTGACGGCCAGGACCAGCATCGGCAGGATGGGCCGCAGGTCGACCGCGGGCAGGACGAGCGGGGGGTTCATGGCCGGGGCGTCCCTCTCACCGCGGAGCCGCCATCGCGGCGGTCGCCTGCGCCTTGCTCTGCACCTGCGTGATCAGCGCCTGCACGCTCGGCTCGGTCATCGTGGTGAAGGTGGTCGGGTACACCCCGATCCAGAAGATGAAGAGCAGCACCGGCAGCAGCACCGCCCATTCGCGCGGGGTGAGATCCCCGAGCCGCCGGTTCGCCTCGGAGACCACCGTCCCGAAGCACACCCGCTGGTACATCCAGAGCAGGTACACCGCCGCGAAGATGATGCCGCTGCTGGCCAGCACCGCGGCGAGCCGGTCCACCTGGAAGGTGCCCACGAGCACGAGGAACTCGCCGACGAACCCGTTCAGGCCGGGCAGCCCGAGCGAGGACAGGCACACGATCAGGAAGATCACGCTGAAGGCCGGGATCACGCCCCACAGCCCGCCGAAATCCGCGATGAGCCGGGTGTGCCGGCGCTCGTAGATCATCCCGACCATGAGGAAGAGGGCGCCGGTGCTGAGCCCGTGGTTGACCATCTGGATGAGCCCGCCGACCAGGCCCTGCGGAGTCAGGGTGAAGAGCCCGAGCACCACGAAGCCCAGGTGACTCACGCTCGAGTAGGCCACCAGCTTCTTGATGTCGACCTGCACCGTCGAGACCCACGCGCCGTAGATGATGCCGACGATCGCGAGCACGAAGATCAGCGGCGCGAAATGCAGGCTCGCGGCCGGGAAGAGCGGCAGGCAGAAGCGCAGGAAGCCGTAGGTGCCCATCTTCAGGAGCACGCCGGCCAGGATCACGCTGCCCGGAGTCGGCGCCTCCACGTGGGCGTCCGGCAGCCAGGTGTGGAACGGGAACATCGGCACCTTGATCGCGAAGGCGAGCGCGAAGGCCAGGAACAATAGATTCTGCGTCGTCCCGGCCGGCACCACGTAGCGGGCCAGCACCGGCAGGTCGAACGTGTAGGTATTGGTGGCGGCTCCGTGCTGGAAGTAGAGGACCAGGATGGCCACCAGCATCAGGAGCGAGCCGGCCAGCGTATAGAGGATGAACTTGACCGCCGCGTAGACCCGGTTGGGCCCGCCCCAGATCCCGATGATCAGGTACATCGGGATCAGCATCGCCTCCCAGAAGACGTAGAAGAGGAAGAGGTCGAGGGACACGAAGACCCCGACCATCCCGGTTTCCAGGAGCAGCATGGTGATCGCGAATTCCTTCCAGCGCGACTCCACCGAGGTCCACGACGACAGGATGACGAGCGGCATCAGGAACGTGGTCAGCAGCACCAGCAGCACGCTGATGCCGTCCACCCCGAGGTGATACGTGACGCCGAGCGAGGGGATCCACGGCCGTTGCTCCACGAACTGGTAGTCGGCGACCGAGGGATTGAAGCGGAAGTACAGCGGCAGCGAGACCACGAAGGTGACCGCGGTGGTCAGGAGCGTCGCGTACCGGATGACCGAGTCCTGGCGCCGGGGCAGCGCCAGCACGAGCAGCGCGCCCACCGTCGGCAGGAAGGTGACGAGCGTGAGCAGGTAGGCCATCGCGCGTCTACCGGCGGGTCAGCAGGTAGGCGACCACGGCCACCGCGCCGAGCAGGATGCCGAAGGCGTAGTTCATCACGAACCCGGTCTGGACCCGGCGCATGCCCCGCGCCCAGCCCGTCATCGTGGAGGCGACCCCGTTGACGATGCCGTCGATGACGCCCGGGTCGAAGATCCGCGCGAACCAGAGCGAGAGGTGGTAGACCGGCTTGACGAACAGGGCGTCGTAGATCTGGTCGGCGTAGTAGCCGTTGAGGAGCAGGCGGTGGATCGGATTGCGGGCCACGCCCACGGCGGCGACCCGGGCCGGGCTGCGCCCGTAGACGAACCACGCCAGCGCCACGCCCGCGATGGCCACCACCGCCGAGAGCACCAGCAGCGAGAAGGCCACGCCCGCGCTGTGCTCGGCCTCGTCCAGCGGCAGCACCGGCGAGAGGAAGCGCGCGAAAGCGGTGCCGTGCGAGGACGGGATCCCCACCGCGAGGCCCGCCACCACGGTCAGGATCGCCAGGATGACCAAGGGGATCGTCATCGACGCGGGCGACTCGTGGATGTGGTGCGCCACCTCCTTCGACATGCGCGGGCCGCCGAAGAAGGCGAGGAACACGAGCCGGAACGTGTAGAAGGCGGTGAGGAACGCCCCGATCATCAGCAGCAGCCACAGCACGTATAGGTGCTCGTGGAACACCGAGGCGAGGA
>DATFWA010000127.1:0-14992 GCA_035259825.1 Candidatus Methylomirabilota bacterium | reverse complement strand
GCCGCCGCGGAAGTTGATCAGCAGCTCACGTCCCTTCGGCGGGCCGCCCCGGGCGAGCCCGGCCTTCTCGGCCAGGCGGTAGATCTGGAGGTCGAAGCCCGGCCACTTCCGGTCCTGGAAATCACGCGTGAGCGTGGCCCGGCGGACGAAGGCGTCGGCGTCGGTGTCGTAGTCGGCCGACCCGAAGGCGGCCTGGCCGCGGACCTCGGGAATGGGCGGGTTCAGCCCCTGCTTGACGAACGATGCGTCGTCCACCGTGGTGAACGCGGCCGCCAGCACGATCCGGTCTCGCAGCCGGCTCACCGCCGATCCCAGCGCCTCGTCGTCGGCTGCGCCGCGGGAGGACGGCTCGGTGAACAGGATGTCCATGCCCACCGCGGCCGGCTTTCCCTTGGCCACCACGTCGAGGAACCGGGCGTGGACGGCGCGCGGCCACGGCCACACCATGTTCAGCGCGTCGAATGAATCCTCGTCGATCTTGACGACGACGATGGGGCACTCGGGAGGCAGCGGTCCGCGGAGGGTGAACTGCGCGTCCAGCGCCTTGAGCTCGGCGATCTCGAAGAAGCTGAACAGGTTGACGGCCGCCATGGCCACGACGGCCAGGCCGACCAGGCTTCCGGCGAGGAGCAGGCGCCAGGGGACGGCGAGGAATCGCACCAGCTTCAGCCTAGCACAACGGAAGTTGCCGCCGCCGCGGGGAAAAGTCTACACTCGATGCATGCGCGTCCGCCCGTTACTCCTGACGTGCTTCTGGGTGGCGGTCTTTCTCTGGGTCGGCTACAACGGCATGCAGGCGGTGTCGTCGTACTTCAAGGTCAACGACGTCGCCGAGCAGGCGTTTCGGGACGCCTCCGACAAGCAGCGACAGCGAAACCCCGGTGAGCTGGTCTCCTCCGACTTCATGGCCGATCTGCGCACCGGGCTGTTGACCGGCACGCGCCGCGCCGGTCTCGAGGTGGATCCGCAGAGCCTGAAGGTGGTGGCCGACGGCGCGCTCGTGCGCGTCGACCTGAGCTGGACCTATCGGACCGAGCCCCTCAACATCTGGGGCTTCGACACCGCGGTCCCGGTCCCGATCTGGCTGGGCCGGAGCTTCGATCCCCAGTTGGGGACCCGCCGGATCTTCTGACGCGGGGGCAGGCGTGGCCGAGCGCATCGTGATCGCGGAGGACGACGAGGATCTCGCCTTCGTCCTGCGCGAGGCGCTCCGTCGGCAGCGCTACGAGATCGATGTGTCGCCCACCGCGGGCGGCCTGCTCGACCGCCTCAAGGCGAATCCCTACGACCTGATCCTGCTCGACGTGCGGCTGCCCGACATGGACGGGCTCGACGCGATCCCGAAGTGCCGCGAGCTGGCGCCGGACACGCCGATCATCGTGATGACGGCGCACGGCACGCGCGAGACCGCGATGGACGCGATCACCCGCGGGGCGTACGACTTCTTCACCAAGCCGCTGAAGATGGACGAGTTCCAGGTCGTGGTCTCTCGCGCGCTCGATCGGCGCCACCTGCAGAAGCAGGTCAAGGCCCTGCGCGAGAGCCAGCCGGGCGGCCTCGAGGGGCTCATCGGCCAGAGCGAGGTGCTGAAGCGCGTGGTGGAGATGGCCCATCGTGCCGCGCCCACCGACCTCACCGTGCTGATCCAAGGCGAGAGCGGGACCGGGAAGGAAGTGCTCGCCCGCGCGATCCATCGTCTCAGCGTGAGGAAGGACGGGCCATTCATCCCGGTCAACTGCGCGGCGATCCCGGAAGGGCTCCTCGAGTCCGAGCTCTTCGGCCACGAGCGCGGCGCCTTCACCGGCGCGATCCGGGCGCGCCCGGGACGCTTCGAGCTGGCCCGTGAGGGCACGCTGTTCCTGGACGAGATCGGCGACATGCCGATGCCGATGCAGGCCAAGATCCTGCGCGTGCTGCAGGAGCGCGAATTCGAGCGGGTGGGCGGGACGAAGACAATCATCGCGGACGTGCGGGTGATCGCCGCGACCCACCGCGACCTCGACGCGGCGGCGAAGCAGGGCACGTTCCGCCAGGATCTCTACTACCGGCTGCAGGGGGTGGGCATGTACCTGCCACCCCTGCGCGAGCGCATCGACGATCTGCCGCTGCTGATCACCCACGTCCTGGACCGCGCCGCCCGACGGCTCAATCGCGCGCCGGCCACCGTCTCCCCGGAGGCGCTGCGCTGCCTCTGGACGTACGCGTGGCCGGGCAACGTGCGCGAGTTGCAGCACGTGCTCGAGGGCGCGATGGTGCTCTCCGACGGCGTGATCCGTCCCGAGCACCTGCCGCCGGCGATCCAGCGCCCATCGCAGCCCGCGCCCGCCGCCGACTCCGCTCCGGCTCCGACCCTGACCGGCTCGCTCGACGAGGCGCTCGAGACGTGGGAGCGGCGGATGATCCTCGACGCTCTGCAGCGGACGCACGGGGTGCAGGCGCGCGCGGCCAAGATCCTCGGCGTGTCCGAGCGGAGCCTCTGGTACCGCATCAAGAAGCTCGGCATCCAGGTCCGCACGCCCGAAGACGACGCGCCGCCCGCCTGACCCGGTTTCCTTTCCATAGCGCCTCGTGTATGGTCAGTGCATGAACGTCAGGAAAGCCGTCTTTCCCGCGGCCGGACTCGGGACGCGCTTTCTGCCCGCCACCAAGGCGCAGCCGAAGGAGATGCTGCCGCTGGTGGACAAGCCGACCATCCAGTACGTGGTCGAGGAGGCGGTCTCCTCGGGGCTCGAGGAGATCATCCTCGTGACCGGGCGGAACAAGCGGGCGATCGAGGACCACTTCGACGCCGCGTTCGAGCTCGAATACTACCTGCAGGACCGCGGAAAGATGGAGGAGCTGGCCCAGATCAAGACGATCTCCGAGCTGGCCTCGGTGTCCTACGTGCGCCAGAAGGAGCCGCTCGGCCTCGGCCACGCCATCCGGTGCGCGCGCCCGCTCGTGGGAGACGAGCCCTTCGGCGTCTTCCTGGGCGACGACATCATCGTCTCCCGCGTGCCGTGCATGCGCCAGCTCCTGGACGTGTTCGAGCGCCACGACGGGCCTGTGCTGGCGGTGATGCGGATACCCCGCGAGGAGATCGGACGCTACGGAGTCATCGCGGCCCGAGGGCTGGGCGCCAACGTCTACGAGGTCCAGGACCTGGTCGAGAAGCCGGACCCGCGCGACGCCCCGTCGGATCTCGCCATCATCGGCCGGTACGTGCTCACGCCCGACCTGTTCCCGATCCTTGACGAGACCATGCCGGACTCGCGAGGCGAGATCCAGCTGACGAACGGTCTGCGCGCCCTGCGCGGACGGCGCCCCATCTACGCCGTCGAGTTCGAGGGCAAGCGCCACGATACCGGCGAGAAGCTGGGCTTCCTCAAGGCCACTGTGGAGTTCGCCCTGGCCCGGCCCGACCTGTCGGATGCCTTCCGCGAATACCTGAAGGGCCTCCGGCTCTAGCCCCTAGAAAAACTCTTTACTGGACGCTAGTTTGGCCGGAGTCTCGGCCTCCCGGTCAATTGACTTCCCCCCACCTTTCTGGGACAATCCGTGCACTTTATTTCCGGGCCGGGAGGTGTCGGCATTCCCATGAAGAGCCAGCCCAAGCGCGCCTTCCACATTGCTTCCGAGCCCGAGATCAAGGCGGGCGAAGTCTCCGACGTCTACTTCGATCGCACCGTCGAGATCCTCCGGGCCAGGGGACTCGACAAGCGCGTGAAAGCCGAGATCCGCCTCAAGAGCTTCCCGCAGCCGGATTGGACGTTTGGAGTGCTGGCGGGTATCGAGGAGGCGGCCGCGCTCCTCGAAGGCCTCCCGGTGGACGTCTCCGCGATGGACGAGGGAACGTTGTTCGGTCCCGAGGACACCGTGCTCGTCATCGAGGGTATCTATCCCGAGTGGGCCAAGTACGAGACCGCCCTCCTCGGCTTGCTTTGCCAGGCCTCCGGCATCGCGACGAAATCGGCGCGCTGCAAGAGGGCCGCAGGGGAGCGGCAGGTCATCTCATTCGGCGCACGGCGTATGCACCCGGCCCTGGCCCCGATGATCGAGCGCAACGCGTTCGTGGGCGGCTGCGACGGCGTCGCGGTCACCAAGTCGGCCGAGTTGATCGACGCCGATCCCACCGGCACCATCCCGCACGCGCTCGTGCTGCTCTTCGGGGACACGGTGGAGGCCCTCCGGGCCTTCCACGACGTCATTGATCCCAAGGTGCGGCGGGTCGCGCTGATCGACACGCTGCAGGACGAGAAGTTCGAGGCGATCCGCGTCGCGCGCGCCCTCGGCCGCGATCTCTACGCGGTGCGCCTGGACACCCCCTCGTCGCGACGCGGCGATTTCTTCAGGATTCTCGAGGAGGTGCGCTGGGAGCTCGACCTGCGCGGATTCGAGCACGTAAAGATCCTGGCCTCTGGCGGAATCGACGAATACGAGATCCTCAAGCTCAACCCCCTCGTAGATGGTTACGGAGTCGGCACCTCGATCGCCAACGCCCCGGTGCTGTCCTTCGCGCTCGACATCACGGAGATCGAAGGCGAGCCGATGGCCAAGCGCGGCAAGCGCTCGGGCGCCAAACAGGTCTGGCGCTTCCCGGGCACGCTGCAGAACGTGGTCCGTCCCGCCCAGGCACCCGCGCCCGTCGACGCCGGGGGGCGGCGGGCCGAGCCGCTGCTCAAGCCGCTCATCGCGGGCGGCCGTGTCGTCCGGGACCTGCCCCCGCCGCGCACGCTACGCGAGTACGTGATGGAGCAGATGGCGCGCATCGACATCACCGCTGCGCGGGAGCGCGGGCTGCGCGGCGACTACTAGCCGCATGGGCGTCCTGGATGAGATCGTCGCCCACAAGCGCTCCGAGCTGGTGGGACACAAGGCCGGGCATTCGCTCGCCGCGCTGGTGGCCGCCTGCCGCGGCCTCGAGCCAGCGCGCGACTTCGAGGCGGCGCTCCGGCCGGACGCCGGCGAGCGGGTCCGGCTGATCGCGGAGGTCAAGCGCGGCTCGCCGTCTCGCGGTCTCTTCCGCTCCGACCTCGATCCGGTCGCGCAGGCGACAATCTACGCGGGGGCCGGCGCCGCCGCGGTCTCCGTGCTCACCGACGCGAAGTATTTCCACGGCAGCGTCGACGATCTCGTCGCGGTGCGCGCCGCGGTTCCGGTGCCGGTGCTCCGCAAGGAGTTCATCGTCGACGAGTACCAGCTCTGGGAGGCGCGTGCGGCCGGCGCCGATGCGGCGCTGCTGATCGTGGCCGCGCTGGACGACGCGGCCCTGCGCGATCTCCTCTCGGCGGCCAAGGGAGTGGGGCTCGCCGCTCTGGTTGAGGTGCACACCGCGGACGAGCTGGATCGGGCGCTGCGGCTGGACGCCCCGGTGATCGGCGTCAACAACCGCGATCTCCAGACGCTGACGACGAGCCTCGAGCCGTCGCTGGCCCTGCTGCCCCACATCCCGCCCGGGAGTCTGGCGGTGAGCGAGAGCGGGCTCGCCAGCGGCGCCGACGTGGCGCGCGTGGCGGCGGCGGGGGCCCACGCGGTGCTGGTCGGCGAGACGCTGCTGCGCGCGCAGGACGTGGCGGCCAAGGTGCGCGAGCTGTCACTGCGATGAAGATCAAGATCTGCGGAATCACCAACGCCGACGACGCGCACCTCTGCGTGGAGTGCGGGGTGGACGCCCTCGGGTTCATCTTCGTGGAGCGCACGCCGCGCTACATCACGCCGGACGCGGCGGCCCGCATCGTGACCACGCTGCCCCCGTTCGTGACCCCGGTGGGTGTGTTCTGGGACCACGCGCCCGGTCACGTGAAGGCGGTGGCCGAGCAGTGCGGGCTCGGTGCGCTGCAGTTCCACGGCGAGGAGCCGCCCGAGGACCTCCAGGAGTACCGGCTGCCCTTGATCAAGACGCTCAAGGTGGCGGGCGGCGAGGATCTCGCCCGCATGGCCGGCTACCGGGTCGCCGCGTTCCTGCTCGACTCCCCGTCGCGGTGGAGCGAGGGCGAGGCGCGCCCGCCGATCCCCTGGGACGTGGCCGCGGAGGCGGCGCGCCGTCACCCGGTGCTGCTCTCGGCCGGATTGACGCCCGACAACGTCGCGGAGGCGGTGCGACGCGTGCGGCCCTACGGCGTGGACGTGAACTCGGGGGTGGAGGCGCTCCCGGGCCGCAAGGACGAGGCGCGCGTGAGGCGCTTCGTGGCCGAGACGCGCGGGGCGGAGGGACGGCCGTGAGCCGGACTCGCGTTCGGCCGGCGTCGCTCCCCGACGCGAGCGGCCACTTCGGGCGCTTCGGCGGCCGCTTCGTGCCCGAGACCCTCATGCAGCCGCTGGTGGAGCTCGAGGCCGCCTATCGCGTCGCGAAGGCCGACGCGAGCTTCCGGCGGCGCCTGCGGGGGTTGCTGACCTCCTACGCTGGCCGGCCCACGCCGCTCTACTTCGCGGAGCGCCTCACGCGGCACGTCGGTGGCGCGCGCATCTATCTCAAGCGCGAGGACCTCTGCCATACCGGCGCGCACAAGATCAACAACGTCCTCGGCCAGGCCCTGCTCGCACAGCGCATGGGCAAGTCCCGCGTCATCGCCGAGACCGGCGCCGGCCAGCACGGCGTGGCCTCCGCCACCGCGGCCGCGCTGCTGGGTCTCGAGTGCGAGGTCTACATGGGCAGCGTCGACGTGGCGCGCCAGGCGCTGAACGTCTTCCGGATGCGTCTCCTTGGCGCGCGGGTGATCCCGGTGGAGAGTGGCTCCCGCACGTTGAAGGACGCGGTCAACGAGGCGCTGCGCGACTGGGTCACCAACGTGCGCACCACCTACTACCTGCTCGGCTCGGTGATGGGCCCGCACCCGTACCCGATGATGGTCCGCGACTTCCAGCGCGTGATCGGCGAGGAGGCGCGCGGCCAGGCTCGCCGGCTCACCAGTCGTCTGCCGGACCTGGTGGTGGCGTGCGTGGGGGGCGGCTCCAACGCGATCGGGCTCTTCTGGGCCTTCATCGACGACCGCCGCGTGCGCATCGTGGGCGTCGAGCCGGGCGGCCACGGCATCAAGACCGGCAAGCACGGGGCCTCGCTCAGCTCGGGCGCGGTCGGCGTGCTGCACGGCAGCATGAGCTACCTGCTGCAGAACGACGACGGGCAGGTGGCCGAGGCGCACTCGATCTCGGCCGGACTCGACTACCCGGGCGTCGGGCCCGAGCACTCCTACTACAAGGACGCGGGCCGCTTCGAGTACGTTTCGGTGACCGACGGGGAAGCCGTGGAGGGCTTCCAGGCCCTGACCCGGCTCGAGGGCATCATGCCCGCGCTCGAGTCCTCGCACGCGGTGGCGTACGCGATGCGGGCCGCCGCGCGCATGAAGCAGTCGCAGGTCGTGGTAGTCGGGCTCTCCGGGCGAGGCGACAAGGACGTGCACACGGTGGAGCAGGCCCTCGGCGAGCATCCGACGAACGGCCATGGGGTGAACGGCCACGGCGCTCCGGGAGCCGGCCGCTCGTGAGCCGCCCCGCGCCCGCGCCCCGCACGCCCTCCCGTCTCGACGCGACCTTCGCGGCGCTCCGCGCCCACCGTGAGCGCGCGCTGGTGCCCTATTTCACGGCCGGCGACCCGTCGCTCGCCACGACCCGCCAGCTCGTGGTGGAGGCGGCCCGCTGCGGCGCCGACATCATCGAGCTGGGCATCCCGTTCTCGGATCCGCTCGCGGACGGACCGGTGATCCAGCGCGCCACGCAGCGCGCGCTGGTCGCGGGCGTGACCCTGCCGCGGGTTCTCGAGCTGGTGCGGGAGATGCGGGGCGAGGTCTCGGTGCCGCTGGTCTTCCTGACCTACTACAACCCGATCCTCGCCTTCGGCCTCAAGGCCTTTTGTCGGACCGCGGTCGAGGCGGGCATCGACGGGGTCATCGTCGCCGACCTGCCGCCGGAGGAAGCGGGGCCGCTCCAGGCGGAGGCCGAGCCGGCCGGGCTCGACCTGGTCCACCTGGTGGCGCCCACGTCGACGCCCGAGCGCATGCGCCGCATCGCCCGCGCGAGCCAGGGCTTCATCTACATGGTCTCCCTGACCGGGGTCACCGGCGAGCGCGCGGTCCTGGCGCCCGAGCTGACCCAGCAGCTGCGCGCGCTGCGCGCGATCACCACCAAGCCGATGTGCGTGGGCTTCGGCATCTCCACCCCGGCGCAGGCCAGGGAAGTGGGAAGGGTGGCGGATGGGGTCATCGTGGGCTCGGCCATCGTGCGGCTCGTCGAGCAGCACGGCGGTACCCCCGACCTGCTGGCTCGAGTCGGGGATTTCATCGCCGCGTTGAAGGCGCCGCTCAGGGCGGCCGACTGAGAGTTTCGGGGGGTTCTTTCTTGCCCTCCCGCGTAAGATAATCACGTCCATGGCCGCGTGGTTCTGGAAGAAGAAGGACGACGACGGCGAGCGCCCCAGGAAAGTCGTCATCGCCGAGGGCCTGTGGGTCAAGTGCGACTCCTGCAAGGAGATCGTCTACCGGGCCGAGGTCGATCGGGCCGGCCGGGTCTGTCCCAAGTGCGGGTACCCGTTCCGCATCTCGGCGCGCGAGCGCATCGCGTCGCTGACCGACGAGGGCTCCTTCGACGAGCGCGAGTCCACCCTCCGATCGAAGGATCCGCTGTCGTTCAAGGACACGCGCCGCTACACCGATCGCCTCAAGGCCGCCCGCAGCAAGACCGACACCGGTGAAGCGGTCGTCACCGGCACCGCGCGCATCGGCGGCTATCCGGTCGCGCTTGCCGTCTTCGAGTTCTCGTTCCTCGGCGGCAGCATGGCCTCGGTGGTCGGTGAGAAGCTCACCCGCACCATCGAGCTGGCCCTGCAAAAGCGCATCGCGCTCGTGATCGTCTCCGCGTCGGGTGGCGCCCGGATGCAGGAGGGCATCCTCTCGCTCATGCAGATGGCCAAGACCTCGGCCGCGCTCCAGCGCCTCGACGCCGAGCGTGTGCCCTACATCTCGCTGCTCACCGATCCCACTACCGGCGGCGTGACCGCCAGCTTCGCGATGCTCGGCGACATCATCCTGGCCGAGCCCCGGGCTCTCATCGGGTTCGCGGGCCCCCGCGTCATCGCGGAGACGATCCGGCAGCCGCTTCCCGAGGGGTTCCAGCGCTCGGAGTTCCTGCTCGAGCACGGCCAGATCGACGTGGTCGTGGAGCGGCGGGAGCTGCGGGCCACGCTCCGGCGCATCCTCGCCTTCTTCGGCGGTCGCACTCCCGCGCCCGCTCCATGACGTATGCGGAGGCCGTGAGCCGCATCCTCGGCCTGCGCGGCGGGGAGCGGACGGGCATGCGCCCGGGCCTCGAGCGGATCGAGGCGCTGCTCGACGCGATCGGGCGGCCCGAACGGTCTTTCACGATCGCGCAGGTGGGTGGCACCAACGGCAAGGGCTCGATCTCGGCCATGCTGGCCGCCATCCTCCAGGCGGCCGGCCGACGGGTCGGGCTCTACACCTCCCCGCATCTCCGCCATTACCGCGAGCGCATCCGGGTGGACGGCCGGCCGATCTCGGAGTCGGACTTCGTGGATGGCGTCGAGGCCCTTGGAACCCAGATCGCGCGGCTCAACGCCACCGTGTTCGAGGCGGGCACGGCGCTCGCGCTGGATCACTTCTGCCGGGAGCGGGTCGACGTGGCGGTGCTGGAGGTCGGGCTCGGCGGCCGGCTCGACGCAACCACGGTGGGACGCCCGCGCGTGGTCGTGATCGGCCCGATCGATTACGACCACCAGCACGAGCTGGGCGACACCCTTACCCTCATCGCGGGTGAGAAGGCCGCGATCATCCGCTGCGGCGTGGCCTTCACGGCCCGCCAGGACCCCGAGGCGGAGGTCGTGCTGGAGCGCCGCGCGGCCGAGGTCTCCGTCCCGCTCGTGCGCGAGGGCCGGGAGCTGCACGTGACCCCGCGCGGCTTCACGCTGGACGCCCAGCGCCTGGACCTGGCCGGACCCGGCTGGCGCATGGACGACGTCGCCTGCGGCCTGCTCGGCGTCTACCAGCCCGGCAACGCCCTGCTCTCGGCGGCGGCCGCCCGCGAGCTGGGAGCGGACGAGGCGGCGATCCGTGAGGGCCTGCGCGGCGGGCGCTGGCCCGGACGCTTCCAGATCTTCCGGCGCGAGCCGCTCACGATCCTCGACGGCGCGCACAATCCGGCGGGCGCCCGCGCGCTCGTCGCGTCGCTGCGGGCCTATTTCCCGGGCCGGCCCGTCACCTTCGTGATCGGCATCCTCGCCGACAAGGACGCGGGCGGCATCCTGGGGGCGCTGCGTCCGCTCGCCGCGCGTTTCGTCCTCACCGCGTCCACCAATCCCCGCGCCGCCGCGCCGGCCGCGCTGCGCGCGCTACTGCCAGGCGTACGCGTGGAGACGGCCGGCTCGCCGAAGGAGGCCTTGGCGCTGGCGCGCCCGGAAGAGCCGGATGGGCTCGTCTGCGTCGCGGGCTCGCTCTCGCTCATCGGCGACGTCCTGACCGCCGAGGGCAACGAAGAGGATGTGCTTTTCCGCCCGGGAGCCCGCTGTTAGCATGATGCGTCACGGTACAATGTGAGCCGGCCATGATCCCGCAGATCGATCTCAAGCGGCAGCACCAGGCCCTGCGGTCCGAGCTGATGGAGGCGGCGGCGCGGGTCATCGACTCGTGCCGCTTCATCCTGGGCCCCGAAGGCCAGGCCCTCGAGCGCGAGGTGGCCGCGGTCTGCGGCGCGCGGCATGGCCTGGGAACCGGATCCGGCACCGACGCGCTGCTGATCGCCCTGAAGGCGGTCGGGGTCAAGGCGGGCGACGAGGTGATCACCTCCGCGTTCTCCTTCGTCGCCTCCGCCACCACCATCGTGATGGCGGGAGCCACGCCGGTTTACGTGGACATCGATCCGGTCACCTTCAACGTCGATCCCGCGCAGGTGGAGCGGGCGATCACCGGGCGGACGCGGGCCATCGTGCCGGTCCACCTTTACGGCCAGATCGCGGCGATGGACACGCTGTGCGAGCTGGCTCGCGCGCGCGGTCTCGCGGTCGTCGCCGACGCGGCGCAGGCGGTCGGGGCGTCCTATGCGGGTCGGCCGGTGGCTCAGTGGGGTGATGCGGCGATCCTGTCCTTCTACCCGACCAAGAACCTGGGCGCGTGCGGCGACGCGGGCATGGTGCTGACCATGCGCGACGTCGTGGCCGATCGCGTGCGGCTGCTGCGCGACCACGGCCAGCCGCGCCGCTACACCCACGTCGAGCTGGGAGGCTCGAGCCGGCTCGACGAGCTGCAGGCCGCGCTGCTCCGCGTGAAGGTCGGCCGCCTGCCCGAGTGGAACCAGCGGCGGCGCGCCATCGCCCGGCACTACGGCGAGGCGCTGGCCGGGCTCGCGCTGGACCTGCCGGCAGAGCGCGCCCCCGCGCAGCACGTCTATCACCAGTACACGGTACGTTCGAGCAAGCGCGACGCCCTCGCGGCCGCGCTCGCCAATCGCGGGATCGGCACGGCCATCCACTATCCGACCACGATCCCGGCCCAGCCGCTCTTCTCGTATCCGAACGCCGACCGCGCGTTCCCCGTCGCCACGCAGGCCGCTGCCGAGGTGCTGAGCCTGCCCTGCTTCCCCGAGCTGACCGATGGCGAGGTCGACGAGATCGTGGCCGCGGTGAAGCAGGCGGTGCGCGAGGTGGTGTGAGGTGACCGCGCAGGGCGCGCTCGGCGCCCGCCTCGAGGAGCGGCTGCTGCGTCGCACCGCGACGGTGGGCGTGGTCGGCCTGGGTTACGTGGGCCTGCCGCTCGCGGTCGCGTTCGCACAGGCGGGCTTCCCGGTGATCGGTGTCGACAGCGATCCCTCGCGGGCGACGCTCCTCGCCCGCGGGACCAGCCCGGTGGAGGACGTGCCCACCGCGACGCTTCGGCCGCTAGTAGAGGAGGGCCGGCTCAGGGTGCGCTCGTCGGCCGACGCGCTGAGCGAGGCCGACGCGATCGTGATCTGCGTGCCTACGCCCCTCGGCAAGTCGAAGGAGCCCGACATCTCGTTCATCGTGGCCGCCGCGGATGGCGTGAGCCGCGTCCTCGGCGCGGGCCGGCTGGTGGTGCTCGAGTCCACCACGTATCCGGGCACCACCGAGGAGGTCTTGCTACCTCGTTTGAGCCGCGACGGCATGCGGGTGGGGGAGGAGTTCTTCCTGGCCTTCTCGCCCGAGCGCATCGATCCGGGCAACCGCACCTGGGAGCTGGCGCGCATCCCGAAGGTGGTCGGTGGGATCACTCCGGCCTGTCGGCATCTCGCGAGCCTGCTGTACGGGCAGATCATCGAGCGCGTGATCCCGGTCTCCTCGCCGCAGGTCGCGGAGATGGTGAAGCTGTTCGAGAACACGTTCCGTAGCGTCAACATCGCCCTGGTCAACGAGCTGGCGATCATGTGCCGGCGCCTCGGGATGTCGGTCTGGGAAGTCATCGGCGCCGCCGCGAGCAAACCGTTCGGCTTCATGCCGTTCTCCCCGGGACCTGGCATCGGCGGCCACTGCCTGCCGAGCGATCCGCACTACCTCTCGTGGCGCACGCGGCTGGCCGGCTACGAGGCCCGCTTCATCGCGTTCGCCGACGAGATCAACGGGGGCATGCCGGAGTACGTGGTGCGCCTCGTGGTCGACGCCCTGAACGAGCAGACCCGGGCGGTGAAGGGCTCGCGGATCCTGGCCCTCGGCGTGGCCTACAAGGCCGGCGTCGGCGACACGCGCGACTCGCCCGCGCTGGCGATCATCGAGTCCCTGCAGGCGCGGGGCGCGCTCGTGGACTACGTCGATCCGCGGGTACCCCAGATCCCGGTGGCCGGCCACCTGCTCAAGAGCGCGGCCTGGGAGCAGGTGGACCTCGCGGCCTACGATCTGGTCCTCCTGCTGACCGCGCACGCCGAGTTCGATCCGCAGCGGCTCGTGCGCGAGGCGCGCCTCGTGGTGGACACGCGCAACGCCACCGGCGCGGTCGGAGAATTCCGTCACGTCATCCGGATCTGATGGGCGCATCCGATCCCGGATGTGAAGGGCGAATCGTCTGAGCCGCGGCGCTGTGGGGACCGCGGCACCGTGAGCTCCCCGATGGCGGTCCTGCTGTCGCTGCGCCCGCGTCAGTGGGTCAAGAACCTCTTCGTCTTCGCCGGCCTCATCTTTTCGCAGAGCCTGTTCACGCCGCTGGTCTGGCCCGCGATCGCGGCCTTCGTGATCTTCTGCGCCCTATCCGGTGCCATCTACCTCTTCAACGACCTCGCCGACGTGGAGAAGGATCGGCTCCACCCCACGAAGCGTCGGCGCCCGATCGCCAGCGGTGCCCTCTCGATCCGGGCAGCGACCACCATCGGCGTGCTCGCGCTGGTGGGCAGCCTCGTGGCGGCCTACGCGCTCTCGGCCCGCTTCGGCGTCGTGGCCACCGTCTACGCCGCGCTCCTGACCGCCTACTCGCTCTGGCTCAAGCACGTGGTGATCCTCGACGTGCTGACGGTGGCGATCGGCTTCGTCTTGCGGGCGGTGGCGGGCGCGGCGGCCATCGGGGTCGAGATCTCGGGCTGGCTGGTGATCTGCACGATCCTGGTCGCCCTCTTCCTGGCCCTGGGGAAGCGGCGTCACGAGTACCTGACCCTGCACGGCGACGCGGCGGCGCACCGGCCCATCCTCGCCGAGTACAGTGAGAGCTTCCTCGACCAGATGGTGGCGGTGGTCACCGCGTCCACCGTCACCGCATACGCGCTCTACACGATGTCGCCCGACACCGTGGCGAAGTTCCACACGCGCTGGCTGCCCTTGACGCTGCCGTTCGTGCTCTACGGCGTCTTCCGCTATCTCTATCTCCTCTACCGGCGCGAGCTCGGCGGCAACCCGTCGGATCTCCTCCTCAGCGACCGGGCGTTGCTGATCAACACCGTGCTGTGGATGGTCGCGCTCCTCGTGATCATCTACGGGCCTGTGTGGGGGCCGGTCTGGCTGACCCGGTGGCTCGACTGATGCCGGGGTCGTCCGACGCGCCGCAACCGCTCGAGCAGATCGCGGGATGGGGACGTCACCCGATCGTGCCCGGGCGCGTGGAGCGGCCGGAGCATCTGGCCCTCCCTCCCGGATTCGAGCCGCTGGTGCCTCGCGGGCTGGGGCGCGCCTACGGAGACGCCGCGGTGCCCGCCCGGCCGGGCGGACGTGTGGTGGAGAGCACGCGCGCCGACCGCATCCGCAGCTTCGATCCGGCAACCGGCCGCCTGCACTGCGAGGCCGGGCTGAGCCTGGCCGAGATCCTGCGCGTGTTCGTGCCGCGGGGCTGGTTCCCCCCGGTCACGCCCGGCACCAAGTTCGTCACGGTCGGCGCCTGCGTAGCCTGCGACGTACACGGCAAGAACCATCACCGCGACGGCTCCTTCGGCAACTTCGTCGAGCGCGTCACGCTCCTCACCGCCGACGGCCGGCTCGTGGAGTGCGGGCCCGCGCGCGAGCGCGAATTGTTCCTGGCCACCGTCGGCGGCATGGGGCTCACCGGCCTGATCGTCGAGGTCGTCCTGCACCTGCGGCGCATCGAGACGCCGTGGATCGTGCTCGAGACGCAGGGTATGGGCAGCCTCGAGGTGATGCTGGAAGGCCTCCGGCTCAGCGCGGCCCACTGGCCCTATACCGTCGGTTGGATCGACTGCCTCGCGCGAGGCCGGAACGTTGGCCGCGGCATCCTGATGCGCGGCCGTCACGCCACCGCCCCGGAGGCGGGCGCCCGCCGCGTGCGGAGACCGGCGCGCCTGCGGGTGCCGCTCGATGCGCCGGAGTGGCTGCTGAACCCACTCTTCATGCGCTGGTTCAACGGGATCTATGCCTGGGCGCACGGACGTACGCTGCGCCGGCGCGTCGTCTCCTACGACCGCTTCTTCTATCCGCTCGACGCGATCGCGGAGTGGAATCGCCTGTACGGCCCGCGCGGCTTCCTCCAGTACCAGTGCGTGGTGCCCCGCGCCGCGGGCTTGCGCCCGGTGTCGGCGCTGCTCGAGCGGCTCGCGGACGCGGGTGCCGCGTCGTTCCTCGCCGTGA
>DATFWA010000126.1:0-14629 GCA_035259825.1 Candidatus Methylomirabilota bacterium | reverse complement strand
GACGATGTCGGAAGCCCTCGACGTGCGCATCGCCCTCGGCCCGGTGCTGATGGCGCTGCACGGGCCGCCGTCGCCCATCGTGGAGACGTCGTACCGGGCGGCCCTGGACCTGGTGGAGCGGCTGGACGACGCCGCTCGCCGCTTCCTCGTGCAATGGGGACTCTGGTACGTCCAGTTCACGCGGGCCGACTATCCGCCCGCGGTGGAAGCCGGCGAGCACCTGCTCGCGACGGCGCAGCGCGGGAGCGACCGCGAGCAGCTGATCGAGGCGCATCACGCCCTCTGGCCGACCCTGGTGGCGATGGGCGAGGTGAAGCGGGCGCAGCCCCACATCGAGCGCGGCATCGCGCTGTACGATCGCGAGCGCCACGGCCACATGGCCTCGCTGTACGGCGGTCACGACCCCGGGGCCTGCGCCCGCTACTTCCTCGCCACCAGCCAGTGGGCCCTCGGCTACCCCGAGCGCGCGGTGGCGGCGGCCCACGAAGCAATGCGCCTGGCCGAGACGCTGAACCACGCGATGACCTCCACGATGACGTTCGGGCTGGTGGCCTGGATCCTCTACCAGAGCGGAGAGCGCCGGGCCGCCATCGGCGCGGCCGAGCGATGCATGGCGATCGTCGAGACGCGCGGCTTTCGGGGGTGGAACATCGGGCTGGCCGCCCTCCTGCACGTGGCGCGCGGCGAGCGGCCCGACCCCGCGGTCCTCGACACGCTCCGGCAAGGGCAGGCTCTCGAGGTCATGCGGACGTGGCGCTCCGTGATCGGCACGTGCACCATCGCCTCGCTCTACGGGGAGATCGGAGCGCCGGAGCAGGGACTCGAGGCGCTGTCGACGCTCGGCGACGCGGCGACGACCGGTCTCTACGGCCCCGAGGTCTACCGGGTGCAGGGCGAGCTGCGGCGGCTCGCGGCGCACGCCCCCGAGGATGCCGCACGCTGCTTCGAGCACGCCATCGAGATGGCACGCGGTCGGGAGCTGCGGTCGCTGGAGCTGCGCGCGGCGACGAGCCTGGCCCGGCTCCGATGCGACCAGGGACGACGCGAGGATGCGCGCCGCGCGCTCGCGGAAATCTACCCCTGGTTCACCGAGGGCTTCGACACTCCCGACTTGCGCGCCGCCAGAGCACTCCTGGACGACCTCGACCGGTAGCCGCCGCCGGCCCACCTCGGGTCGGGTTGCGCGGAGGTGGAGGCGCGGACTACGATCCCCCCAATCGTCGCGCCGGCGCGCGGAACAGGGAGGGGGTCATGGGCGACTGGTACGTGAAGCAGACGATCGGACTTCTCCCCGAGCGGGCCGCCCGCCAGTGGGGCGCCCGCGAGGCACTCGCCTTCCAGGGCCGGCGCTGGACGTTCGCGGAGCTGGACGCGCGCGTCGACGCGGTGGCGCGGGGTCTGATCGCGTTGGGCATCGCGCCCGGCGACAAGGTCGCGCTCTGGATGGTCAACCGACCGGAGTGGATCGACGCGATGTTCGCGATCATGAAGATCGGCGCGGTACTCGTCCCGGTGAACACGCGCTTCCGCACCGAGGACACGGCCTACGTGCTCGCCCAGTCCGACGCCGCCGCGGTGCTCCTCGCCGACCGCTCGGGGCCGGTGGACTATCTCGGCATGATGCGCGAGGTCGCGCCGGCCCTCGGCGCACAGCCCGATCCGCGCCTGCCCTGCCTGCGTCACGTCGTGGCGGTCTCCGATGAGGCGCATGCCGGCGTGACCGGCTGGCGCGAGATGCTGGAGCGCGGCCGGTCCGTCACGCCGGATGTGGTCCGCGAGCGCGCGAGTCGGGTCGATCCGGAGGACATCGCCTTCATCTTCTACACCTCCGGCACCACCGGCTTCCCCAAGGGCGCGGTGCACACTCACCGCATGATCCGCAACACCTGGGATCACGGCGATCGCATGGCCATCACCATCAATGACGTGATCCTCATGTACCTGCCGCTCTTCCACGCCTTCGGCTTCCTCGAGGGGCCGCTCATGTCGCTGATCCGGGGCGCGCGCCAGGTGCTGACCGAGACCTTCGATCCCCACGAGTCCCTGGACCTCATCGCGAGCGAGAAGGCGACGATCATCCACGGCTTCGACACGCACTACAAGGAGCTGCTGGACGCCCAGGAGCGCCGCCCGCGCGACGTCTCGAGCGTGCGCACCGGCATCTGCGGCACCGGCATGTCCAGCTCGATCCCCATCGCCCGCCGCGCCCGGCGAACCTTCGGCAACCTCATGACCGGATTCGGGATGAGCGAGGTCGGCATCGGCGTCACCTTCTCCTTCCTCGATTCCACCGAGGAGCAGTGCGTGGAAGCCAACGGCTATCCCGGCTCGGGCTACGAGCTGCGCATCATCGATCCGGAGACCGGCGCCGACCAGCCCGTGTCGGTGCCCGGCGAGATCCTCGTCCGCGGGTACATCGTCACGCTCGGCTACTACAACCGGCCGGAGGAGACGGCGCGGGCGATCGACCGGGACGGCTGGTTCCACACCGGCGACATGGGCCTGATGCGCCCGGACGGCCACATGCGCTTCCTCGGCCGCTACAAGGACATGCTCAAGATCGGCGGCGAGAACGTCGATCCCATGGAGGTCGAGGCCTTCCTCACGACCCATCCCGCGATCAACGCGGCCTCGGTGGTCGGGCTGCCCGACACGCGTCTCTCCGAGGTGGCGGTGGCCTTCGTGCAGCTGGCAGCCGGCCGCACGCTCTCCGAGCAGGAGGTCATCGCGCACTGCCGCGGGCGGGTGGCGAGCTTCAAGATCCCCCGTCACGTCCTCTTCGTCGACGAGTTCCCGATGACCAGCTCGGGCAAGGTGCAGAAGGTCAAGCTCCGCGAGCGCGCCCGGCATGAGTGGCCGGCGGTGCCGGCGGACCGCTCGGGCCTCGAGCCCGCGCCGCCCGCGCGGGCCTGAACGAGAGAACGCGATGGACGTCGGCCTGCAGATGATCTTCGCGAGCTACGGCTGCAGCGGCGTGCCCGACGAGCAGGTCTGGGACGAGGAGCTGCGCCTCGCCCGGCAGGCGGTCGACCTGGGCTTCGACGTGCTGTGGTCGGTCGAGCACCACTTCAACGACTACTCGTTCTGCCCCGACAACCTGCAGCTCATGTCCTATCTCGCCGCGCAGTATCCGGACGTCGGGCTCGGCACCGCCGCGGTGATCCTGCCCTGGCACGATCCCCTGCGGGTCGCCGAGCAGGTCTCGGTGCTCGAGCATCTCAGCGGCGGCCGTCTTCGCCTCGGCATCGGCCGTGGCCTCGCCCGGCGCGAGTTCGCGGCCTTCCGGGGCACGATGGACGAATCACGCGGGCGGTTCGACGAGGCCGCGGAGATGATCCTGCGGGCGCTCCGCACCGGGGTCATGGAAGGGGACGGGCCGTTCTACCGCCAGCCGCGGGTCGAGATCCGGCCGCGTCCGACGCGTGGCTTCGACGGCCGCGTCTACGCGGTGGCCTCCTCCGACGACTCGGTGGTGTCGGCCGCCAAGCTGGATGCGCGCATCGTCATGTTCGCCGACCGGCCCTGGCCCATGCGCATGCCGGCCATCCAGAAGCACCGCGCTCTGGTGCGCGAGATGCACGGGCACGAGGCCGGGCCGCCCCTGCTCGCCGACTTCTGCGTGTGCACGCCCACCATGGGCGGCGCCGAGGAGACCGCCCGCCGCTACATGGGCAAGTTCGTGGAGAGCAACTTCTACCACTACGAGCTGCTCGGGCCGCACTTCAGCACCGTGAAGGGCTACGACGCATACGCCCAGAAGATCGCGATGGCCCGTGAGATCGGCATGGACGGCATCGTCTCCGCGTTCATGGAGGCCGCGGTCTGGGGCACGCCAGATCGCATCCTGCGCAAGTTCGAGGAGCGCCGAGGCATCGTCGGCGAGTTCGAGCTGGCCACCTCGTTCCGCTTCGGCGGCACCCCGTTCGACCTGGCCGAGTCGGGGCTTCGGCTCTACGCCAAGGAGGTCCTTCCGGTGGTGCAGTCCTGGACGAAGGCGGGCGCGGCGCGCGCCTAGGCGCGCGGCTTCGTCTCCTCCTCGGCGCGCTCGGCCCAGTAGGTCATCTCCATCGCGCGATACAGATCCATCGCCGTCGTCAGGTGCTCGCCGGCCGGATCGGGGAGACCCGCACGGAGGCAGAGCCGGCCCAGGCCGAGGTGGCAGTGCGCGACGAGCGGGCGCATGCCGTGCGCCTCGGCCAGCGCGAGCGCCTGTCGATAGTAGGCCTCGGCCCGCTCGCCGTCGAAACGCTGCGGATGAGCCGCGACGTCGCCCAGCAGGTGCTGGGCGTGGGCCGCGAATCCCGGGTGCGCTGGGGACGAGGCGAGCGCACGCTCGCCCAGGCGCCGCGCTTCGTCGAGCCGGCCGAGGAGCAGCGCGGCGCGGCCCAGCGCATGGCAGGCTTCGCCATGCAGGCCGATGATGCCGCGGTCCGCCTCGTGCGCGAGCAGCCGCTCGCCTTCCTCGAACCGGCTCGTGGCCTCGCCGATCTCGCCGACCTGGCTGAGCGCCCAGGCCGACGAGGCCACCGCGTGCGGGAGGTTGAGCACGATGTTGCCGCTGCGGTAGGCCCCGACGCCGTGCTCGACCAGTGAGCGCGCCCGCGCCCAGTCGCCCTGGAGCAGGTGCAGCCAGCTCGCCGCCAGGTGCGCCATCCCGACCGCGTAGGCATGGCGCGTGGGCTCGGCGAGCCGCAGCGCCTCGGCCTCGTAGCCGGCGGCCTCGGTAAAGCGGCCGAGCTGGGCGAGGCTCCTGACCAGGAGATAGCGATCGTAGATCGCGATGGGCATGGCCGCGCCGAACGACTCGTACTCCGAGCCGGGAGGCAGCGCCGCGAGATTGCCGATCGCCAGCTCGACCGCGCGCTGATAGTCGCCGCGGAAATAGCTCGCCTGCTCGAGGTACGTCGTGGTCAGCAAACGCAGGGCCAGGTCCCCGCTGCGATCGGCCGCGTCCAGGGCCCCCATCCCGAGCCGCAGCGCCTCGTCGAGATGGCCGAGCTGCGAGTGGGCGTTGGTCATGACCGCCCAGACGCGGCCACGGCGGCGGTCGTCGTTCAAGGTCTCGGCGATGACCTCGGCCTCGCGCAGGCGCTCCATGACCGCTCGGTACTCGCCCAGCACGCCCAGCAGCGGCCGCAGCTCGAGCCGGATGTCGACTCCCTGCTCGAGGGTCGCCGCGCTCTCGGGCAGATCGGCGAGGACGCCCAGCGCTTCCTCGAGCCACTCCCGCGCTTCCGGAAGCGCGCAGCGGCCGGCCGCCTTGAGCCCGGCCTGCCGGAGATAGGGCACCGCCTTCTCCCACACCGCGCCGTGCAGCGCGTGATGGGCGAGCCGCTCCACCTGCTCGCCGAGGCGGTCCCGGTGGAGCCTCTCGATCGCATTCACGAGCCGGGCGTGAAGCTCGCGGCGACGCTCCTGCAGCAAGCCTCCGTAGGTGACCTCGTGGGTGAGCGCGTGCTTGAACGTGTACTCGAGGTCCGGGAACAGGCGCGTCTCGTAGAGGAACTCGGCGGCCTGCAGCTCGCCGAGCCCGCGCCGCAGCTCCTCCTCGGTCAGCTCGGCCACCGAGAGCAGGAGCGCGAACGGCACGTCCTTGCCGATGACGGAAGCCGCCTGCAGGAGCCGCTTCAGCTCGGGCGACAGGCGATCGATGCGCGCGGCGAGGATCGCCTCCACGGTGGTCGGCACGTGCACCGCGGGGTCGTCGTGGGCCAGCCGGTAGGCGCCGCGCTCGCCGACCAGCGCCCTCGTCTCCACCAGGGCCTGCACGCTCTCCTCGAGGAAGAGCGGATTGCCCTCGGTGCGGGCGATGAGCGTGCGCTTGAGCGTGTCCAGATCGGGACCCGTCCCCAGCAAGCCGGTGAGCAGGTCCTCGGCGCTCTCCGCGGGCAGCGGCTCGATCCGCAGCTGCCGGTAGTAGCTCTTGTGACCCCAGCCGTGCTCGTACTCCGGCCGGTAGTTGACGAGCAGCAGCATGCGCGCGGTCGGCAGGCTCTCCACCAGGCTGCCCAGCACCGCCTCGGTCTCGGCGTCGCTCCAGTGGAGGTCCTCGACGAGCAGCAGCAGCGGCTGCACCTGACTCTCGCGGAACAGCAGCCCGGTGACCGCCTCCAGCGTCCGGCGGCGGCGCTGCGATGGATCCAGGCGCGCCCAGGCCGCGTCCTGCACCGGAACCTCGAGCAGCGCGAGCAGGGCCGAGAGCGCCGGCTCGAGCGCGCGGTCGAGCGAGAGGACCTTGCCGATCACCTTCTCCCGGATAGTCCGCGTGTCGTCCCGCGGACCGATCTGGAAGTAGGCCTTGAGCAGATCGACGACGGGCAGGTAGGCGGTGGTCTTGCCGTAGGAGACACTGCCGCTCTCGAGAAGGCGCCAGCCCTGTATGCGATGCGAGTGCATGAACTCCCAGTAGAGGCGCGACTTGCCGACGCCGGGCTCGCCCAGCACCGCGACCACCTGCCCGTGTCCGCCCTGGGCCTGCTCGAGCGCCCGCCGGAGCTGATCGATCTCGCGGTCGCGGCCGACGAAGCGCGTGAGCCCGCGCGCGGCCGCCGCGTGCAGGCGCGATCGCACCGCGCCCGGCCCGACGATCTCGTAGACCTCGATCGGTTCGGGGAGACCGCGCACCGCGACCGGGCCCCGCGCCGTCACCTGCAGATAGCCCTCGGCGAGCTGCAGCGTGGTCGGAGCCAGCAGGACCGTGCCGGGCGCGGCCAATTGCTCCATGCGGGCGGCGAGGTGGGTCGTCTGGCCCAGCGCGATGTAGTCCATGTGCAGATCGGAGCCGATGCCTCGCACCACGACATCGCCCGAGTTGAGACCGACGCGGATCTGGATGAGCACGCCGTGGGAGCGGAACACCTCCTCGGCGTACCGCTTGACCGACTCCTGCATCCGGAGCGCGGCGTAGCAGGCGCGCACCGCGTGGTCCTCGTGGGCCAGCGGCGCGCCGAACAGGGCCATGATCCCGTCGCCTCGGACCTGGTTGACGGTGCCCTCGTATCGGTGCACCGCCGCCATCATGTGCTCGAGGACGGGATCGAGCAGCTTGCGCGCCTCCTCGGGATCGCGGTCGGCCACCAGCTCCATCGAGTCCTTGGTGTCGGCGAAGAGCACCGTGACCTGCTTGCGCTCGCCCTCCAGTGCGCTCTTCGAGGTGAGGATCTTCTCGGCGAGGTGCCGGGGCGTGTACGACCCCGGCGAGGCGAAGCGCGGCGAGCCGCCCCCGCCGCGGCCGACCGGCTGGCCGCACTGCAGGCAGAAGCGCGCGGCAGCGGGCAGCGGGGCGCCGCAGCTCTCGCAGCGGGCCATGAGCGGAGATCCACACTCCAGGCAGAATTTCGCCTGCGGCGGGTTGTCGGTCTGGCAGCGGACGCAGGTCATCGCGACGGCGGCGCGATCACGAGGGCAGGATGACCGCCTTGCCCGTGGTCTGCGTGTCGAACAGCCGGTACGCCTCCTCCGCCTGCTCGAGTCCCCAGCGGTGCGTGAACAGACGCTCCACGTCGATCTTCCGGTCGGCGACGAATTCGGCGCATTCGGCCTGCCCCTGCTTCGAGAACGTCCAGGAGCCGACCAGCGTGACTTGCCGGCGCAGGAGATCCGGGCTCACGTCGAGCGTCACCTGACCGCGCTCGCCCACGAAGCACGCGGTGCCCCAGGCGCGAACTGCGCGCACCGCCGCCGCGCGCGCCTCGGGCGCCGAGGAGGCGTCGAGCGTCTTGTGGGCGCCCTCGCCGTGGGTGAGATCGCGGATCGCCTTCACCATGTCGTCGGCGACGGGATCGATCACGGCGTGGGCGCCGAACTGCTGGGCGAGCTTGCGCCGCTCCGGCGCGATGTCGACCGCGATGACCCGCGCGCCCATCTCGACCGCCAGCTGCGTCGCCGAGAGGCCCACCGGTCCCTGGCCGAAGATGGCGATCGTCTCGCCGCCCTGCAGGGCGACGCGCTTGAGCGCGCCCCACGCGGTGCCGGTGCCGCACGAGATCGCCGCGCCGGTCACGAAGGAGAGCGCATCGGGCAGCGGCACCAGCGTCGACACCGGCACCTTCATGTAGCGCGCGTGCCCGCCGTGTCCACCCGAGCCGTAGACCACCGCGCCTTCGAGGCACATCTGCGTCCAGCCCGCCCGGCAGTGCTTGCAGCGGCCGCATCCCTCGTAGTGGTGGTCCATCACCCGCTGGCCGACGCGCGCTTCCTGGTCGGTGACGCCCGCGCCCACCGCGGCCACCACGCCGCACGGCTCGTGGCCGGCGATCATCCCGGCCTGACGCCGGATGCCGCCGGTGACGACGCCGGCAGGCTGGGCCGGGGCGCGGTAGTTGTGCAGATCGCTGCCGCACATGCCCGAGGCCTTGATCTCCAGCACCACGTCCCGTGGGCCCGGGGTCGGATCGGGGAACTCCCGCAGCTCGAGCTTTCGATCGCCGAGAAACACCACGCCTTTCATGCACGCCTCCTGCTGTAGGTGGTAGTGCTGCCCGCTACCGCGACGGAGCCGGCGGAGCCGGGGTCGGCACGATGACCCCGGGCGCGAGCGGGATCTCCTCCACGAGGGTCACCCCCGTGACGAAGTATCGGGTGTCGCCGAAGCAGCTGGTGGGCAGCCCCACCTTCTGCTCGTAGTGCAGAGTTACCCGCCGGCCCATGACCTTGTTGATCTCGGCCGCGACCCCGTCGTTCCACACCGTGAAGAGGAACTTCTCGGTCGCCGAGCCGGGCATCGAAACCATCGCCATCTCGCCTTCCCACGTCTTGCAGACCCACCCCTTCCGGGAGAACTTTTGCACCCAGCCCGCCCGCTCGCCGGTCGCATAGCTCCACCGGAGCGCGCCCCAGAGGTAGCCGGTGAGGACGACGGCCACGATCAACAGGGACACGACAATCACGCCGGTCTTCCCCATGCCGTCCTGACCGCGTGCGATCATCTCGCGCTCCTCCCGACGTCTCGCGGGTGGCCTGCTCTCCCTCCTTCGGTGACCGCCGCCGACTGCCAGACTACCACTGCGCTCCCTTGGACCAAGGTCCCATAGACGACGGCCGGCCTGCGGTAGACTCTCCGGCGGATGCCCGCTTGGCGATCGGGCGCGCTCGACATCTCCGTCGAGACTCACTCACCACCGGGAGGATCACATGACGGTTTACGAGATGCGGACCTACACGCTCCATGTCGGGAAGATGGGCGAGGCGGTGAAGCTCTACACCGAGTTCGGCTACCCGGCGCTCCAGAAGGGCGGCCAGGACAAGAAGCTGATCGGCTACTTCCAGGCCGACACCGGCATGATCAATCAGCTCGTCCACCTCTGGAAGTTCGACGACGACGCCGACCGGCGCGCGCACTGGAAGTCGGTGTTCGCCAACCAGGACTTCGTCGAGGGCTTCGCGGTGAAGTTTCGTCCGCTGGTCGCCTCCCAAGAAGTCAAGCTGCTGACCGCGGCCCCGTGGGGGCCTCATCCCTGATGAGCCGGCTGGAGGACTACGCCGCCAAGTACCAGACCGTCCGCATGGAGCGGCGCGACGGAATTTTACAGATGACGCTCCACACCGACGGCGGCCCGCTCCGCTGGGGGTTCCTGCCGCACGGCGAGCTGCCCGAGGCGTTCCACGACGTGGGAGCCGATCGCGACAACCGGGTGGTGATCATCACCGGCACCGGCACCGAGTTCTCCGGACCACGGGCGACTCCCGGCACCTCCTCCTTTCCGTCCCGTCCATCGATCGATCGAATCGACCGCATCCACTGGGAGGGCCGCCACCTCCTGATGCGGCTGCTCGATATCGAGGTGCCGGTGATCAGCGCGATCAACGGGCCCGCGTGGCGTCACTCCGAGATTCCGCTCCTGTGCGACATCGTCCTTGCCGCCGAGACCGCGCAGTTCCAGGACTCGGCGCACTTCGCCTCCGACGTGGTGCCGGGCGACGGCATGCACATCGTCTATCCCCTGCTGCTTGGCATGAACCGCGGCCGCTACTTCCTGCTTACCGGGCAGACCCTCGACGCCCGGAAGGCGCTGGAGCTGGGACTGGTGGCCGAGGTGCTACCGCCGGATCGGCTGCTGGCGCGAGCCTGGGAGCTGGCCGAGGATCTCGCCCGGCGCCCCACCCTGCTCTTGCGGTACACGCGCCTGCTGCTGACCGAGGCGCTGCGGCGACAGATGCACGACCTCCTGGGCTACGGGCTCGGCATGGAGCTGCTCGCCCTCGGCGAGAAGCAGGAAGGACCGGCCTAGACGCGGCCCGGAACCGCGGTCGCCCGCTGCGTGTTGACAAGGGTTACCGCGGCGCCTAGCATCGCGGCGTCGGCGAAGAGACCGGCGAGACGTGACCCGCTGCACGAGCCAGGAGGATCCGCGATGAAGCGAATCAGCCCGCTCTTCTCCCTGCTTTCCCTGCTGTGCCTGGCTTCGATCGCGGCCGCCGACAGCGGCGCGGCCTGGGGCGTGTACGGCGGCGACACCGCCAACACGCGCTACAGCACCCTCAACAAGATCAACACCGGCAACGTGCAGCAGCTCCGGGTGGCGTGGGCCCTGCAGCTCGGCTCGGTGCGCTCCCAGGAGTCGACGCCGATCCTGGTCGGCGACACGCTGTACGTGACCTCGTCGTTCGGCCCCAAGAACGTGTTCGCGGTCGACGCAAAGACCGGCACTGTTCGGTGGCGATACTCCCCGGACGTGCCGGGCGGGATCGACCAGTTCGCCTGCTGCGACGTCAACAACCGCGGGGTGGCCTACGCCAACGGCAAGGTCTTCGTCGGGCGGCTCGACGGACACATGGTCGCCCTCGATGCCAAGACCGGCCAGGAGCTGTGGAAGACGCAGGTCGTCGACTACACCCAGGGCTCGGTGATCACCTCGCCGCCCACCATCGTGAAGAACCTCGTGGTCACCGGCTTCGGCGGTGGCGAGTACGGAGCGCGCGGGTACCTCAGCGCGCTCGACCAGGACTCGGGCAAGGAGGTCTGGCGCTTCTGGACCGTGCCCGGTCCCGGCGAGCCCGGCAACGACAGCTGGAAGGGCGACTCGTGGAAGTACGGCGGGGCCACCGCGTGGCTGATCGGCTCCTACGATCCCGCCCTGAACCTGATCTATTACGGCACCAGCAATCCCTCGCCGTGGGGCGGCTCGATCCGCGGTCCGGACAGTGGCAACTACGGCACCATGACCAACCTCTACTCGTCCTCCACGATCGCGCTGAACGCCGACACCGGCAAGCTCGTGTGGCACTACCAGAGCACGCCGCACGACGTGTGGGACTACGACGGGGTGAACGAGCTGGTGCTGGCCGACGTCACCGTCAACGGGCAGAAGACGCCGGCAATGTTCAAGGCCGATCGCAACGGCTTCTTCTACGTCCTGAATCGCCAGAACGGCAAGCTGATCTCGGCCCAGTCGTACGTGCCCATCAACTGGGCCACCGGCGTCGACATGACCACCGGGCGGCCGATCGAGGTGCCGGACAAGCGGCCGCGGTTCAAGTTCCGGGCGATGAACATCTGCCCGAACCTGCTCGGCGGCAAGAACTGGCATCCGATGAGCTACAACCCCCAGACCGGGCTCGTGTACATCCCGTCCATCAACCTCTGCATGGACATGGAAGGCGCCGAGCCCGCCTACAAGCGCGGCAGCTTCTACCTCGCGTTCGAGTTCGACCTGGGCAAGGGCGGCCCCGGCGGGTACATGAGCGAGCTGATGGCGTGGGATCCGGTCAAGCAGCAGAAGGTCTGGGGCAACAAGGACGCGCTGCCCTGGCTCGGCGGCACCATGACCACCGCGGGCGGGCTCGTCTTCCACGGCGACGTGCGCGGCTGGTTCAGGGCCCTGGACGCCAAGACTGGCAAGCAGCTCTGGCAGTTCAACACCGGATCGGGCGTCGCGGCCGCGCCCATCACCTACGAGATCGACGGCAAGCAGTACGTGGCCGTGGTCTCGGGACGCACCTTCTCGATCCCGGTCTTCTTGGGCCCGATCGGCAAGCAGATGGTGGACGCCAGCCCGGAGGGCGGCACCCTCTTCGTCTTCGAGCTGCCGTCGCCCTGAGGCGACCGCGGGTTCGCTCGATGCGCAAGGCAGCGCTCGCGCTCGTCTGCGCGCTGTGGCTCGGGCTCTGGGCGGCGCCGCCGGCTGCGCCCATCACCCGGCTCCGCGTCTGCGCCGATCCCGACAACCTGCCGTTCAGCAGCGAGCGCGGAGCCGAGCGCGGCCTTTACGTCGAGCTGGCCGAGCTGGTGGCCGCCCGCCTGGGGGCGCCCGCAGAGTTTTTCTGGTGGCGGAGCTACTTCGGCAAGCGCACCGTGCGCAACACGCTGCTGTCCGACGAATGCGACGCCTATTTCGGCCTGCCGTACGACAAGTCCTTCATGAACCAGACGGTCGCCCTGACGCGGCCGTTCCTCGAGATGGGCTACGCGGTCATCGCGCCGAAGCCGCCCGGCTTCACCGCGGTCGACGATCTCAAGGGCCGGAAGGTCGCGGTGCAGTTCTCCTCGTCACCGCAGCTCCTCCTGTCCGAGCGCGGCGGGTATGAGCTCGTGACGTTTCGCGAGGCGGAGGACGCGCTCGAGGCACTCGCGCGCCGGGAGGTCGACGCGGCGTTCGTGTGGGGACCGGTGGCCGGCTACTTCAACAAGCAGAAGCTGGGCGGCGCCTACCAGGTTTCTTCGGTCGCCGGTCCGGGCCTGCAGTGGCAGTCCGCGGTCGGCGTGCGCAAGGGCGAGGAGAGCCTACGTGCGGCCATCGAGGGGGAGCTGGCCCAGCTCGCTCCCGACATCGCCCGCCTGGCCGCCAAGTACGGCTTCCCCTCGGGACCACCCATCGGATTCGAGCGGGTGGCCCAGAGCCCCGCGCCCGTTTCGCCGCCCGACAACCCGGGGACCATGGCCCCCGGAGACACGGTCCGCGCCGGCCGCAGCCTGTTCAACCAACACTGCTCGCACTGCCACGCCCCGAACGCGCTGAGCCCGGAGCCAAGCCGCGACCTGCGGCGCCTGCGGGCGCGCTATGGCGACAAGATGCGCGACGTGACCGTCACCGCCATGAAGGAGGGCCGCCCGACCAAGGGCATGCCGACCTGGGGCGACGTGCTCAACGCCGACGCCATCGGAAAGATCGTGACCTTCCTGGAGTCGGTCCAGAACTGACGGCGGGGTAGTCCCCTAGCGCATCTCGGTCAGGAACGGGGTCACCGGATCCACCTCGATGTCGAACCATCCGTCCTGCACCAAGGGGAACAACGCGATCGTCGAGCGGACGGCCGCCTCCGAGCTGCCCTCCATGACGAAGACGAACCCTGGGCGCTCTCCGGTCTTGAAGCCGTGCTCGGTGATCACACCCTTCTCGATGAGTGTCCAGGCCGCACGGGACAGGGATTTCTTCTTCACCAGCTCGAGCAGCTCCTCCCGTGTCCTGGTCGGGCGCAGCGTCCCGTTGACGAGATATTTCATGGCCTGGCGTCTCCCCGGTTCGATTCGTCCCGCGCGGTCATCGTCTCACGGTCACAGGTTTTTCGACGACGATGTCGTCAGGTCGATGCGGACGATCTTCACCGCAGCGTCGTCCGGATCGGTGTGAACCGAGAAGCCCAGGCGCTCAGCCAGGCGCAGCATCCGACGATTCCCCGCGAGCACGAGGCCCTCCATCCGCGTGAGCGCTCGGGCTCGGGCTCCCTGGATCAGCTCGAGCATGAGCCGCGAGGCCAGCCCCGTCCCCTGCCAGTCGTCGACCACGGTGATCGCGAACTCGCAGCTCTCCCGGTCACCCTGGACGTAGTAGCGGGCGCCCCCCACGATGTCGATGCCGTCCGGCGCATCGATCTCCGCCACCAGGCCCAGCTCGCGCTCGCCCTGCGGGCTGACCGCATAGTCCAGCATCCGCGGCGTGAGATCCCGCATGCTCGCCATGAAGCGCGTGTAGCGCGACTCGCTCGACAGCCGGCCGAAGGCCTGTCGAATCTCCTCGCGGTCGTCGGGGCGGATCTCCCGCAGCCGCACCCGCCGACCGTTCCGTAGCTCGACTTCGACGGGAACGAACCGGATCGACTCGCTCATGCGCGCCACGTCGGCAGGTCAGACCGCGGAGCGCGCCTGGTCGAGGGCAATCACCCGCGCGGTCGCGGTGGCGGTGGCGATGAGGGCCCCGTCGGGATCGAGCAGTGAGGCCTCGAGCGCGGCGATGTCACGGTCCCGGTGGACGACTCGGCCCTTGCCGATGAGCCGCCCAGGCCGCGCCGGCCGCAGGAAATTGACGTTGAGTCCCAGCGTGGACTGGAACTGGTCGGGCTCGAGCGTGGCCAGCAGCGCGGGCCCGACCGTGTCGTAGAGCATCGCGGCCACGAAGGCCCCGAGCACGTTGCCGGTCGGGTTGGTGAAGTCCGCGGTCGCCCTGAACGCGATCTCGATGGTGCCCTTCTCGACATCCGCGTCGATGAGCTCGAAGCCCAGCGTCGCGGCGGCGCGCGGCATGGGCCCCCGCCCGTTGATCGCATCCCAGAACGGTCCGGATCGACTGGTCATCGCACCCTCCCCTGGCTCGTGCTTCTGAATGGATCGAGCGTCCCACCGAGTCCTCGCTTGTCAAGGTCGCGGCGGGGCGCGGGGATGAGCGCCGGGGAGTGAGCGGCGGGTCGACGCGTC
>DATFWA010000125.1:0-7667 GCA_035259825.1 Candidatus Methylomirabilota bacterium | reverse complement strand
GTGGCCACCGGCGAGCCCACCCCCATGAGCGATCTCAAGCGGGTGCGCGGCGCGGTGCCCGAGGCACCGCTCCTGGTCGGCAGCGGCGCGTCGCCGGAGACGGTAGCCGACCTGCTCTCGGTGGCCGACGGGGTGATCGTCGGCACCTCGATCAAGCGCGACGGCCGCCTTTCGAACCCGGTCGACGCCGAGCGGGTACGGCGCCTGGTCGCGGCCGCCCGCGGCGCTCGCGGGTGAGCGGCCGCTCCTTCCGCCGTCGGGGGACGATCGTCGCGCTGGCCCTGGCGATGTCCGGCTGCGCGCTCGTGACGCCCCGCCCCGCTCCCGATCCGGTGCGTCTGCGGGTCGCCGATCTCCTGCTCGTGGGCTTCAGTGGGACGCAGGTCGCCGGCAACGAGGAAGTGCGGCGCCTGGTCTGCGACGTGAAGGTCGGCGGCGTGCTGCTCTTCGAGCGCTTTGCCGCGTCGGGCCAGCCGCGAAACATGGTGAGCCCCGAGCAGATCACCACGCTCACCCGGGATCTGCAGACGCTGGCCGCCGGCTGCGCGGGACGGCCGCTCTTCATCGCCGCGGACGCGGAGGGCGGCCGGGTCATGCGCCTCTCGCCGCGCCTTGGCTATCCGCCGACCCTCTCGGCCCAGGAGCTGGGCGCGCGTGACGATCCCGCGTTCACGCAGGCCGAGGCCCGCCGGATGGGCCAGATGCTGCGCGAGGCCGGCATCAACTGGGACCTGGCCCCGGTGGTGGACGTGGCGGTGAACCCGACCAACCCCGCGGTGGTTACCAACGGCCGCACCTATTCCGCCGACCCCGCGCGTGTGGTCGCGCACGCCGGCGCCTTCGTCCGCGGTATGCACGAGGCGGGCGTGCTCACCGCGCTCAAGCACTTCCCAGGTCACGGCTCGAGCCGGAAGGACTCCCATCTCGGCTTCACCGAGGTGACCGACACCGCGGAGCTGCGCGTGGAGCTTCAGCCCTACCGCGCGCTGATCGCGGACGGTCTGGCCGACAGCGTGATGACCGCCCACGTGTTCAATCGCGGTCTCGATCCGTGGGATCCCGCGACGCTGTCGCGTTTCACCGTGCACCGCGTGCTCCGCGGCTGGCTCGACTACGACGGCGTGGTGGTGTCGGACGACCTGCTCATGGGCGCCATTGCGCAGCACTACGGGCTCGAGGAGGCTTCGGTCCTCGCGCTTGGCGCGGGCGTGGACGTGCTGCTGATCTCCCAGAACACGGGCCGGATCGACAACCGCGCGGCCGAGCGGGTGGTCGCCGCCATCACCCGCGCCATCGCCGACGGCCGGCTCAGCGAGTCCACGGTGCAGGCGGCCGTGGCGCGCGTCGACGCCCTGCGCGCCCGCCTGCGCTAGGCCGGGTCAGCGTCCGCGGAGAGACTGCAGGAAGCGCTCCACGTCGCCCCGGTCGGGCAGCGCGTCCTGGGCCCCGCGGCGCGTGCAGGTGAGCGCGGCGGCGGCGCTGGCCAGCGGGATCACCTGCTCGAGGCTGCCGCCGGCCGCGAGGCCGACGGCCAGCGCGCCGTTGAACGCATCGCCGGCGCCGGTGGTGTCCACGGCCTCCACCGGGAACGCCTCGAAGTGCACCGCGGAAGCGCCGTCGCACACGAGCGCGCCCTGCTCGCCGAGGGTGATGATCACCGTGCCCACGCCGCGCTCGCACAGGCGCGCGGCGGCCTGGCGGCCCGAATCGAGGTCCTGCACCTCGATACCGGTGAGCGCTGCGACCTCGCCCGCGTTGGGCGTGAGGTAGGTTACCAGCCCGAGCAGCTCGTCCGACAGCTCCTGGACCGGCGCCGGGTTGAGCACGGTGGGCACGTCATGCCGCCGGGCGGTCTCGAGCGCCCAGCGCACCACCGGCACCGGCACCTCCAGTTGACTGACCAGTACCTCGGCCCATGCGATGGCGTCCTCCCCGGCCCGCGCCATCTCCACGGTCAGATGATGGTTGGCCCCGGGCGCGACCCCGATCTGATTGCGGCCTTCCCGGTCCACGAAGATCAGCGCGGTGCCGGTCGCCGCCTCCGACGAGGTCGCGATGCCGTCGACGCCGATCCCCTGCTCGCGCAGCGCCCGGCGGATCTCGCTGCCGGAGTCGTCGTCGCCCACGCAGCCGATCATCCGCACCTCGGCGCCCAGGCGCCGGGCCGCCACCGCCTGGTTCGCTCCCTTGCCGCCGCGGTTGACCAGCAGCGTGCCCGCCGAGACGGTCTCGCCGACGCGCGGCAGCCGCGGGAGCGCCACTGTGAAATCGAGGTTCGCGGAGCCGATCACGCAGACGCGGGGCACAGGCCCTCCAGGACCAGACGCAGCGCCCGCTCCACGTCCACGTCGAGCGCCACTCGGCACGTGGGTGCGGTGTCACGGTCGGCCGGGCGCTGCCGGCGATCGGCCAGCGTGAGGCCGCGGGTGAGCTGCCCCTCGCACTCGACCTCGACGTGGAGCGGCTCGAACGCCACGAGCGAAGGATCGAGCGCCACCGCCATCGCGAGCGGGTCGTGCAGCACGATGCCGCCGCCCTCCCGGTCGGCGCTGAACGCAAACCCGTGCCCGGTGAAATCGAGGATGAAGCGCGCGGTGCGCGTCGCGCGGTGCCGGAGCCGTTCGGTGAGCGCCGTCTCGGCCAGGACGACCCGCCGGGTCACGTCGAGCGGGACCAGCTCGACCGGTAGGCCCGCCGAGAGCACCATCGCCGCCGCCTCCGGATCCACGTGGATGTTGAACTCGGCCGCCGGCGTCACGTTGCCCGGCACCGCGATGGCTCCGCCCATCACCACGATCCGGCCAGCCTGGGTGAGGCGCCGCGCGTCGCGGGCAAGCGCGGCGGCCAGGTTGGTGAGCGGCCCCAGCGCCACGATGGTCAGGTCAGGGCCCCAGCGATCCGCGGTGTCCAGAATCGCTTCGGCCGCCGCACCCGTCTGAAGAGGGACGGTGGGTTCCGGATAGCGAGGCCGGCCGTCGGGCTCCACGAAGCGATCGAGGTGGCCGAGCCCGTCGTCGCCGTGCGCATGGGCCGCAGTGATCAGCGGCCCTTTCAGGGGGGTCTCGGCACCCTGGAAGACCGGCGGCATCGGCTCGGGGGCGGCCACAGCCAGGATGCGGCGGGCGTTCAGAGTGGCCAGGTCCACGGACACGTTGCCCGCGACAGTGGTAATCGTCTCGACGCGCGCCTCGGACGAGGACAGGGCGAGCAGGATCGCCAGCGCGTCGTCGATGCCGGGGTCGGTGTCGATCAGGAGATGCCGGCTCATTTGACAGGTCCCGGAAGCGTCCGTATCATACGCGACAGTCCGGCGCCAAGTTCTCGTAAAAGGAGGGTTCGATGCACGTCCGGATCACCTACTGCGGCGAGTGAAACTATCTCCCCCAGGCCTCCAGTTTGCAGGCCGCCATCAAGAGCAAGTACGGCATCACCTCTGAGCTTCGGGAAGGCGTCGGCGGCATCTTCACCGTCGAGGTCGACGACAAGATGATCTACGACAACCAGGTCACCTATCGCTTCCCCGAGGATCAGGAGATCTTCACCGAGATCGATAAGCTCAAGGGCTGATCGCCCGCCCGAGCTCGTCCCGGGACGCCGGGTCGGCGATGCGGAGCAGTGCCCGCGCCCGCCCGGCGTCGCTCGCTCCCCGCAGCGCCGCCACCCCGGACTCCGCCCTACTTGCCCGGCGCGGCCGCAGCGACCGGGAAGCGCGCTGCGTAGTACGCCAGCGTGTCGAGCTCTTCAGCCGTGACCTGGCTCACCGCCTCGCCCATCGCCATCGTGTAGCCCGGCCGCTGGCCGCTCTTGAAGCCCCGCAGGGTCATCTGCAAGTAGTCCTCGCGTTGACCGGCGATTCGCGGCACCTGCTGGCCGCCGGCGAAGTCCGCGCCGTGGCAGAACAGGCACTTGTGCTGCCTCGCCAGATCCGCGCCCTTCTTCATGCGCGCCGCGTCGGACGGCGTGGCCGGCGGCGGCGCCGCCACCGGTGGTAGTGTGGCGATGAAATCGGCGAAACCCCGCAGGTCGGCGTCGCTCATCTGCTTGGCCACCGCCGTCATCGCCTCGTTGCTGCGGCGGCCCTCACGGAACAGGAACAGCTGCGTGATCGCGTAGAAGGAATGCTGTCCGGCGAGTGCCGGTGTGCCTGGCATGTCGCTACGACCATTGGCGCCGTGGCAGGCCGCGCATAGCGTGGCGAAGCGCTGCGCGTACGGGTTCGGGGCGCTGGCCGCCTTGCCGCCGCTGCGCGGCTTGCCCTGTGCCCCGGCCGTCGAGGCCAGGGCCAACAGGGCCACCGCCAAGAGGGCGAGGCCGGCCAGCCCTCTCATTCACTCACTTGCCGCTATAGCTGATGCGGTAGATCGCTCCGGCGTGGTCGTCGCTGACCAGCAGCGAGCCGTCCTTCATCACCAGGAAGTCCACCGGCCGTCCGAGGTACTTATTGTTCTCGACGAAGCCGGTCATGAACGGCTCGACCTTCGCGCCGCCCTTGCCGTCGGGCCACGCGACGTAGACGCCGTTGTATTTCTTGGTGCGGTTCCACGGACCGTGGAGGGCGATGAACATGGCCCCCTGGTACTTGGCGGGGAACATCTTGCCAGTGTAGAACTTCAGGCCCAGCGACCCGGCGTGCGGCCCGAGCAGCGCCGCGGGCTTCGTGAAGTCGTCGCACGACTTGCCCCAGCCGAACTCCGGATCGGGAATGTTGCCCTGATGGCAGAACGGGTAGCCGAAGTGCTGCTTGCCCGGCTGGGTGACTACGTTCAGCTCGTCGTTGGGCAGCTCCTCGCTGAACCAGTCGCGCCCGTTGTCGGTAAACCAGAGGTAGCCAGTCTTGGGATCGAAGTCGAAGCCCACCGTGTTCCGCACGCCCGAGGCGATGGTCTCGAAGCCAGAGCCGTCGAGGTTGATGCGGAAGATCTTGGCCCACTCGCCCGGATCGCAGATGTTGCACGGCGCGCCGACCTCGAAGTACAGCTTCTCGTCCTTGATGCGCAGGTACTTCCAGCTGTGATCGTTGCCGCCGGGCAGTTTGTCGTAGATGATCTTGGGCTCGCCGAGCTTGTCGAGATTGGCCTCGACGTTGTCGTAGCGCATGATCTTCGTGTGCGTAGCCAAGTACAGGCTGCCCTTGTGGATCTCGATGCCGGCGGCCATCGGCATGTTATCGATGATGACCTTGGGCTCGTGCTTGCCGCTCTCGGAGATTACGTAAACCTTGTTGGCGACGAACAGCGTGCTGACGAAGATGTTGCCCTTCTCGCCCTGACGCAGCCCGCGCGCGTCGAGTACGCCGGAGGCCCAAACCTCGGCCTTGAAGCCCGGTGGCAGCTTGAACTTCTTGACCGGTAGCTGATCGACGGGCGTCGGAATCGGGAACGCCGGCACCGGGGCCATCTTCATGGCCTCGTCGGTCTTCGGGCGGCCTTTGGCCCAGCCGGGCTCCTCCTGGGACTGCTGCGCCGACGCGGCGCCCACTGCGCATAGCGCAGCCAACGCGATCAGCGAATGCACTATTGCCATCGTTCGTCGCACGGTGTGTCTCCTTCTCTCTTGGTGGTAAGGGCACATGACTGACGCGCTGACGGCACCGCGATGGTATGCGGGCGGATCCGTGCCGTCAACCAGCGAGGTGGAACCGGTTGAGCGCTCAAGTGCCGACCTCTCGCTCGAGCGCGTCCCGGAACGCCGGGTCGGCGATGCGGAGCAGTGCCCGCGCCCGCCCGGCGTCGCTCGCTCCCCGCAGCGCCGCCACCCCGTGCTCGGTCACCACGTAGTCGCTCAGGAAGCGCGGAGTGGTCACTCGCGCGCCCGCGCCAAGACGTGCCACGATCCGTGAGCGCGTCCCGCGCGCCGCGCTGGCGGGCAGCGCGATGATCGACCGTCCCCCCGCCGCCCGCGCCGCCCCGAGGACGAAGTCGAACTGCCCGCCGATGCCGGTGATCTGACGGCCGTCCACGCTCTCCGCGTTGACCTGTCCCAGCAGGTCGACCTCGAGGGCCGAGTTCACCGAGACGAAGTCGCCGAGGGCGGCGATCACGTGAGGGTCGTGTACGACGTCGGACGGCTCCATGTTCACGAGCGGGTTCTCGTGGCTCCACTGGAAGAGGGCGGCGGTGCCCATGATCTCGCCCACGTCCATCCGACCCGGGTGCAGGCGCTTGCGCGCGTTGGTGATCACCCCGCTCCGCACCAGCGGCAGCATGTGGTCGACCAGCAGCGAGTGGATGCCGAGGTCCTTCTTGCCCGCGAGGGCCTCCATTACCGCCTGCGGGATCGAGCCCACGCCCACCTGCACCGTCGCCCCATCCGGGATCAGATCCGCCACGTGACCCGCGATGCGCCGCTCGACGTCGCCCACCGGCGTGGGCGGGTACTCGAGCAGCGGATGATCGACCGCGGTCCATGCATCCACCTGCGAGCGGTGGAGGAACGCGTTGCCGAGCGTGCGCGGCATGCGCGGGTTCACCTGCGCAATGACGAGCGGGGCGCGACGGGCCGCCGGCAGCAGGTAGCTCACCGAGACCCCGAGCGAGAGGTGTCCGCCGCGGTCGGGCGGCGCGGTGTGCACGAGTACCGCGTCGGGGGCCCAGACGCCGCCGGCCGAGAACAGCCTCACGGTGTCGAAGTAGCGCGCGGGAACGAAGTCCACGTCTCCGCGCGCCTCGGCCCCCGCGAGGCGCGGCGACATGTGCCACGTGGCGAAGCGGATCTTTCCCGCGTAGGCGGGCGACGCGAACGCGAAGTCGTCGAGGCGCAGCCCACCCATCAGCGTGAGCGGAGCGAGACGATCGGCCTGACGCATGATTTCCGCGATCAGAGCGGAGGGATCTCCCGAGCCCGGGGCGACGAGCACCTTCATGCCGGCGCGGAGTCGGCCGACCGCGTCGGCCAGGGAGACCTGCTGGAAGGGACGGCCCATAGAGCGCGGGTAGTATAATCGCGCGCGGATGGGCCCTTCAACGCTCGGGGAGCAGACGTCCCGGCAGCGGCGCGTCCGTCATCGGCTTCCCCCTACCAGTTGGCCGACCGAGGACGAAGCCGCCCGCTCGCGCTGGCTGCAGCCGCTCCGCCTGGGATCTTCGGTCGTCGCCGAGCAGCGCACCTGGGTGCCCGCGATGGTGCCGTGGCGCGCGACCGCCGACGGCGTCGTCACCCCGGAGGTGCTCGACTGGTACGGCCGCTTCGCCGACGGCCGGCCCGGCGTGCTGGTCGTGGAGGCCACCGGCATCCGCGACGTGCCCAGCGGCCCGCTGCTCCGGATCGGCGACGATCGATTCGTACCGGGCCTGGCGCGGCTCGTCGAGATGGTCCGTCGACGCAGCGCGGGACACACGCGGCTCTTCATCCAGGTCATCGACTTCGTGGCGGTCCGCCGGCGCCCGACGCCCGAGGCCTACTTCGGTCGCCATCTCGCGGTCACGCCGCACCTGCGCGACCGCTTGGCCCGTGCCGTCGACGACGCGCGCTGGCTCGAGGCGCCCGAGTCTGCGGTGCGCGACGCGCTGCTGTCCGCTCCGCGCGCGGTTCACGAGCAGGTGCTGCCGGACCTCTTCGCGGCCGCCGCGCGTCGCGCCCTCGAAGCCGGCTTCGACGGCACGGAATTGCACTACGCGCACGCCTACACGATGGCCGGCTTCCTCTCCCGGCTGAACACCCGGGCCGAC